>DEPS01000188.1:8914-35165 GCA_002358875.1 Lachnospiraceae bacterium UBA3386 | reverse complement strand
GTCCGCAACACCAATGCCGGCATGTGGAAGATGAACATCTATATTCCGCTCGTCATGTCCTTCATCGTGCTCGCGCTTGCCTGCGCAGCCCCCTATGTTTATGACGACGAGAAGAAGAAAGCCAAAAGCGCAGACGGCAAGGGCGGAAAAGACGAGATCGCAGCCGAGATCCAGGCAGCGAAGGACCGCATGAAAGTCAAACCCGGCGCGTTCACAAAGTTCCTCGCATACTTCTACGCATTCCTGTGCATGGCGATCATGTACGGCGCACAGCAGTACACCAAGGCTTTCGGCCAGGCTTATTCCGGACTGACCGAGGTCCAGGCGGCCGGCATGACCACCATCTATACACTCGGTTCCCTCTGCGCGGTTATCTTCTGGGCATTCATGATGGCCAAGCTTAAATGGAATCCTCTGAAGGTCATCATCGTTGACTCCGTGATGACTGCCATCGCACTGGCGGTCGTTCTGCTCATCCACAACGTCGGCATCGTCTACGCGGCCATCCTCTGCATCGGTTTCTTCTCCGCAGGCGGCGCGCTGCAGACCGGCCTCGGCGTTGTTCAGATGTTCAATCCCGGCCCCAAGGGCAGAAATACAGGTATCTACTACACCTTCATGGGTGCTGCTTCCTACCTGATCCCTGTCGTTGCTGCCAAGCTGACCGTCATCTCCGGTGAGGGCGCTGCTGTTTACACCCTGATGGGCATGATGCTTGTTCTCGCCATCCTGGCGACCCTGAGCACTCTGTTCCTGATCGCGCAGCACAAGAAGGTCTTCGGAGAGAGCCCGCTGTAAAAAACAAAAGAACAGAGGCCTGGTTTTCCATGACCTTATCATGACCTTATTCAGCGAAGAAAACATCCGCCGACGGAAGGGTCACAATACAGTAAAATGAAAATCCCGCAGTGCCGGCTTGTTCCGGCACTGCGGGATTTTTTTGAATTGTATACCTGTAAGAGCTAAAGTGTTTTTTGGCATTTGTAATTCACCCTCTGATGAGCAAAAAACAGACGCAAAAAAGTAAAGACAGGAGGGAAAACGAGTGATGGCGGGTTTAAACGATAAAAACCCCCTGCTGCGGATGCCTTGCATCTGCAGCAGGGGGCGGTTCGTTTTTTGTTATTTCATCTAAATGCCATATATGATCAGATCATATATATCAGCACATCACTGTGAGGCCGGGAGTATCAGTCGATAAAGCCCATTCTCTCGAGAGTCGCGAGGACCTGGTGCCTGCCTGCCCATGTGCCGTCGATGATCCTTCTGGCGCGCACGGAGTCGCCGATGTTGATCAGCTCGGTGTTGGGGAGACTGTCAGCCAGAGCGGTCATTTCCGCAAGGACAGGAGCGTTTGCTCTCATGCCGAGACAGATGAAACCGTAGTCGAAAGGCATCTCGACGATCTCGCCCTGAGGTGTCTTGACGACGAAGGAGTGAGGACGGACTTCCTGCAGAGCAGTGTTGGTCAGCTGCTGTACGTTGTATTTTTCCATGCAGGCATTGGTGCTGGCCTTGGAGGAAGCATCCAGACCGTTGCCGATGATGGGCATCATCTCGATGATGGAGACTTCCGCGCCCTTGGGAGCAAAGAATTCCACGACGTCGAGGCCGACAGCGCCGCCGCCGATGACGATGACCTTCTTGCCGTCGAAGCGCTCGGGATATTTGCCGTCCTCAATATTTTTGATCACATCGAAAACGGTATAGACTTCTGCTTCCTCGCTGTTAAGACAGTCATGCAGGCCTTTGATCGGAGGCAGCAGGGCGACAGAGCCGGTGCTGTTGACGATCAGATCGGGATTCAGGGTCTTGACAAAGTCTGCAGTAGGCTCTGTGCCGGTCATGATCTTGAGGTTGTGAAGGTGCTCTGCGCGATAGATGAGATACTTGGGAAGGTCGCCCAGTCTCTTCTTGTCCGGAATCTTGGAGATCTCAGTGGCAAGACCGCCGAGAACATCCTTCTTCTCGATCAGAGTGACATTGCAGCCGACTTCTGCTGCAGTGCAGGCAGCTTCGAGACCCGCGGTACCTGCGCCGATGACGACGACGTTACAGGGCTCCCATACCTGGTTCTTCTTATACTCATCACCGTTTATGATATCGGGGTTGACTGTGCAGCGCAGGGGGCGGTTGCCGCCGATGCGGTTTCCGACGCAGCCGATGTTGCAGGAGATGCACTTGCGGATGGTGTTGACATCGCCGTATTTGGCCTTGTTGCACCAGTCGGGATCTGCAATCAGGCCGCGGCCCATACCGATCAGGTCTGCAGTGCCGTTGGCAATAATGTCCTCTGCCACCTGAGGATCACGGATGTTGCCGATCGCCACGCAGGGCTTGTGGAATTTATCCTGAACAGCCTTGGCCATATAAGCTCTCCAGCCGTCAGCGAGCCAGTTGGCATCGATCTGATACTGGATGGTGGGGTTCAGAGCGGAGGAGGTGTCGAACATGTCCACGCCGTCGGTGAGGTACTCGAGATATTCAAGAGTATCTTCCACATGGTTGCCGGGATCTACGAACTCGTCAACGGACAGACGAAGGGAGATGACCATCCTGGGGCCTACAGCCTTGCGGACTTCGTCGATGACCATGCGGCAGAAGCGTGCGCGGTTTTCCGCGGATCCGCCGAACTCGTCAGTACGGTCGTTCATGGAAGGAGAAAGGAACTGGCTGATCAGATAGGAGTGTCCGGCATGGATCTCAACGACATCAAAACCGGCGATCTGGGCTCTCTTAGCAGCTTTTCCGTAATCCTTCGCGATGCTCTCAAGCTCTTCTTTGGAAAGAGGGCGGGGGATCTCTCCGCCGGGCTTGGAAGGAAGAGTTGAGGAGGAAACAGGCTGCATTCCGATCCTGGAGCTCATCGCGGATGCTCCGGCATGGTTGATCTGCACGCCGATCATGCTGCCGTATTTGTGGACAGCTTCGGTCAGGTTCAGCAGACGGGGGATATAACAGTCCTGATCAATACGGAGCTGTGTAGTTCCGTTGGAGCCCTCAGGATATTTTACACATACATTTTCGACGAGAATGAGGCCGGTGCCGCCGCGGGCGCGCTTTTCATAATATTTGATGTGCTCGTCTGTCAGCTCGCCGGTATGTCCCGCGAGGTCGCTTCCCATAGGCATCATGACAACGCGGTTGGGGAGAGTCAATCCATTGATCGTAATGGGACTAAACAGGTTTTTAAAGTTGTTTTGCATTCCAATACCTCCGATAAGTAAGGACCCACCAGTTACAATTACAACAATTACATATAATTATACGACAAAGGATTCTTGATGACTAATTCATAATTCCGGTGCGATTGATAGCCCTATGCTATAAATGCAAGCGTGTTACGTGTTATCCGTTGTATAGTTGTCCTGGATGAATGTGATAAACCGGGATACTGCCGGACTCTGGTATTTACCTGCAAGATATCCCATATAGACTGTGTGGAAAAACTCCTGATCCGAAGCGAGCGGCTTCACGCAGATACCCTCCCAGGAGCTGAAACCGATATCCGCGATCAGCGCGATTCCGAAGCCTTCGCGGACCAGGGAGGCGATGCCGTTCTCGTCGGGGGACTCACAGATGATCTGCGGATGAAGATTGTACCGCCTGAACCAGATGCGGGTCTGCTTGCCCAGACCGGATGTATGATCATAGGTGAGGACAGGATAATCATTGAAGGCTTCCGCACTGATGTAGGGCTGACCGGCTAGCTCATGTCCCTCGGGCATGATGACGACCATTTTCTGTTTCATGAGGGGGACGAAGCGGACCGACATTTCCGTCGTGTCGCGCGTGCCGAAAATGATATCGTATTTTCCGTTCTTGAGTCCTTCGATATTTTCAAAAGTCAGTCCCTGCGCAAAATAAAAGGTGATGTTGCTGTCTTTCTCGGATTTTATAAAAGAATGCGCGACCTCAGGAATAAACCAAGTCGAGAGAGGAAACACGTAGGCGATGTGAATCGCTCCGCCATTGACTGCCAGCTGATGCATTTTCCGCTCCGCGGCTGAAATATTTTCCAGGATCTTTTCTGTATGCTCCAGAAAGACCTGTCCCGCTTTTGTAAGGGTGACATTCCGTCCCATCCGCTCAAATAATACGACACCGAGCTCATCCTCCAGAGAAGCGATCGCTCTGGACAGAGATGGCTGAGAAATGCTCAGATTGTTTGCGGCGTGGTTGAAATGCTGGGTCTTTGCTGCCTGGTAAAAATATTGAAGCTGGTTTAACGTCATATTTGGGACCTCTTTAATAGATTTTTTTCCGCAGCTCGTTCCGAAGCGGTTCTTCTGCCGGAAGGGGATGATCCCGGACATGGAGTTGTTGGAGTTGTTCTGCGTCTGCGCAAAGAGACTGTCCGGTATATGGAACAAAGCATTTGACGGGTTGTTCAATTGTGTGTACTTGTTTAATAGATTATACCTTAATATTCGGTAAAAGATGTATTCCAAAAACGAACCAAATCAATAGACTCAGGGCATCGATTTCATTGAATATAAGTATTGGAACTATTAAAATTCAGTAATTATAATTTAAGACATGAGAAAGTCTTTAAGCGCCCTGAGATCGATGGGAGCACTTTTGTCATGTTTTGAAAAAGGGCTTTCGGAAGGGTGTAAGAATATTCACAAACACTGTATAAATACAGAGGCATAATTAATAATGTGACTTTGTAACACTGTGTCTGTCAAAAAAGCAGATATTAAAAATAAAGGAGGATTATAATTATGGCAGAGAGATTAACAGGACACACAGAACTCGTAGGTCTTATCGCGTATCCGATCAGGCATTCCAGTTCTCCTGCAATGCACAATGAGGCCTTTGCGTACCTTGGCCTGGACTATGCCTACCTTGCATTTGAGGTTGACAACAGCACGCTTGAGGATGCAGTCAAGGGTATCCGCGCCCTGAAGCTTGTGGGCTCCAATGTTTCCATGCCCAACAAGACTGTTGTCGGTAAGTATCTCGACAAGATTTCTCCCGCAGCAGAGCTCTGTGGAGCGGTCAATACCATCGTGAATAAAAACGGGGTCCTGGAAGGCCACTGCACGGATGGTATCGGTTACATGCAGTCCCTGAAGGATTACGATATCGATGTGATCGGCAAAAAGATCACTGTTGTCGGTGCCGGCGGCGCTGCGACGGCAATCGAGATCCAGGCTGCACTGGACGGCGTTGCGGAGATCTCCATTTTCAATATCAAAGATAAATTCTGGGCAAACGCGGAAGCGACCGTTAAAAAGATCAACGAGAAGACAAACTGCAAGGCACAGCTGTTTGATCTTGCGGACCACGAGTCTCTCCGCAGGGAGATCGAAAGCAGCTATCTTCTTGCCAACGCGACCGGCTGCGGCATGAAGCCCCTCGAGGGAATGACCTGGCTGCCCGATAAATCCTATCTGCGTCCCGACCTCATCGTTACCGACACGGTCTATGCTCCCGCGGAAACAGAGTTCCTGCGCATTGCCAAGGAAGTCGGCTGCAAGAACATGAACGGCTTCGGAATGATGCTCTTCCAGGGCGCTGCAGCATTCAAGATGTGGACAGGCGTTGATATGCCTATCGATCACATGAAGGAAGTCCTGGGGATCCGTTACGGCGAATAAAGAGGATCTTACTTTCCGGAAATAATGATGCCGGGGCAAAAGGTGGTTTTGACGAAGCTCAGTATAGCCACAAACCTTTTGAACCTGACATCAAAAATAATAAGCTTTACAGTGAACGGCAGGATTTTGATCATTATGCCGTTTACTACAAAAAATTCAGAAGGAGAAATATTATGGCAAACGTGATCGAAGTCCGCGGCGTGAAGATCGGTGAAGGCACTCCCAAGATCATTGTTCCGATCGTAGGCGTTACCAAAGAGGAAATTCTGGCGGCAGCCGCTTCCTTTAAGTCGGTCCGCCTGGATCTGGTGGAATGGCGCGTCGACTGGTTTGAAGGTGTCTTTGATTTTGCGAAGGTTGAGGATGTTCTGAAGGACCTCCGCCCTGCGCTGGGAGAGAATGTCCCGATCCTGTTTACCTTCCGCACTTCCAAAGAGGGCGGCGAGAAGGCAATCGAGCCTGAAGTCTACGCAAAGCTCAACATCCAGGTTGCGCAGACAGGCCTTGTGGATCTGATCGATGTGGAAGCGTTTACCGGCGACGAGATCGTAAAGGAGATCATCGCGGGAGCGCATGCGGCAGGCGTCAAGGTCGTCGCCTCCAACCATGATTTCGGCAAGACCCCTGACAAGGACGACATCGTCGGCAGGCTCCGCAAGATGCAGGAGCTCGGCGCGGATATTCCCAAGATCGCCGTGATGCCCAAAAACAAGAAGGACGTCCTGGTACTCCTCTCCGCAACAGAAGAGATGGCGACCGATTACGCGGACCGTCCCATCATTACCATGTCCATGGCGGGAACCGGCCTGATCAGCCGCCTCTGCGGCGAAGTGTTCGGCAGCTCCTGCACATTCGGCGCTGTCGGCAAGGCCTCTGCGCCCGGACAGATGAATGCAGCTGATCTGGATACTGTTCTGAAGCTGATCCATAACAGCCTCTGATCGGCAGCTGCTGGAAAATGACGGCAAAGAATTGATGATCTGCATGATAGACCGGATTGTGCGGGCAGTTTTCCTTGTACGTTTCGGAATATCATGCGGATCTTTTTTTGCAGCCAAAATAAAGGGGGTTGAAATTAAGTGAAAAAGATACTGCTTTATGTGGATGAATATCTGGAGGAGTTCCTGATGACGATCCTGCTGATCCTGATGGCAGTGATCATGGGCATCCAGGTTGTTTCCCGCTATGCGTTCGGGATGTCTCTTTCCTGGTCGGAGGAGGTTACCCGCTATCTGTTTATATGGTCGGCATTTATCAGTGTCAGCCTCTGTACAAAGAAGTTCCTTGCCATTAAGATCGATCAGTTTGTCAAAATATTCTCCAAAAGGGGAAGGGCGGTCATCGGTCTTGTGAATCTTACGATCCAGTTCGCATTTTTCGTCTATCTGGTACCCTACGCCTGGCGATATCTGCTGACGACGATCCGGAGCGGCCAGGTCAGTCCTGCCTGCGGGATCCCCATGTACTATATCCAGTCGGCACCGCTGATCTGCTTTTCCCTGTGCGTACTTCGCATTGTGGAGCGCTGGCTTTTGGAGCTTCACAACCTTAAGCACAATGAGGAGCTTGTGAGATGGCCTTCCCGCATCGGGAAATCCTGAGAGAACCGCGGCAGAAAGTGATCTTTATAATCCTTAAAAAGGGGGAACCAGTATGTCACCTATTGTTGTATTTATTCTGTTTGCGCTCTGCCTCCTGATCGCCATTCCTGTTTCGGTCACGCTGGGCATTGTCGCAGTGCTTCCCGGCGCTTTTGATTCATCCTTCACAGCGAGCGCCAGCTATGTCATCCGATCCATGGTGGGCGGAATCGACAGTTTTCCGCTCCTTGCGGTCCCCATGTTCGTCCTCGCCGGCATCCTGATGGCGCGCGGCCAGATCTCCAAGCGCCTGTTTGACGTCTTTTCCTATTTCCTGGGAAAGCGCACGGCGGGCATTCCCTGCGCGGTCATCATCACCTGCCTCTTTTACGGAGCGATCTCGGGATCTGCTCCTGCGACAGTCGCGGCCGTCGGCAGCATGACGATCCCGCTTTTGATCGATATGGGATATGACAAGGTCTTTTCGACGGCCATCGTTGCCGTCGCGGGCGGCCTGGGAGTCATCATCCCGCCCAGCATTCCCTTCATCATGTTCGCCATGGCGTCCGGCGCCTCTGTCAGCGACCTGTTCCTGGCGGGAATCATTCCCGGCGTTCTGATCGGCGCCCTGCTCATGGCCTACGCCTTTGTATACTGCAAAAAGAACGGCGAAGACAGGGAGAAGATCGACGCCCAGATCAACGCCCTCCATGAAAAAGGCTTTTTAAAGGTCTTCAGGGAGAGCTTTTTCGCCATCCTGAGCCCTGTCATTGTCCTGGGCTGCATTTATTCCGGCATAGCTTCTCCGACAGAAGCAGCTGTCATTTCCGTTTTTTATTCTCTGATCATCAGTATGTTCATTTATAAGACCCTGAAGGTAAAGGACCTCTGGGGAATACTGACAGAGGCGATGAGAACCTACGCGCCGATCATGTTCATCCTCGCAGCGTCCACTGCCTTTTCGCGCGTGCTGACACTGATGCAGGTGCCTCAGATGGTCAGCGCCTTTATCCTGGAGAGCTTCACAAACAAGATCATCCTTCTTATTGTGATCAATATTTTCCTGCTCATCGTCGGTATGGTCATGGATACGACTCCTGCCATCCTCATCCTTTCGCCGATCCTGCTTCCGATCGTCGCGGCAGTGGGTATGAACTCCATCCATTTCGGCGTTGTCATGGTCGTCAACCTGGCGATCGGCTTTGTGACGCCGCCCATCGGTGTCAACCTCTTTGTCGCCAGTTCCCTGACTGAGGTACCGGTCATGGAGATCGCCAAAAAGGCAATGCCCATGATCATCATGTTCCTGATCGCGCTCCTGCTGATCACCTACATTCCTCAGATCAGCCTCTGCCTGCTGTAAGAAAGGAGAAAGCATGAAAAAAATCAGTAAAAAATTCAGTTTCATGACCGTGTGCCTGCTTACAGCCCTCCTTGCCCTCGTGCTGACCGGATGCGGCGGTTCCGCGGGTTCCGGCGACGGAGTCCAGACCTATGCCTGGCCGCTGGGGACATCGAGCCCTGAGGACACTGTCACACAGATCTATGCGGTGCGTTTTGCGGAAGAGGTATCGCGCCTGTCCGGCGGAAAAATGCGCATCCAGGTGTATCCCAACAGTATTGTCGGCGGCGACCGCGAGCTTCTCGAGTCCTGTAAAGACGGGGATATCCCTTTCGTCGTACAGAATACGGCTCCCCAGGTCACCTTCCTTCCGGATATCGCCGTATTCGATATGCCCTGCCTCTTTGACAGCATTGAGGATGTGCGCGCACATATCGACAACCCGGAATTTATGGAACAGGTCAATCAGGTCTATAAGAACGGCGGCTATGAGCTTTTGGGTTATGCGGACCAGGGCTTCCGCGTCATGACATCCAACAAGGACGTCTACACGGCAAATGATTTCAGGGGCCAGAAGATCCGTACAATGGAAAACCCCTACCACCTTCGTTTCTGGAAGGCGCTTGGCGCCAACCCCACGCCCATGACCTTCTCAGAGGTCTATATCGGCCTGCAGCAGGGGACGATCGATGCTCAGGAAAACCCTTATGAGGTCATCGTTTCCAACAGGCTCTACGAGCAGCAGGACTATGTCATTGAGACAAACCATCTGCCCCACCTGATCTCCCTGATCGTCAGCAGCGAATTCATGGACGGCCTGCCGGAGGACCAGCAGGCGATCATCCGCGAGGCGGCTGAGATCGCCAAGCAGGAGGCCCGCCAGCAGTCTGACGACAGGATCGCTTCCAGGGTCGCCACCATCGTGGAGAGCGGAACGCAGATCATCCGCCTGGATGACGAAAACAAGCTGGTCGTACGCCAGAAGTGCATCCCTGTTTACGAGGCAATCGAGAAAAACGTCTCCTCGTCCCTGATCGAGGCATACTGCGGAAAAGAACTTGAAGAGATCCGCGCCATGGTCCCGTAAGAAGATTCAAATAAAAACCCGGCAGAACCTGAATTGTGATCAGGCTCTGCCGGGTTTTTCATTGTGTTTTTGGGATTTTTTTAATTTTCTTTAACTTTTATTAATTTTGATAGCCATTTAATTCTCTTTAATTTTTCTGACAATATTTCTCTCTTAACCATTTTATAAAAAGCATCCGTTAAGTGGTGATTGAGCTGATTTGTGTTAAAATATTGTAGATGGCAATAATAACTGTAAAGATGTTGACTTAAACAGGAGAAGTCTGATGAAATTTTTCCACCTTTCCGATCTTCATCTGGGAAAACGGGTCAACGGTTTTTCCATGATAGAGGATCAAAAATATATACTGGACCGGATCGCTGAGCTTGCGGACAGGGAAAAACCCGATGCGGTGATCATTGCGGGGGATGTTTACGACAAATCCATTCCGTCCGTGGAAGCGGTCAATCTGTTTGATGATTTTCTTGCAGCGCTTGTACAGAAAAAGCTTCAGGTTTTTGTCATAAGCGGGAATCACGATTCGGCGGAGCGGGTCTCTTATGGCGGACGTGTCATGGAGCAGAGCGGGGTCCATATCTCGCCCAGGATCTCCGGTTCTGAGTCTTCCGGGGAGCCCGCAAGATCAATCCGGCCGGTTGAACTAAAGGATGAGTACGGGGCGCTGTATGTCTATTTGATCCCCTATATTCATCCCGCCGTGGTCCGGGCGGCGTGGCCTGATGAGACGGTCGGCAGCTGGACTGAGGCCATGGAGGTCCTTCTGAGGCAGACAAGGGTCGACCCCAAAGCCAGAAATATCGCGGTCGCCCATCAGTTTGTGACGGCAGACGGAGTCCGGCCCGAGGAAAGCGATTCGGAGCAGAAGCATATCGGGGGCCTTGACAATGTGGACTACGGCGTTTTTGACGCCTTTGACTACGTCGCCCTGGGGCATCTCCACGGACCCCAGCACATTGGCCGCGACACTGTCCGGTATGCGGGATCTCCTCTCAAGTACTCTTTTTCCGAGGAAAAGCAGAAAAAGGCCGTGACAGTCGTGGAGATAAAGGAAAAGGGAAGTGTGGAGATCCGGCAGATTCCTCTCACGGCGGCCAGGGATCTCAAAACGCTCAGAGGCCGCTTTTCCGAGCTCACTTCCCCGGGCTTCACCGCCAGGCTGTCGGCAGAGGATTACTACCGGATCGTCCTGACGGACGAACAGGATGTGGATCAGGCAATCTCCAGGCTCAGGAAATATTTTTACAAAAACCTGATGGAGCTGGATTATGATAATGCCAGGACGAGAGCGCAGGGAGTCACCGAAGCGGCGGAGGAGGCTCTGGAGAAGGAGCCCTCGGAGGTGCTGGAGGAGCTGTATCTCAAACAGAACGGAACGGGCATGACGGACTTCCAGAAAGAACTCGCGGCTTCGCTGATCGACGAGATCTGGAACACACTGTGACGGCATTCTCCCTGGAGGCTGAAGGAAGCACTTTTGTAAAATCACAGTGCCGCCAGCCTCGAGGTCCAATTGGCCGGAAGTTTAAATATTTTGCCCGATGGCAAAATATTTAAACCGCATTTGTGCCGCTCGCGCGGCCTAAATTGCCTGATCCCATCGGAGAAACCCGTTCCGGGCTTTCTCCTCGGGATGCCGCACTGACGTGCGGCATGGGGTATAAGTTGTCGGCTGAAGATAGAAGAGAGGGAAAAAACAGATGAGACCACTGACTTTGGAAATGTCCGCCTTCGGTCCTTACGCGGGCAGAGAAATCATAGATTTTGATAAACTGGGAACAGAGGGCCTCTACCTGATTACGGGCGACACCGGAGCCGGGAAGACGACGGTCTTCGATGCCATCCGCTTCGCTCTGTACGGAGAGGCAAGCGGAACGAACAGGGAAAAGACTATGCTCCGTTCCCAGTATGCCCTTCCGGAGACAAAAACATATGTAAAGCTTACCTTTATTTGCAACGGAAAAACATACGCGGTAAAACGCAATCCCGCCTACGAACGCCCTTCCAAAAGAGGCGGCGGCATGACGACAGAACCGGCTCAGGCGGAACTGCTTTTCCCGGACGGCACGGTGAAGACTAAGGACAAGGCTGTGACAGCCAGCATCTCGGACCTGCTTGGAATTGACAGCGGACAGTTTGCCCAGATTTCCATGATCGCCCAGGGTGATTTCCTCAAGCTCCTCCTTGCCGACACATCGGAACGCAAGAAGATCCTGCGAAATGTTTTTCACACGGAAAACTACCAGAAGCTGCAGGAAAAGCTCAAGATAAAGTGCAGAGAGGCGGAGGACGAATACAAAAACCTGCGTCAGCGCTGCCGCTCTGATGTTGAAAGCGTCGATCCTTCCTGCAGCCAGCCCCTTGAAAGGCTCTGGAAGGAAGAAGTCCTGACGGGGAAAAAGACGGCCGGAGAGATACTGCTTCTGATCGAGGCATTCCTGAAGGAAGACCGGCAGACCCTGGAAGAGACAGTGCGGCTGAAAAAGGAGCTTAATTTAAAGAGGGACAATCTGAAAAAGCGTATCGATGACGCAAAAAAGCTTGAGGAAAAGAAAAGAGACCTGAAGGACCTGACCGGAAAGCTGGAGAAGGAAAGGGAGAAGAAGGAAGGCCTGGGGGAAGAGCATAAAAGGGCAAAGGACAGAGAGCCGGAAGCCGCAAAATACAGCGAAGAGGCCGCGGTGGAAATAAACCTTCTCCCGGAATATGACCGCCTGGAACAGGAGAGGAAAAACCTGGCTGCCGCTGAGAAATTTCAGCGTGAGATGTCAGACCGGCAAAGACAAAAAGCCGGAGAAAAGGAAAAGCTTAAAAAAAGAATGGAGGCGCAGAAGGAGGAGCTTACGGGTCTTGAGAAGGTCGGCGAGGACCTGGTTGCCGCCCGCGGGGAGGCGGGAAAGATCTCGGACAGGCTGGATCGTGTAAATGGCCTTCTGGATGACCTTGACAAAGCGTCCGACGCGGACAGGATGGCGCAGGACAGCAGAAAGCTTGAAAAGAAAAAGCAGGAGGAGCTTGATCAATACCGGGAACAGACTGAAAGACTGAAGGAGGAGCTTGCTGGCCTTTCGGGCACAGAGCTCAGTCTTGCAGCAAAACAGCAGGAGCAAAAGGACGAGAGCAGCAGACTGAAGGACTTGCAGGACTTTAAAAACGAACTGGGCAGGGAAAAGGATCTGCGCAGGGAAGCGGCAGACCTGCAGGAGCAGGCACAGGAAGCAGTCGAAAGGTGCAGAAAACAAAACGAAGAGATTGAACGGCTCAGGAAGGAGATCGGTGACCGGCAGAATGCCGAGGCCCGGCAGGAATCTGCAAAAAACCTCCTGCAAAGACTCGGGGAGCGCTCAGACCTTCTCGAAGAACTGCAGAGCAATGAGGGAAAACTAAAGAAACTAAAGGACAGGCTGGCCGGACTTGAACAGATAAAGATAAAGAAAGCGGAAGCAGCAGCAGCGTCATCTGAAAAAGCGAATGACGTCTATCTGCGCTTCCTTGAAGGCCAGGCCGGGATCCTGGCGGAAAGGCTGAGGGAGAACGAGCCCTGTCCGGTCTGCGGCTCCCTGCATCATCCTTCTCCATGCAGGCCGGAAAAGGATATCCCCACACAGGAGGAGGTTGATCTGGCAGCCCGGCAGAGAGAACTGGATAAGGATGCTTTTACAAAAGCAGATAATGACTATGCACGTCAGGAGGTCAATGTTCAGAACCTTGTCAGCCTGATCGAGAACTCTTTTGCCAGAATCCTTGAAAAAAGCGGTGAAAGCACCGCAAAGACCGGGGAAAGGCCGCTGTCAATATCAGAAAAAACCGGTCTTGGAAAAAATGGCTTGGAAAAAACCGGTCCGGAAAAAAACGGGTTGAAAAAAAGCGGTTTGGAAGAAACCGGTCTGGAAAAAAGCGGTCTGGAAAAAATCGGTTTGAAAGAAACTCTTTCGGCAGAAGAAGCAGGAATGCAGGATGCTGCCGGGTCAGGGGAGCAGGGGGCTTTTGAAAGACCGTCTTCAGAAGAGCTGGTTCGAAGGAATAGCAGGGAGATCGACGAAGCAGAGCATATGTTTGAAGCTGCCGGGCGGTCCTTGAAAGAGAGGAAACAATTTGAGAAGGACCTGCAGGCCGCGGAGCGCAGTCTGAAAAATCTGACAGATCAGTCTGCGAAGATCAGCGAGCAGGCTGCCGCCGGAATTCAGAAAGCGAAAAACCAGAGGGAAGTCTGCATAAAGAAAGCGGAAAGCCTTTCTGTAAAGCTCTTTGCCGGAAAAATTGAAAAGCCCTTTGTCGGAGACACTGAAAAGTCCTTTGTCGGAGACATTGAAAAGCCCTTTGTCGGAGACACTGAAAAGCCCTTTGTCGGAGACATTTCCCGGGAGGCCCTGGAAAGAGGACTTCCGGATCCCGCGGTTCTGGACGATGCTGTTCGAAATGTACAGGGTGTCCTCAGAAAGATTTCTGACGAGATCCGTATCCTGACAGAAAAGAACGCCCGGAAAAAAGCGATCGAAGAAGAGATGCCCGTCCGGGAAAAATGCAAAACCGATCTTGACCGACAGCTCATGCATCTGCACCGGGAAGCAGCTTCCGATGCGGCTTCCGCCCGGGAAAAATGGAACTTTGTCAGGGATGGCGCGGCTTCTGTTCTGGGAGAAAATAGTTTGGACCAAAGCCTTAGAACCGCTTCCAGGGATGGCGCAGGTGTGCCTGAAGAAGAGGAAATATTCAAAAAGAGCATCCGGCGATCCGCGGAAGACAGGAAAAAAGAAATTGAGAAAGAACTGAGCTCCTGCAGGAAACGGATCCAAACGCTGGAAAAGAAGGATGAACGAAAAGGATACCTGATTAAGGACAATGAAGTCATCGGAGGAAATCTTGAAGCTCTGACGAAGGAGATCCATGATCTGGGTGTAGAGATCGGTAAGGCGGGAGAAAAACAGGCCGGTCTCAAGCAGAATATAGAAGATCTGGTCAATAAACTTCACTTCACGGACAGGAAAAAGGCGGAGGAAGCGGTGCGGAGCCTTCAGGCAAAAAGCAGGGAGATCCTGGGGAAGGTTGAGCAGACTCTGAAGAGCCTGCAGGCTGCGGAAAAGGCCGTCACGGGACTTGAAACCCAGTGCCGCTCTCTTGCTGATGAAATATCAGAAGCACCCGAATACGACAGGGAGGCTGACGAAAATACGCTTGCGGAAACAGAGGAGGGTCTGAAGAAAAACGAAGAACTTTTTGCTGCTGTCAACAGCAGGCTCAGAGTCAACGGAAATGCCCTTGACAGACTGCGCGACGACAGCGAAAAAGTGACGAAGGCGGAAAATGAGTATAAGGAGATTAACGCCCTCTCAAATACGGCCTCCGGAGCTTCCGGCCTTAAGTCCAGGGTGGAGCTGGAGACCTACGTCCAGATGTCCCTCTTTGACCGTATTATCAGGCGCGCAAACAGGCGCTTTTCCGTCATGTCCTCCAATCAGTACGACTTGAAGAGGAGCAGCGCTGCGGACGCGGACGGAAGGATCCAGACCGGCCTTGATCTCGAAGTGATAGACCACTTTAACGGGACCACCCGCAGCGTCAAATCTCTCTCAGGAGGCGAGTCCTTCATGGCCTCCCTCTCACTGGCCATCGGCCTCTCTGACGAGATCCAGTCCCGGGCCGGAGGAATCCGTCTCGACACCATGTTTGTGGATGAGGGCTTTGGGTCCCTGGATCAGGATACTCTCGACCAGGCCATGAACGCCATGCAGGATCTGACCGAAGGCGGAGAACGTCTTGTGGGCATCATCTCCCACGTGGGTGAGCTCAAGTCAAGGATCGAAAAACAGATCGTCGTGACCAAGAGCAGGGAGAGCGGCAGCCACACAAAGCTGATAACAGGAAACTGAATGGATCAGCCGTGGGATGTGCGCAGCAGCGAGTGATTTTTGGTCATACGCGTTTGGGGACGCGAGGTCATTACCACACATATGAAAGAAGAGCAGGTGCGCAGGCACCTGCTTTTTGTCTGTCATTAATTCCTCAAAACAGGTTCAAATTGTAAATTGCCTGCTGCTTTTACGATAAGCAGTGGGCGGCATTCCAACCTTGTCTTTAAATGTCCGGGAGAAGGATAGCTGATCCGGAAAGCCAAGAGATGCAGCAATCAGCACGACCGGTAAATCTGTCGAAAAAAGCAGATTCTTTGCTTTATCAATCTTCAGGCGGGTCAGGTACTGCTTAGGAGAAACTCCGAATTTATCATGGAACAGTTGGTTCAGATAATTGGGGTGGATACAAAACTGATCTGCGACCTGCTGCAGCTGGATGTGCTCTGAATATTTGGAATCAAAATAAAACCGGATCTCATCGGCCAATGATATCTTATAACTCGACTGCATCTTTTCCAGGATACTGTCGTAAAGATTGGATATGATCCGAAGCAGGATGCTTCGGACAAGAAAATGATTACGAACAGTAAGTCCCTTTAATTCAGCGCCTTCCTTTATTAATTTACTGTATTGTTCGACCTCCAGGTCGCGGATCACATATCTCTCCGGACAAGAGGACATGATTTCCGAAGAGATAAGGTCTGCCTGCGTTCCCATGAAACCGACCCAGGAGTAACCCCAGGGATCTTCATATGAAGATTATTTATGGAATCTATAAACTCTGTCATGGATCCTTATATCCTTTTCCAAATGAAGATCATCGGGGCGAGCGGGGGCTTTCTCCCGCCGGCCGGCTGCCTGCCTGGCTGCATGCGGAGTATGGTCTGGATATGAGTGATCAGGAGTGGGTGAAGGACACTGATTATGCCATTTCTGTTGACGGAAAAGTGTACGGCTTCCCTGTATGCGTGGAAGCCAGAGGTTTCCTCTACAATGCAGATGCAATCAAGAACACGCTTGGAGAGGATTTTGATCCCGCATCTATAGCCAGCCTCGATGACTGGCGAAAGAGATCCAGGATTACTGGGCAAGTGTTACACCGGTCGAACACTAAAGCATACAGCAAAAGCATACAATCTGATTGAAAATAAAAAATCCTGACGGGTGACCGTTCGTTTTCAAGAGTAGAAAACGAACGGTCATCCTTTTTTGCTGCCTGATTTTTCTATGATGAGAGCGGAATCAGTGAATCTAAAAACAGCACACCTGCAGAGTCCGGAAATTGGCCTGCTTGTATGCTGTATTTTTTTGCCATCCGACGGGTGACACGAAGTGGCAAAATAACAGACAATATAGATAAAATACGCAAAAAATCAGATAAATATATCGAACAAATGTCCGCCTGTGCGGACATCCGGTTTGAGATACTCATAATAACAGATAGGAGAACCAGGGATATATAATTGAGGAGGAATGAGATGAAAGGCTACGATACAGAAACCGGATACATGGGTTACGTGGATGGAAGATATGTGCTCTTTGCCAGCGAGAGCGATTATTTTGAATTTGTAAGTGAAAACTGAGAAAAGAGAGGAGGCCGCACTGGCGCGCGGCACCGCGTGAGCGTATTGACAATGCGAAAGCTTTGTTATCGCCGCGCGCAGGCGTTACATGTTCACGCCCTCGATAGGGCGTGAACAGCCTGCTAATACATTTCCGCCTTAGGTGATCCTGTTTACAATTGCCTGAAATAACTTCACGCTTTATAATTGTTATACCTGCTGCGGCTTTTTTCGTATATCTTAGATCGTTTTTTCGCAGCACGTTTTCGGCATCTAAAATACTTTCAGCTCGGGATGCCGCACTGGCGTGCGGCATGGAGAATGAAGATGGAACTTGAAGAGCGGACGATCTTTCATGTGGATGTGAATTCGGCATTTCTGTCCTGGTCTGCGCTCAAAAGGCTCGAAGAAGATCCGTCATCAGTGGATCTGCGAACTATTCCGTCCGCTGTGGGGGGAGATGTAAAAACACGCCATGGGGTCATTACGGCTAAATCTATCCCTGCAAAAAAATATGGTGTTCAGACTGGAGAACCGGTGGTCAAGGCACTGCAGAAATGCCCGCAGCTGGTCCTGGTCCGGTCGGATTTTGAGACCTATCGAAAATATTCCCGTGCAATGATGGAAATCCTGGCCGGTTACACACCTTTGCTCCAGCAGATGTCCATCGATGAAGCTTTTCTTGATCTCACTTACAGGCTTCCTCCCCGGGACCGGGAAGGCGCCCTGGTCCTGGCACAGCAGATCCGGGATCATGTTCGGAAAGAGCTGGGCTTTACAGTAAATGTCGGCATCTCCACCAACAAGCTGCTGGCCAAGATGGCCAGTGACTTTGAGAAACCGGACCGGACGCACACACTCTATCCGGAGGAAGTTCCTGTAAAAATGTGGCCGCTGCCGGTAAATGCCCTTTATGGCTGCGGAAAACAGACGGCGCAGAAACTGCTGCAGGTAGGAATCAACACCATCGGAGACGCTGCCGGGGCGGAACTTGAGCTGCTGCAGTCTATCCTCGGAGAGAAGAGCGGTCTGCATATCCACGACAGCGCCAACGGGATCAGCCGATCAAGGGTCACCCCGGATCGGGAACAGGCAAAGAGTGTCTCCAACGAACGGACACTCTCCGAGGATATTGACCGGGACAATTATGCGACAGCCGGCCTGCCTGTCATCCGCAGACTCTCACACAAGGTCGCGGGGAGACTCCAAAAAAGCGGTCTTGTGGGACAGACAGTCACATTTCAGGTCAAATCTTCTGAATTCAACAGATATTCCAGACAGACCATGCTTGCTGATATGACAGACCGGGCGGAAGAGATCGAGGCTGCAGCCATAGGCCTTGCGGACCGCCTGCTGAATGATCCGGGAGGCCTTTTTGACGAGGGAATCTCTATCAGACTGATCGGAGTGGGGGTATCCAGACTCACGGAAAAACAGCTGAAACAGATGGATCTCTTCGAGTGGGCAGAACGTAATGAAGAAGAGGAGAAGCTCGCCAGGCAGCGGGAGTCAGCCCGGCAGGCGGAAATTGCCCGCCTCCAGGAGCTTGCCCGAAGGGAAGAGGAAAAGCGCAGAGCGGCCAGGGAGAGACAGGAAAAGCTGAACTTAATGATGGACAGGATCAACCGGAAATATGGAAGCGGTACCATAAAAAAGGGTGAGGAATAGTTAGTATGAAGGTATTTTGGGAGTTGTTGTAGAGCGAAAAGGATGATTGATGAAGAAAGAGCAAAGAGCTTTGATATCAAGCCTTCTGTCATTGAGGCACCTCTCAAATACGCAGCCCGTTACAATGGTGCAGATATCCCTGCAGAGCAGATGGATATCTGCATTTATTTTATTGTATATATTTCAACAGCATTTCAATGCTGCATGATTATTGATACCAATATTTTATTACCATTCAGGTAAAATACTTTGTTGTTTATCAAACTTACCGTTTACTGTATCGAATATTTGTGATAAAATAAAATTACCTTTATGGTAATAAAAAGAAAGGGAATCCATATGGTCATTCAGGCATGCAGATAAAATACAAGAATACATCCGCTGAAAAGCAGTTCAGCTCTAAATATAAAAAGAAATGGCGGTATCCTGAACAGGTCAAAAAAAAGTTGGAGGCAGCGGAAAACTATATTATTAATGCAGACTCGCTTATGGATGTGGCAAATTATATTCCATTTCATTTCGAGCACTTGAAAGGCGATAGAAAGGATGAAAGGAGCATAAGGCTTGGCAATACTGGATACAGAGTTACAATGATACCCTGTGATGATGGTGGAAGTGAAATAATTGAGGGTGATATTCTAGCGCAGTGTAGAACGATAAAGATAGTAAAGGTAACGGAGGTGTCAAACCATTATGAGTAATTTAACAGAATACAAAGATATAGTGGCATTTCACCCGGGATATTATATTGCGGATATTATTGATGATATGGGAATTAGTCAGGCTGAATTCGCTGCAAGAATGGGAACAACTGGAAAAACTCTCAGTAAACTTATCAATGGTCAGGCGAATATTTCAAATGACCTTGCCAGAAAATTATCTACAATGATGGGAACAAGCGTAGAGGTTTGGCAGAATTTACAGAATACATATGATAAGAAGATTATTGAAATTTTACAGGCTAAAGAACTTGATGCGCAGAAGGATATAGTCAGGCAGATAGATTACAAATATTTTGTTGAAGTTGCCGGCCTTCCAAATACAAAAGATGTGTTTGAAAAGATTGTCGCACTATGTAATTATTTAATGATTGCTGATCTTAGAATATTATTACAGCCGGATTTTCTCGTGAATTTCAGGAGCGGTACTTCAAGAGATACAGAAAAGAAGATCATAAATTCAAGAGCATGGATACAGACGGCGATTAACATGGCTAAGGAGATTGAAACCAGACCATATAATGCAGAGAGACTAAGAAGCTATTTACCTGAGTTAAGGAGTATGGCATTACAGAGGCCGGATGTTTTTATGCCCAGAATGCGGGAAGTATTTGCTGAGTGTGGAGTGGCGTTTGTTTTGCTTCCTCATCTGAAGAATTCGGGTATTAATGGTGCAGTTAAATGGATAACAGATGAAAGAGTTGTTCTTGCAATGAATAACAGAGGTTTGGATGCCGACAAGTTTTGGTTTTCTCTTTTCCACGAATTAAAACATGTTTTTCAGCAGAAAACTAAAACCGTCTTTATTAGCAGTACAGTTGAGGAAATGAAAACCATCAATAACCGTCTTGAGGAGGAAGCGGACAGATTTTCATCCAACTATTTGATTTCCCCGATAGATTTTAAGAGGTTCGCTCCGTCAAAGTATACATCAGATGAAGAAATAGTTGAATTTGCAAAATCCATCGGAATACATCCTGGAATTGTTGCCGGAAGATTGCAGCATGAGAAAATCATCCCTCCTAATAGATGCTCAAAACTAAAAGAGAAATACATTATTGAAATGTGTCAATAAGATGAGAATAATACTGGTTTAGATATCACTTATGCGGACAGAGTAAAAGAAAATAATAAGGTGAAATAGCGGTAGAACTGAGAGCAATTACTGAAGATAACTTTATTGACGCCTTTAATCTGGAACTGATGCCGGGGCAGGAGAAATTTGTGTCTCATCCGATCCGGAGTCTTACTCAGGCGTACGTTTACAGAGAACAGTGCCAGCCGTTTGGAATCTATGCGGATGGAAGGATGGTCGGGTATGTCATGGTGATCTATGACTATGATGTTCCCGAGTATGATATCTGGCATATGATGATCGACAAATCCATGCAGGGGCTTGGTACGTCCAAAGCTAAGTTATGTCACAACATCCCGTCAGACTGGGATATGTGGAGGTGCTTATTTGAAACGCATGACTTCCAAAGAAATACTGGCTGAATCTTTCCGGGAAATTGCAGAAGAAAAGAGCATAGATAAAATCACGGTCAGGGACATCACGGAAAACTGCGGATATTCATCTGCGACGTTTTACAGGCAGTTCAGGGATAAATACGATCTCATAGCGTGGGAATATTCACGGGAACTGGAAGAGATCATGAGCGGGGTGGATGGAAGCAGGGCTGTGTGGCAGAAGGCACTGATCGATGCGGCAAATTTCTTTTATCAGAGAAAAGCTTATCTTGCAAATCTGTTTCTGCATACCAGCGGGCTTGAATCCTTTATCACCTATATGCGGGAGATCCATTGTCAGATTATTAAGCAGGCTGTGGAGAAGGCTTCTCCCGGGAAGCCCGTCGATGCAATGACCGAGATGTATATCCGCGTGTATGTGCTGGGGGCAGTCCAGTTCACCTGCGAGTGGATCCTTGGGAAATTCGAAGCGGATCCGGAGAAGCTGGCCATGGTCTATGAGCAGACGCTCCCGCCGCCGCTGCAGCGGCGCCTGTCTGAATGAGAGAATATATATGGGAATGTCTCATTATGAGAAAGACACGGTATGATTCTGAATTGAATTCCTTTCGCTCCGTAATATGATAAATACAAAGGTTGCGCGCAATAAGACAGCGCACTATTGATCGAATATATTACGGAGGGAAAAAATATGACAACAGGAACTATCACCAGGATCATCATCGCGGCAATGGCCATATGCTGCTGCTTTACCCATCGCAGGGTCATCAAAGCCCTGATCACCCACCAGCCTATGCCCAAGGCGCCGAAATGGCACTGCTGGGTCAAACCTGAGAACAGGAGAGACTGATATGACGGAGAGAACAGCGATGGAACAGCTCCGTCTTGAAAATCAGCTCTGCTTTCCTCTCTATGCCTGCGCCAAGGAGGTCGTAAGGCAGTACCGGAAGCCCCTGGAAAGTCTGAATCTCACCTACACCCAATACATCGTAATGATGGTGTTGTGGGAATTCGGGGGCATGACGGAGGGCGAGCTGGGGAAAAAGGTCTTACTCGATTCCGGAACGCTGGCACCGCTTTTGAAGCGGCTTGAAAAGCAGGGGCTGATTGAGAGGAAGCGGCTGGAGAGCAATGAACGCAGGCTCTATCTGAAGCTCACGCCGGCCGGTCTGGAGCTGAGGAACAAGGCACTTGCGGTACCCTCTGCCATTAGGGGCTGCATACCGCTGTCGGATGAGGAACTGCTCACGCTGCGGGCACTGCTGAAAAAAGCTCTTTTCAGCATGGAGAAGAAGGGAGATTACCGACTATGAAGGACACAAAAATGCAAAGGACGAACGATCGTGATGCCCTGATCGTCAGGACCAGTATCATCGGCATCATTGCCAATGTTTTTCTGGCTGTTTTCAAGGCTGTCGTCGGTCTGGCTTCAAACTCTATTGCCATTGTGATGGACGCAGTCAACAACCTTTCGGACGCGGCGAGCTCTGTGATCACCATCGTGGGAACAAAGCTGGCGGGAAAAGAGCCGGACAAAAAGCATCCCTTCGGATATGGCAGGATCGAGTATCTGAGCGCGATGGTGATTTCCCTTCTGGTACTGTACGCGGGCATCACTGCCTTCACAGAGTCCGTGAAAAAGATCATTCACCCCGATGTGCCGGATTACTCCGCCGCGACCCTCATCATCGTCGCTGTTGCGGTCGTGGTCAAGATCGTGCTCGGCAGATATGTCAAAGGAGTCGGCGAGAAGGTCAATTCTGACTCCCTGGTAAATTCCGGAGAGGACGCCACGTTGGATTCCATCATCTCGGCGTCCACACTGGCCGCTGCGGCTATCTATCTGCTTTTTCACATTTCGCTGGAAGCATGGCTTGGCGCGATCATCGCCCTTGTCATCATAAAGTCAGGCATCGAGATGCTGCGCGACACCCTGTCCCAGCTGCTGGGCGAGCGGGCGGACGCGGAGCTTGCACGAAATATTAAAGCAACTGTTATCAGCTATCCTGAGATCAGCGGTGCCTATGATCTGGTCCTGCACAATTACGGCCCGGACTCCTACAACGGCTCCATTCACATAGAGGTTCCGGACACGCTGAACGCGGATGATCTGGACAAACTGATCCGCAAGGTGACTTTGGATGTCTATCAGAAATACGACGTCATACTCACCGCGATCGGAGTGTACTCGGTCAATACGAAAGACCCGGAGGCAGTAAAGGCGAGGACCAGTGTCAGCAGGATCGTCATGTCCCATAAACATATCCTCCAGATGCACGGCTTCTATTACGATAAAAAGGAAAAGACCATCCGCTTTGATATCGTCGTCAGCTTTGATGCACCGGACCGCCGCCAGGTGTATAAAGACGTTTGTAAGGACGTTCAGGAGGCTTATCCCGATTTCACGCTCCAGATTGCAATGGATACGGATTTCAGTGAGAAATAAAATAAATGGCAGCCGGATAAGGGACTGCATGGGTCACTGCAGACGCGTGACTTAAGATTTTTTCAGACCAGCATTAGAATTTTTTAAGAAGTGCATATTACGATGGTTTCAGCATAGGTCTGACCATAAATAAAAGTAAAGTAGAGAGGGGCAGTGTCAGGCGAATGACACTGCCTCTCTTTACTGTAGAGGGATGCATGAACAACATTTTGGAATATCTTGAGAAAACAGCAGCTTCAGGACAAAGCAATGCGGGCGTAGATGACGGCTGTGTGTCTATGTCCTGGCAGGAGGTCAAGGAGACAGCAAAGACCATTGGAACAGTTTTTGCCGAAAAAACGATATCCGGCAGGCCGATCGTAGTTTTGATGGAAAAGAGTGCAGCTGCTCTTGCGGGAATGTTCGGTTCAGTGTACGCAGGATGTTTTTATACGTTTTTAGATCCCCGCTTACCGGCCGCCAGAGTTCGGGAAATATTTACTGTCCTGGCTCCGGCGGTTGTGCTGACAGATCAGGAGCATGTAAAACTGCTGGATCAGATATCTTTTACCGGCCGGGTTCTTTTTTTCGAAGAGTGCCTTCGGGCAGAAATTGATGAAGAAAAACTGGAAGGCATACGGAGACGAAGCAGGGATTCTGATATTTTATATTGCATGTTTACATCGGGATCTACAGGAAAGCCGAAAGGAATCACAGTCAGCCACAGGGCAGTGATCGATTTCATCACGCATTTTGTGGAAGAATTTCATATTACCGGCGATGAACGGATCGGCAATCAGGCACCATTTGATTTTGATGTTTCTGTAAAAGATATATATGCGTCCGTCTTTACCGGCGCGTCATTGATCCTGATTCCTCAGAAGATGTTTTTAACTCCTCCGCTGCTTTTGGACTATCTGTGCGAGAAGAGAATCAGCACGCTTATCTGGGCAGTATCCGCACTCACTCTGATTTCCTCTCTCAATGGATTGCAGTACCGGGTTCCTTCAGATATCAAAAGGGTCATGTTCAGCGGGGAAGTGATGCCGCTGAAGCAATTGCAGCTTTGGCAGAGCGCCCTTCCTGAAGCTGAGTTTGTCAATCTCTACGGACCGACGGAGATTACCTGCAACTGTACGTTTTACCGGGTTACGGAACCTTCTGAAAAATATACAAAGCTCCCGATCGGAAAGGCATTCCCGGGAAGAGAGGTCTTTCTTCAGGACAGCCAGGGGCAGCTCATTACGGAGATGGAAACAACGGGGGAAATCTGCGTGTCAGGTGAATCTCTGTCAGAGGGCTATTATCATGACGGGGACGAAACAAATCGTCGTTTTGGAAAGAAAGAGAACGGAGAAAGATATTACCGGACAGGAGATCTTGGCTATATAGGACGGGATGGAGAACTTTACTTTTCCGGCAGAAAAGATTTCCAGGTAAAGGTGATGGGCCGCAGGATCGAATTAGAGGAAGTGGAAGGTGCAATAAATCAGCTGGACGGTGTGGTGAACAGCTGTTGTGTGGTAGACAGAATGCACAGCCGGATCCTGGCATACTATTGTGGAGAGGGGGATGCAAGGCAGCTGCGCGCACAGCTTCAGGGCAGACTTCCGGCTTATATGATTCCCCAAAAGATGATCCGCATGGGACAGTTTCCATTAAATAAAAACGGGAAAATTGACCGCCAGCGTTTGGAGGCGCTTCTGGAAAAAGGTCCGGATCGAAGGAATGGAGATTGACATGATGACAATGGAAATGCTGGAATCAGGATTTTTAGCGTACGGTACTCCTCTGTACATATTTGATCTGGATGCTTCAGGCCGGACAATAAAGGATGTAAAACACAAGACAGAAGGAACTGCGGATATTTGTTATGCCATGAAAGCGAATCCTTTTCTGGCAAAGCAGATGGCGGGGGATGCAGACCGTCTGGAAGTATGTTCCATGGGAGAGTACGAAATCTGCAGAGCATTAAATATCTCTCCCCAAAAGCTGCTGATCTCCGGGGTTTTAAAAGAAGAAGCAGAGCTTGATAAGATATTATCTGAATGTGGAAATGTCTGTACCTATACGGTCGAATCTCTGAATCAATACTTCTATTTTGCGGATTGGTGCAGAAAGAACAGGCAGAGCCTTCAGATATATCTGCGTCTTAGCAGCGGGAATCAGTTCGGTATGGATGAGGAAACCGTAAAGGATCTGGTCCTGGTGAGAGGATCCAATCCGCTGCTTGAAATAAAGGGACTGCATTTCTTTTCAGGGACCCGTAAACGATCTGTAGAAGTGATCAAAAAGGAATTGTCCTTTCTGGATCAGTTTCTGATTACAATGGAACAAAAGCATGATTTTTCTTTTCGGACACTGGAATACGGCCCCGGATTAAACGTGCCGTATTTTACCGATCAGGAAGAGAAAGGGGATGAAGAACTGCTGATCCTCAATGAAGCGATTCGGTCCATGAAGTGGAAGGGAAGGGTTGTCCTGGAAATGGGACGCTTCCTGGCGGCTATGGGAGGGTACTATGCAACCACAGTCAGGGATTTAAAGAGCATCGGAAAGACAAATTACTGCATCGTCGACGGGGGCATGCATCAGTTTGGTTACGACGGGCAGCTTCAGGGGATGTATCAACCATATATGCAGGTCTGTCCGCAAAAAGAGTATGGGGAATTAAAAGAATGGACAATCTGCGGTGCGCTTTGTACAAACAATGATGTTCTGGTCAGGAACGTCAGTCTGAGGGAACTCAGAGTGGGCGATGTGCTGATCTTTCATCGTGCAGGTGCCTATGCCGTAACAGAGGGAATGTCGCTTTTCCTGAGCCGTTCTCTTCCTGGAGTGGCGGTATACAGCAGTAAAGACGGCTGGCATCTGGTGAGGGACAGGCAGACAACATACCAGTGGAATATGGAAAGAAGCTGGATCAGGGAAAGCCAATAGGAT
>DEPS01000188.1:0-8847 GCA_002358875.1 Lachnospiraceae bacterium UBA3386 | reverse complement strand
GAAAACCAATAGGATCAGGGAAAACCAACAGGTTTTTGTAAAGACAGTGATAACTGTGGAAAGAGAGGCTGGAAATGGAAACACTCATACAGGTTTTACAGAATATTGATGATGAAATAGCATGGGAAGAAGAGAAGAAGCTCATTGATGACCGCATTTTGGATTCCATCATGTTGATTTCCATCATTGCCGATCTGGAAGAGGCATTCGGGATCAGTATTCGCGCGGAAGAGATCAGGCCTGAAAACTTCAATTCTGTAGAGGCCATGTGGGACATGATTTGCCGGATAAGGGAAAACTATAGATTAAGGGAGAATTGAATTGGCCTATCACAATGCCGCTTATTTATTTATTTTTCTGCCGTCAGTGATCCTTTTTTATCAGATCGCGCCCCAAAGGGCGAGGTGGATGGTACTGCTCGGTGCCAGCTGTATGTTTTTCTGGTCGGTCAGCGGTAGATTGCTGATCTATCTGATCGGGAGCACACTGTTTACCCATTATATATGCGTGTGTATGATGTGGATCCGCGCAGAGGGAGAGCAGGCCGGGAAGAGGTCGGAGCAAGAATTAAGAGCGCGAAAGACAGAAAAGCGTATTCTGCTTTTTGGCATTATCGTTTTGACAGGCGTATTGGCCTATCTGAAATACTACAATTTTTTTGTGGAAAACTGGAATGCTGTGTCTGACAAAGTACATGCTTTCCCCCACCTGCCGCAAAAATCACTGTTGCTGCCCCTGGGAATATCCTTTTACACACTTCAGGCGATCGGATATATGGTCGACGTATATTGGAAAAAAGCGGAGGTCTGCATACATCCAGGCAAAACGGCCCTGTTTTTAGGCTTTTTCCCTATTATTATGGAAGGACCTGTCTGTTCCTATACGCAGATTTCAGATGATCTGTGGAAAGGGAGACCTGTAAGAAGCGAGCAGTTAACTGAAGGACTCACCCGGATCTTGTGGGGCCTTTTCAAGAAGCTGATCATTGCAGACAGGCTCGATGTGATGGTCAATATGATTTTTGGCCATCACGAGAAGTATCATGGCCTGATGATCCTGGCAGCGGCTATTGCCTATACGATACAGCTGTACATGGAATTTTCGGGCTGCATAGATATTGTGATAGGGAGCGGGAGAATTTTTGGTGTCCGCCTGCCTGAAAATTTCAGACAGCCCTTTTTTGCACTGGATGCGTCTGATTTCTGGCGGCGCTGGCATATATCATTGGGAGTCTGGCTGAGGACCTATATTTTTTATCCGGTCTCGACTTCTGCTTTTGTAAAAAAACTCAGCCGCTCTTCAAAGGGAAAAAACGGAAGATATTTTTCAAAGCTGCGGGTGCTTGCTGTGGCGCTTTTTCCTGTCTGGCTGTGTAACGGATTGTGGCACGGCGCGAGATGGAGTTATATTTTTTTCGGCATGTATTATTATGTGATCCTTTTGGCGGAAGCCGCTGCGGAACCGCTTACCAGGTGGATTCTCAAAACAATACATGTAAATAAGGATGCATTTTTCTTTCGGATTCTCTGCATCTTGAAGACTTGGGTCATTGTATTTACAGGAGAACTGTTCTTTCGGGCAGATAGTCTTAAGATAGGTATGCAGATGTTCCTCAGTATGTTTCAGGGTGCGTCTCCGGGGCAGTTTGCGGGCGGTGCGCTGCTGAAACTCGGTCTGGATCAGGCGGATATTACGGCAGTTGTCGTCGGGACGGCCATTGTATTTATTGTAGATCTGGCAAAGGAAAAACAGGTATTTGGCAATCAGGGATTGAAGAACCTGTGTCTGCCGCTCCGCTGGGCGCTTTATTATTGTTTATTGTTTTCCGTAATTATCTTTGGCGCTTATGGAGTCGGATACCAGGCAGTGGATATGATTTATGCGGGATTTTAAGAAAGTATTGGGAAGGGCAGGCAGAGTAACAGCATTTTTGACGATCATGATGATTCTGTTTGTCCTCTTATCTGCAGTGACAGAGAACAGGCTGATGAGCGATGAAAGTTTGGTTCCGGGAAGAAATAAGAATTTGTATGGTATTCTGCAGGAGCAGAAAGACAGCATTGATATTCTTGTGCTGGGGGACAGTCTGAGCTATACATCCATCTCTCCCATGTCATTGTGGAAAGAACATGGATACACCGCATTTATATGCGGACAGCCTGGACAAAGAATTCAGGAGACAGAGGATTCGCTGAAAATGGCTCTGAAGCAGCAGTCCCCGAAGCTGGTGATCCTGGAAACAAACGTCATGTTTCGAAGGAAAAAGGGCGGAAAAGAGCTGAATGATTCTTTGATGACTTTATTGAATCACTATATCCCTCTCTTTCGCGGACACGACGTATGGAAGTCACTGATTATGGAAAAGAACTATAAGCAGAAAAGATACAAGGGTTTTGTTTTCCGGACTGTTGTAGATCCCTACAAAAAGGGAAACTATATGTCGGAGACAGAAGAAAAGAAAACCATGACGGACACAGTTCTGTCATACATGGATCATATAATAGATGAATGCAAAAACTGCGGTGCGGAGCTGATCCTTCTGAGTACGCCTTCCCCGCATAACTATGATTATGCCAGGCATAATACACTTCTGGCATATGCAAAGGAGAAAGGGCTGAAATATGTCGATATGAATCTGCAGCTTGAAAAAACAGGAATCGATTGGGAGACGGACAGCTTCGATAAAGGAGACCATCTGAATTTAGCCGGCGCAATGAAGGTGACATCATTTCTGGGAGAATATCTATCTGAAAATTTTTCTCTAAAAGATCATCGGGAAGATGCGGCGTATCTGTCCTGGAGAAAAGAAAGCGCAGTATTTGAGAAAATGGTAAAAAAGAAACTGGCAAAAATGCGGGGCGAAGACACATGAGACAGGAAACGATTCTTATCATAGAAGACGAGGAAGATATCCGGGAAGGTGTACGTATTCTGCTGGAAAGCGAACAATACAGGGTGGTAGAGGCAGAGAACGGAAAGAAAGGCCTTGCCCTTTTGGATGAAACAGTAGTGTTGGTCATACTTGATATTATGATGCCTGGCATGTCGGGACTTCGCACCTGTGAGGAGATCCGAAAGGCCTCCAATGTTCCGGTGCTGTTTCTGACGGCAAAGTCACAGGAATCGGATAAACTGATCGGATTAATGGCAGGAGGAGACGATTATCTGTCCAAGCCCTTTTCCTATGCCGAGCTCCTGGGACGGGTGAAGGCGTTGATCCGGCGTTATACGGTATATAATGGAAAGGCAGCCGATCCTGACGACGGACAGAAGGAATATATTGAAAAATCCGGCATAAAGATCAATATGAAATATAATGAAGTCATCGTTGACGGGAAAGTGAAGGAATTGTCAAATTATGAATACCGCATCCTGCTGCTGATGATGCAGCACAGCGGTAAGACTTTTTCCGCGCAGAACCTGTATGAAAGCATATGGGAGGAACCCTATTTTTATTCCTGTAACGGCACTGTTATGGTCCATATAAGGAATCTGCGCACGAAAATAGAAAAAGATCCCAAAAATCCCAGATATATCAAGACTTTGTGGGGGAAAGGCTATCGTTTTGAAGCGATTCATACATAGACGGCACTCTCTTTATATAAAAATGCTGTTTTTACTGCTTTTTGCGGCACTCTTTTGCGGAGTGCTTTTTCTTGTGCTGGATCATGCGGGCGAATATATCATTGAGCACCGCCTGGACGAAAGTGATTATTTTGCAAAGCGGAATTCTGAGCTGATGGCATCTCTGCAGGAGTACATTACAGAGGGAAACCTGCAGTCACGGGATACGGAAAAACTCAGCGCATGGGTAAAAGAACAGAAAATGGTCCAGCTGAATGTCTATAAGGACGGGATTCAGGTATTTGATTCAAATTACCCGGATCAGGAGATTTGGACGAATGAGATCGTCAGGTCGGATTATGACTGGATGAGCTATAATACCGTGGTTTTTTCAGACGGGGAGGCAGAGATCACACTCATGGGAAATTATCGCTATCAGATATATACTCAGGTTCGGATACTTGAACTGAGTATCTGCTTTTTTCTGTTTTTGACGATTGTACTTTTGGGGATCCGGAGGAAAATGGCATATATTCTTCTGCTGAGCAGGGAAGTGGAAATCCTGGAAGGAGGAAGTCTTGGCATCCCTATTACAGTTAAAAGCAGTGATGAACTGTCTGTTCTGGCGGAAGGTCTCGAAAGCATGCGTCGTTCCTTTCTGGAAGCCAAAGCTGAAGAGGAGAAAATTGTCGCAGAAAACCAGAGGGTCATCACTGAGATGTCTCATGATCTGCGCACCCCGATCACGGCTGTCATGCTATATGCGGAGATACTGAAAAAAGAAAAATATAAGGACGAGAGCCAGCGAAGAGAATACATATTGAAGATCGAAAAAAAGGCGCTGCAGATGAAAGAGCGCACAGACCGGCTTCTGGAATATTCTCTCAAGTCGGGACATAATCAGACGGTGAAGCTTGAAACGGGAACACTCTCCGAGGTGTTCTTTGACCTGTTTTCGGAGGCCTGCGGCTACCTGGAGCAAAAAGGTTTTCAGCTTGACGTGCAGGTCCCTTGGAAGGACCTGCAGATCCAGTACAATATGGATTACGTGGTGCGCATACTCGACAATATTACATCCAATATTGTAAAATATGCGGATGCCGAGACGCCGGTCCGGATCGTTTTAATGCAGATGGATAAAAGGATCGGATTTTTGTTTCAGAACCGGATCCAGTCGGCGGACGGGTCCGTTGAGAGCAACGGCATAGGTGAGCACAGCATAATAAAAATGATGCAGGAGATGGGCGGCGAGTGCCGCAGCGGTATCACGGAAGGAGTTTATTGGATAGGGATCTGGTTTCTTACTCTCAGAACTGATATTTCTGAGATAAGGGAAAGAAGATGATCCACAATGCCCGGATTTTAAAAGTGCCTTGGATAAGGTGAAATTTCGATGGAAGGGATCGTTATTTGTAAAGGGTCGCCTAAAATAATACTTATGCTTATAATCCAAGTTCTGAAAGCGGTTTAGAAAAAAATATTTCACAAAATTATGAAGGCCTCTTGAAAAAGGGGCCTTTCTGTGGCATTCTTGTTAGTAGTCACTAACAAAAGAATGCCTGATCTCGTCGTAGAGAACCGCGCCACAGGCGCTCCGACAAGGGATATTGATTCACAGGTAAGGCCGCGGGAGCGGCATATTTTTTGGGGTGCAGGTTAGCATTTGCTAACAGATGCGGGGCGGACTTTACTGTAACTTAGGATACAGGAAATATAAGGAGAAAAAACTATGCTCAAAACAACTGTGAAAATCGACGGGATGATGTGCGGTATGTGTGAGTCGCATATTTGCGATGCGATCAGGAAGGCCGTTCCTTCCGCGAAGAAGGTCACTGCATCCCGGGCTAAAAAGGAAGCATCCTTCCTGACAGAGTCAGCAGTTAGTAATGATGTCCTGAAGAAAGCGATCGATGAGACGGGCTATACCTGTCTGGGTATAGAGGCTTCACCCTATGAGAAGAAGGGACTGAGTTCTTTGTTTAAGAAACTGTCGTAAAACCATTCATTCAGACAACACCTGTCGTTACTGTTCACGCCCTATTGAGGGCGTGACAGTAACTTGCGAAAATCCCATTCCAAATCGCTAAAGCGATGGGATTTTCGCCGTTCAACTCGGGTTTTTGCGCTGAGAAACGCGCAAAAACACCTTGAGTTTCGCGGCCATCTGAACTGTAACCACCTGTCATATGACGGTGAAATTAAAAAAGGAGGAAACAAAAATGAGTATCGGTAATAAGATTGCATTGTTTGCGGGAGGAGCTCTGTTTGGATCAGCGGGCCTGAAGATCCTAGGCAGTAAGGATGCGAAAAAGGTGTACACGCATGTGACGGCGGCCGCTTTTCGCTGCAAGGATGAGGTCATGAAGAACGTGGATACGATCCAGGAGAACTGTTCTGATATTATTGCGGACGCCCAGGCAATCAACGAAGCGCGCGCTGCGAAAGAGGAGGAGGCCGTCATCGAAGACGCGTCAGAGGCATGAAATATTTCATTCTTCATGAATCACCCGGAAGGATCCGCCTCCGGGCAGATGTGAAAAGCATGAGCCTCGAACAGGCAGATCTGATGGAGGCGTGGCTGCAGTCATTGCCTGCCGTGCAGCAGGCTGCGGTCCATGAGCGCACTCTGAGCGTGACGGTCGTTTATAAAGGAGATCGCGCGGAGATCTGCCGGTCGCTGGCTTCTTTTTCGTATGCCAGGGCCGCTTTGGAGGTTAAGCCCCTTGTGCACAGCAGCCGCTCAATGAACCGGGAGTATAAGGAAAAACTGGTCGGTCTTGTGACGCGCTATTATGCCAGATGCCTTCTTCTGCCGACGCCGGTAGGCAATGCCCTCTGCGTCATTCAGTCGATCCCGCGTATCTGCAATGCGCTCAAAGCGCTGATGCAGCGGCGCATAACGGTCGAGGTCCTGGACGGTGTCGCCATCGGGGCGTCTCTGCTTACAGGAGATTTTTCCACTGCAGGCTCGGTCCGCTTTTTGCTCCGGCTCGGCGAGACGCTGGACGAGTGGACGCATAAGCGGTCGGTGGAGGATCTTGCCCGCAGCATGGCTCTGCAGGTGGATCAGGTCTGGCGTATTAGCGAGAACGGTCAGACGCCGGTTCCTCTGAGCGATATTCTCCCCGGAGACCTCATCATGGTCCACACCGGTCATGTGATCCCCCTGGATGGCATCATCGAACAGGGAGACGTGATGGTTAATCAGGCGTCTCTGACCGGAGAAAGCGTCCCGGCCGCAAAGTCTCCCGGCAAGGCAGTCTATGCCGGAAGCGTCGTCGAGGAGGGCAATTGCGTCGTCCGGGTCACGGGGACGGCCGGAGAGAACCGCTATGACCGCATAGTGCGCATGATCGAGGACTCCGAGCGGCTGAAATCCGATGTGGAAAGCCAGGCCTCAAACCTCGCTGACAGGCTGGTGCCCTGGTGCCTTGGCGGAAGCGCGCTGACCTGGCTTTTGACGCAGAATGTGACACGCGCCATTTCCGTGCTGATGGTTGACTTCTCCTGCGCGCTGAAGCTGTCCATGCCGCTGAGTGTCCTCTCCGCAATGAGTGAGGCAGAGCGCCGGAAGATCACGGTCAAGGGCGGAAAATTCATGGAAAAGCTCAGTGAAGCCGATACGGTGGTCTTTGACAAGACGGGGACGCTGACGAATGCCTGTCCCACGGTAGTAAAGGTGGAAGCCTTTAACGGCCGGAAGGAGGACGAAATGCTTCGCATCGCCGCCTGCCTGGAGGAGCATTTTCCCCACTCCGTCGCAAATGCGGTCGTCCGTGCCGCGAAAGAGCGCGGCCTTGCCCACAACGAAATGCACAGCGAGGTGGAGTACATTGTTGCCCACGGGATCGCCACGAAGATCAATGGGAAAAGGGCCGTTATCGGGAGCAGCCACTTTGTGTTTGAAGACGAGAAGACTGTGATACTCCCGGAGGATAAGGAGCGGTATTTGGCCCTGCCGGATGAACTCTCCTGGCTGTTTGTATCTCTGGGCGGAATTTTGTCCGCGGCGATCGGAATTTCGGATCCGCTGCGGCCCGAGGCGGCCGGGACCATTGAAGGCCTTCACGAAGCCGGAATCAAAAAGGCAGTCATGCTCACAGGAGACAACAGAAATACGGCCGCAGCGATCGCAGGTGAGCTTCATCTGGACGAATACCTCGCTGAGGTCCTGCCGGAGGACAAGGCCGCCTATATTACAGCCGAACAGGAAGCAGGGCGGACAGTCGTCATGATCGGCGACGGCATTAACGACACGCCGGCCCTCTCGCTTTCCGATGTGGGGATCGCGGTCGGGAGCGGCGCTGTGATCGCCCGTGAGGTGGCGGATGTCACGATCGCCGCTGAGAATCTGGAGGAACTGGTCTATCTGAAACGGCTCTCAGACCGTCTGATGAAGCGGATCCACGGAAATTACCGCTTTGTAATCGGCTTTAACGGCGGACTTATTCTCCTTGGGGCCATGGGGCTTCTGGCGCCTGCGGCCTCCGCACTCCTGCACAATACATCTACCCTGCTTTTGAGTCTTCATTCAATGACCGCTCTTATGGACGGGAAAACATCCGGCTCGGCAGACTCGGAGCGTCGGATAAGGAGGTCCTTGCCGCCGCAAAGGCTGCCAACTGTGACGAATTCGTGGAAAAGCTGCCGCAGGGTTATTCAACACCGATCGGTGAAAACGGAGCGAAGCTCTCCGGCGGCGAACGCCAGCGTATTTCCATTGCCAGAGCTCTCTTGAAAAACGCGCCGATCATTCTGCTGGATGAGGCTACCGCCTCTTTGGACGTAGAAAACGAAAGCAAAGTGCAGGGAGCCCTGTCCCGTCTGCTGGCAGGAAAAACCGTGCTGGTCATCGCCCACCGTATGCGGACTGTGGAAGCCGCGGATCGGATCATTGTCCTTGCGGACGGAAAGGTCGTGGAAAACGGAAGCCCTTCCGAACTTCTTGCGAAAGAGGACAGTATGTTCCGCCGCATGACCAGCCTGCAGGCAGCAAGTGCAGGCTGGAGTATCTGATCGATCTCTCCATCCTTATCCCGGGACTTACAAAGACACCCTCCTTCCGGAAAAGTTGTCCGGAAAGAGGGTGTTTTAAAAATACGTCTATGATGAAGCAGTGATGCAGCAACTGCAGCTCCTCCTCTTTAAAGTTATGGAAGAACATCAGCAGTCGTATTTCCCGACAGGCTTCCGGTTGGTCACCTTGCTTTTGCATCCGCGCCGGATTATCATATTTGTGGCCAATGCCTCGCATTCACAAACAAGTATGAATAAATAAAAGGA
>DEPS01000170.1 GCA_002358875.1 Lachnospiraceae bacterium UBA3386 | reverse complement strand
GACTGTAAAGCCGGGGCCGTGGAAATCTCTCTGCCAAAATGGATACAATCACATAAAGGCGAAACCACCCATAAATCCCTTGAAATCAGGCACATTACGGCTTTTGCCCCGTCCTCCACGGCGCTCGGCAGAGGCCGTTTTTCTGTCTTATGGGTTTGACTGCCGCCGTGCGCCTGGGGAGGGTTCACAGGTTATCGTCTTATTGTGTACGGGTATGGCAAAGGAACAGTATTTTGATACAATGCACCACTTTTGACGGCTGGTGCAATTTCAGGATAAATTAAGAAAACGAAGATTAGACCGAAAAAAGGTGAGAAGCAGCGCGAGAAGGGGAGCACTTTAAGCACACTTCTCGTTGTCAGAGATAAAATCCTCGCCGATAGAAAGGTGGTAATTTCCCTCCTGTTTGAGCAGGAGAAAATCGAGTTAAAGTAAACGGCAAAACCATACAGGACAAAAAGCGGGGGGCGAGAATTTCTCGCCCCCTCAGACTGTAGACGAGATAATTATATAGCAGCTTCATTTTTGCTGTCATGGCTTCGCACCGGCGAAGGATCTCACTTTGCGGCGGCAGGAACGCAGCAGGATGTGTGATAAAGTACAAAAACGGCCGTGAGGCCTGTTCGCTTTTGCCTTGATTTTTTCGATTTCAACCTTTATAATGGTAGGTAATATAGTGCGGAGATTAGGTCGGCCCGCCGCGTCGGCTGTCCCGTCGGAAAAAGCGGCATGGCCGCGCCCGCGACGACGAGGAAAGCAAGGTGATCGTATGAGCTATTCGGGTGCAAGCATTCTCGGGCTTATTATCCATCTGATGATCAATTACGATGTGCTTGGGGAGGGCAGGGGCAGCAGTCCCATCCCCGCGCGTCGGGCTTATCGCGCGTTTTCCCTCTCTGTGATCGCCTATTATATCACGGATATTCTGTGGGGCTTTCTGTACGAGCGGCAGATGATGCGTCTCGTCTACGCGGACACCGCGCTGTATTTTATCGCCATGGCCTTTACGATCCTGCTGTGGACGCAGTTTGCGATCGCTTATCTTGATCGGGACAACCGCTTTGCCAGACTGCTCGATATCGCGGGCAAGCTCATCTTCGCCTTCCAGATCGTCGTCGTGCTCTTAAACTTCTTCACGCCGATCCTTTTCAGCTTTGATGAGAACAATGTCTATCACCCCCTGATAGCGCGCTATATCACGCTGGCTGCCCAGATCGCGATGTTTCTGATGACGGCGGTCTACGCCTTTGGCGTCGCGCTGAAAAGCAAGGGGACGAAAAGGTTCCGCCACCGCACCGTCGGCATTTTCAGCATGACGATGGCCGTCTTTGACCTTCTGCAGACCCTCTATTCGCTGCTCCCGATGTACGCCATCGGCTGCATTCTCGGCGGTTGCCTGCTGCACAGCTTCGTGCTTGAAAATGAGAAAGAGGAATACCGCGGCGATCTGGAGGAGAGGCTGCGGGAGAGCATCGAGAAGGATATGCTGACCGGCCTTCCGGCCATGACCAGCTTCTTCAGGCTGGCCGAGACGGAAAAAAACGCCGTGCTGAAGCGCGGCGGGGAGCCCGCACTGCTGTATATGGATTTCAGCGGTATGAAATTCTATAACGGGAAATACGGCTTCGAAGAGGGCGATAAACTGCTCAAGGAATTTGCGGGCCTGCTTGTGCGCTACTACGGCAACGACCGCAGCAGCCGCCTGGGGGGCGACCATTTTGCCGTGATTACGGAGATGTCGGGCCTGGAGGACAGGCTGCACCAGATGTTTCACGACTGCCGGAATTTAAATGGAGGAAAATCTCTCCCGATTCATGTGGGCGTCTATTCCGACGGAGAGGGCCGCCTCAATGCGAGCCTCGCCTGCGACCGCGCCAGGCTCGCCTGCGACGAGCTGAGTGGGGCCTACGCCTCCTGTTATCGTTATTACACGCAGAAGCTCATCGACAAAGCGGAGATGCGGCAGTACATCGTCGAGAATATCGACAGAGCTATCGAGGAGAGATGGATTCAGGTCTTTTACCAGCCGATCATCCGGGCCGTCAACGAGAAGGTCTGTGATGAGGAGGCGCTGGCGCGCTGGATTGACCCGGTAAAGGGCTTTCTCTCTCCGGGGAGCTTTATCCCCGCGCTGGAGGACGCGGGACTCATTTACAAGATGGATCTTTACGTGCTGGAGCGGGTGCTGGAGGACATCCATACGCTGAAAGAGGAGGTGCTCTTCGTTGTCCCCCATTCCATCAACCTCTCGCGTTCAGATTTCGACGCCTGCGACATCGTTGAAGAAATCCGCAGACGGGTTGACGAAGCGGGCGTGGATCGGTCGCTGATCACCATTGAGATTACAGAGAGCGTTATCGGCGGCAGCTTTGAATTCATGAAAGAGCAGGTCGAAAGGTTCCGGGATCTCGGCTTCCCCGTGTGGATGGACGATTTCGGAAGCGGCTATTCATCCCTGGACGTGCTTCAGAGCATTCCGTTTGACCTGATCAAATTTGATATGAGCTTCATGCGGAAGCTGGATGAGGGAGACGGCGGAAAAATCATTCTGACCGAGCTGATGAAGATGGCGACTTCTCTCGGTGTGGACACCGTATGTGAAGGTGTGGAAACCAAAGATCAGGTTCGTTTCCTGCGGGAAATCGGCTGCTCCAAGCTGCAAGGTTTTTACTTCAGCAAGCCGATATCATTTGAAACGCTCAAGGCGCTGCGCGAGAGCAACACACTGATACCAAGAGAAAACCCACAGGAATCTAATTACTTTGAGCGCATCGGACGGGTGAACCTCTTCGACCTGTCCTTCCTAGCAAATATGGATGACAGTGCGACAAAGAACACCTTCGATACGGTTCCAATGGGTATTATGGAAGTCAATGCCGGAGGAGAAAAAGTAAAGTATATACGCAGCAATCAATCCTTCCGTAATTTCATGAGACGCGCTTTCGGCTTCGACCTGTCTGATCCGAATTTGGAATATACTGTTCCCCACGAAGGGCCCGGCTCCGGTTTTATGAAAGCGATCGAGCAAAGCAAAGACAATAACAACCGCGCATTTGTCGATGAGAAGATGCGGGACGGATCCGTCGCACGTTCTTTCGTAAGGGTTATCGGAAAGAATCCTCTGAGTGGGCGGGAGTCGGTTGCGATTGCCGTGCTCTCTGTCAGTGAACCGAGTGAAGGCGAAACGTATGCCGACATTGCGCAGGCCCTTGCTGCGGACTATTATAATATCTTTGTGATCGACCTGGATTCAAACGACTACATTGAATACTCCTCTCAGGTCGGCGGTGAAGAATTGTCTGTTGTGCGCCATGGTGAGGATTTCTTTGAGTCAGCAAGACGCGATACCATGACCCGCATTTATATGGAGGACAGAGAGCCGTTCCTGTCCCTGTTCACGAAAGAGACGGTTCTCCGTGAAATAGACACACAGGGCGTTTTCACAACGACATATCGGCTGATCGACACGGGAACGCCAATGTATGTGAACATGAAGATCACAAGGATGCAGGGCGGCAACCGCCTTATTCTGGGTGTCAGCAACATTGACGTACACATGAAGGAGCAGGAGGAGGCGAGAAAGCTTCGGCAGGAAAAGATAGCCCTGGCCAGGATCGCCGCCCTGTCCCCAAGCTTCATCGTCCTCTATACGGTCGATCCTGTGACCGGACACTATACGCAGTATAACCCCTCAAATGAATTTGCGCGCTTCGGCCTCGCAAAGCAGGGGGAGGATTTCTTCGCCGATGTGATAAGCGACGCGCCCAAAGCGATCGACCCGGCGGACATGGACAGGCATCTGCGCGTTCTCACAAAGGAAAACATGCTGCGCGAGATACAGGAAAAGGGCTTCTTCATCCACCGCTACCGGCTTCTGCTGGACGGCGCTTCCAAGCCCGTGAGTCTGCGCGCCACGCTCGTGGAGGAAGCCGACGGCGAGAAAATCCTGCTCGGCGTCACAAACGACGATAAGGCGTGATCCCGATCCCGGAAGGCGGCACCGCACAGTCCGCCCGTCACCGGCCCATCATCTGCATAAGCAAAGGGGGGCTGTGAAAAAGTCCCCCAAAAAAAGAAGAACGCAACCAAGGACGTATTTGGAAGCGTTCTTCTTTTTTGGTACAATTTTTGTGTCATGAAAAAGAGCACCGGAAGGAATTATAGCCCAAACTCCTGATGAAAAAACACACAATCCCCGACCCGATATCGGCGCCGGAAATAAAGACGTTTTACACAGAATTTTAGATGTATTTTTGTCGTAAGGGCTGAATTTATAAGTACTGACAAGGTTAGTATGGATTTTTTCGGATTCGGTTGTAAAATACAAGTAAAGGGACGCTGTGCCCATGGGAGGGGGCAGCGCTGGAATGAAGTCGTAATAACTGCCTGTGTTTTGATACAATGCACCACTTTTGATGGATGGTGCATTTTCAGTTGGATTTAAGAAAATTTGATTGTAGGACAAGCTGGGGAGAAAAAGCTGGAGAAGGCTTAGCGCGTGGAGAAGGAAAAAGGGGCGTGGGTTGTGGTTTGAGTGCTCTTTCCCACCCTTTCAGTATACTGTATAGCTGGGCCGAAGGGTGGACATTCATGTTAATTTCAGATATTGGAAACGCAAGGAGAATATTAATTGACAGTGTTAAAACCGTGATATAATTTGGGAGAAATGATAAAAAAACTGAAATCCGGCAAAGCGCACCGCTCGCCAGGAGGCTTTGGAAAGAATGAATAAAAAGAATGAATGATACGAACATAAGCGTTTACAGGGCAATTTACAATGCCAACAGGGAGAGACTTGACGCGCCTGCGCTGCTGGCATGGGGTGAAACGGTTTCCTATGCCGAGCTGTTTCATTTAGCGGATAAGACGGCGGATATCCTCGCCACTGCCGGGGTGAAGGCAGGAGATCTGATCCTTGCCCAGATTCATGGAACACCCGAATCGGCGGCGCTGCTTCTTGCCGCAAGCAAGCTGGGCGTTATGGTTATGATGCTGAATCAGCAAACCAGTGAACAGACGCTGAATTTGCTGTGTGAACGTTTTGATACCCGCTTTCTGTTTGTCATGGAGAAGTTCTTCCTGACAATCACCGATTATTCCTTTATCCCTTTGCGGGCAGCCCTCGTTTCCGGGGTATTCTGCTTTCTTCATGCTGACCTCCTTCCTGCGTCTCTTCGGACTTACGATTGTTCGGCCCTTCCCTCATTTTTTTCCCGAGGTACTATGGCCTCTGCTGACTTCTCACAGTTCGTTGTTACTACAGCATTTTTTCGAATAACGTCTACTTCATACCGCCTGTGAGACCTCCCCGGGTACTCACACATTCTTTCACTCTTATACCCGCCATGTTTACCGCAAGCGATTCCGTGCAGCTATTGGGCTTTGACTTGCTTTGCAGTCTTACCCTCGCTTGCAGCCTGACATGATTTCTGTTCGTCGGGCCAGAGCTTTGCCGCCGCCTTCCTTCAGATTCCGCCTCACGACGGACACCCTTGGCTTTTGGCTATGACCTTCCCGCTGCCGGGCGGTCTCGGGACTTTCACCCTTTAGAACGTGCGCTCGCCGGGCGCACAAAGAAAAAACCCTTGAAAACAAAGCGTTTTCAAGGGCTTTGTGTCTGCACGGCATACTTGATACAATGCACCTTATCAGAGTGAGCGGGTACATTTGTTGCAGCCAGCCAGAAGAGCAGGCTGTTCCCAATCCTCAAAGGACGCAAGATTCACAACTGTATTTTCGCCGCGCGCCGCCCAGAAACGAAAAGTGATCGAATAGCAGCTGTCCGGGAAGTCTTCCCTGTTCACCAGTTCGCCTCCGTCGTCATAGCTTGCCAATATCAGAAACGGCATATCCGGTTCTTCGTGCTCTAACTGCTGCATCCAAGCCTTTATGATCCCGATTGATTCTATGAGGATCCCCGGGATCTGATCCTCTGCGTATGCATCGAGATGCACTTCATTTCCATCCCATTCCAAGCGTGAAAGATCTTCCGATGCAAAAACACCATTCTGATCCAAATGCCAAAAATTCGAGATGCCCCAATACGGTCTGCCCGCCTGATCCTGTTTTTTCCAGATCTGATACGCATTATCGGCAGAGATGTCATCAACATTGATCTTATGCTGCTGAAACAGTAGTTTCATGGCCTTGTTTGATTGTATCATACCTGCTTTCACCCCTTCCAACATATCACAAAAAAATCATCCCCGCAACTTGTATCAAGCTGCGGGGATGATCTGGTGGGAATGACGGTTACTATTCACGGTGTTTTCAAGTATTCCTTTTGTCTGCCTCT
>DEPS01000189.1:19934-32026 GCA_002358875.1 Lachnospiraceae bacterium UBA3386 | reverse complement strand
GAATCGGTGCCGCTTGCGCGTCACGCGCTTCGTTGATCCCATCGCCGTTTTCTGCCTTCATCGAATGCTTTGCATTCGAGAAAACGCCTCGGGTGCCTTCGCGCTTGCGCGCTGCGGCATGGGGTATAAGTAAGAAAACAACTGATGATAACCCGGGAGGTAATTATGGGAAAAAGAAAGAAAAAAAGGCAGGGCAGCATGCAGGCGGGACGGACATCGTCCGGGGCAGTACCGGCAGGACGGGGGCCATCCCCAAAAACTTCACCCCAAAGGACAGCATCCCAAAGGGTGTCCTTAGGGGCGGTATCTTCTGCAGGGGCATCATCCGGAGCAAAGGAAGGCCGCCTGTGGATCATCCTCTTTCTGATTATTTTTATCAACGGATTCGAGGCGGGCGGCTACCAGGCTAGCTTGTGGAACATCGGCCAGACTTATGATCTGTCCACCCTGTCGATGGGGCTGTTCGCATCTGTGGAGCTGTTTGCGACAATGCTGGCGCCCCTGCTTTTAGGCGCCTGGGCGGACCGCAGCAACAAGGTGAACTGCATGCGCATCCTTCTGGGGCTTCAGTTCGCGGCGGCTCTGACCGCCCTGGCCACCAGGTCCCAGCCGCTTTTCCTGGGAAGCGTGTTTTTCCTGGGGCTTACGACCAGCGCTCTGCAGTTTATCTCGATCGCCGCCCTTGCAGATAACTATCCTGTGAGTGGTAAGCGCAAGATCGGCTATATGACGTCAATGTACGCCTTCGGAGCTTTCGTCTCGCCGCTGGTGGTGTCCTTCTACCTGAACCTGGGATTTGGCTGGCGGACCCTGTTTGCGCTCCTTACTTCAGGGAGCCTGGCCGCATTCACAGGTCTGTTCATCTCAAAGGGAGAGAAGAAGGAGGGATCAGCAGTCAGGACCTCTCAGAGCGCCCAGGGCGGCTCTTTTGTCCTTGCGGGCGTCCTGTTGCTCTGTGTAGTGATGTGCATCTACGTGGGATTCGAGAACGGGTTCGCCTTCTTCGTGGATACCCTCTTTACGGATGTTTTAAAATCCACTACCGGTAAGCTGGCGCTCAGTCTTTTCTGGGTCGTCATGATCCCTTCCAGGGTCCTGGTCGGCCGGTTTTCCGCCAAAGCCTACCGGATCCTTCTGATATCCGTGATCGCGATCCCCTTTATCACGGTCATCATCTCCATGCTCTCGAGCAGCCTTGCGGTCCTTGTGCTTTGTGTCTTCCTTGGATTTTTCAGCGGTGCCATTTACCCCAGTGTCCTCACCATTCTGCTCCGCTTTTCGGGGACGCGCACCGCGACCGCGACAGGCATGATCACGACCGCGACAGGGATCGGCGGCTTTGCCTTTACGGCTCTGACGGGCTTCGTCGGGGACCGCTGGGGCATGCGGACGGCCATGCTCGCACTGGCAGGGTGCTTTGTGTTTTCCCTTGCCTCAGTTCTTGCTCTTGCAAGGATCAGGACAGGAAAGAAGGCGGGATGAACTGGATGAACTGCCAAAAAGGTCTTACGCTTACGGCATAAAAAAAGCCTGTGAAACAGGAGGACCCGGGAGGGCGCTTGCTGCTTCACAGGCTTTTTCATGTCCTGCGGCCATTTTTAAATTATGTCTGTTTTTTATGTCTGTTTTCTATGTTTGTTTTCTATGGATGTCCTTCTGAGGACGTTTTGCCGTCAGGCAATGAACAGTGATTAGTGTTTATTGTTTTTTTCCCGCCGCATTCGTATTTACGATGAAGGCAGAGAGAACTCCGGAGATCTCGGTGATGTTTTCCATCAGGAGCTCGGGATTGAGGTTGGAAGTGGGCCGCAGCCGTACAAATGCGCTGTAGGCATAGTTTTCGCCGTCGTTTTCGCTGGTGACCTGAAGGGCGGTGATGGCTATGCCGCGGTCCTTGATAAAACGGAGCGTGTGGTCCAGGGCCTGCTTGGACTCATAGTTGATGACTGCCCTGAATTCGGGTGTGAAGCGGATCTTCTGGCCGATGTCGGTAAAGAAGCATTCGGCGAAGAGGACGAAGGCTGTAGCGAGGATGGCTCCTTCATAAAAGCCGGATCCGATGGCAAGGCCGATCACGCCGGTCGCCCAAAGACCTGCAGCGGTCGTGAGGCCCTTGACTGTCTGCTTGCGGGTCACGACTATGGTACCTGCGCCGATAAAGCCCAGTCCGGTGATGACCTGGGCGCCAAGGCGCGTCATGTCAGTGGGAAGATGGGAGACCAGATACAGATAGTGGCCGGTCAGGGATGCCGTCGTCGCGCCGATGCAGACCAGGATATGGGTCCGGAAGCCGGCGGGGCGGTTTTTTATAGAACGCTCGATGCCGATCAGGGCGGAACAGGCCGCCGCCAGCAGCATGCGGAACAGGACATTCAGAAAATTGATATCTCGAAGACCATCAAAAACGGGGAGCACTTGAAACCTCCTTTTAGGACTTTTTATGAACTGAAAAACTCACGAACTGAAGAATGCGGACTCAATATACAGGGGACTGAAAACTTACGAGATCAGCTCATGGATGGTCCGCACGCAGTCGAGCTCGGCGATCGAGGAGAGCATGCCGGAGTGGGAGGGCTTTTCGCGGCTCATTTTCAGGACCATGACGGCGCAGGGGTATTTGTCCTTCTCGCGTTTGGAGCGCTCGACCTCAATATCATAGATATGGGCGTTTCGTGACTTTACCTTCTCCGTTATGTCGTTGAGATCCTCCAGCGAGTTGAATTCAACAAAGATCGTGATGTTCCTGAGGCGGCGCTTAAATGCCGGCTCCAGGGGCCACATGACGTCCAGAACAAGGACGAGCATGATCAGAACGACGACGACGCACTCGTAGAAGCCCGCTCCGGCGGCAATGCCCATACAGACGGAGGCAAACAGGCCGGAAGCAGAAGACAGGCCTGACACCTGCTGGTGACCGACGGAAATGATGGTTCCCGCAGCCAGGAAACCGATGCCGCTGACGACCTGGGCCGAATAGCGTGAGCCGTCAAATTTCATTCCCACTTCCGCGACCACATCGGCCCAGGGACCGCAGAGCATCTGGTACTCGTAGGTCGCGAGCAGCACGCTGAGCGCGGCACCGATGCTGGTCAGGATAAAGGTCCGGAGCCCTGCCGAACGCTGTTTGCGCGCGCGTCCGTAACCAATGACCGTGCCGCATAAAAAGGCGAGCAAAAGCCGCAGCACGATGGAAGCAAAATTGAAATCCCTAAGATACTGCAGCAGACTGTCCATATCCATAATGTAATTTCTCCTGATCAGTGATGATAAAATGATGGAACTTAAAACAAAAGGCTGATGCCGCTTCAATGAAAAAGCCGCAATCACAAATATCATAACAAAAAAACATTAAAAATAGAAGCACATAATCCTCAAATAGATTGAAATTTAATAATATACGGGTAAAATAGTGAGGTGACGCTGCATGTCGCACCCGGCTGTGGCATAACCTGCAGGGCGGTGACTGTCCGCTGAATAGCTGCCGGCAGATCAGTCTGAAATGAATCAATGAGGGAGGAGCCTTTGTGAGAACACTGAATTTTGACGAAAATGTATATAGTGAAGGAAACGGATGGTTTTTTCGGAAAATCATGAGCCTGTCGGTCCCGGGGCTCATTCTGGCGGCCTTTGAGATCGCGATGATCAATACGGGAATGCTGAGTGCGGAAAGAGTGCCTTCTCTTGTATTGAAGCTGATCGGGCTGCTGACGGTGGTCTATGTCCTTCCTTCCGTCTTTGCCTTCCCGACCGCATGGTTCCTCTCCTCCGGAAGGACCCGTCTGTATAAGAATGCAAGGATCGAGCTTTACAAAAAGAAGATCGTCTACCACAGGGTCCTTTCCCTGACCATGAGCAAGCCCCGCTATGCGGTCTATTCCGTGACGCAGCTCAGGAAGGTGGATGCCAGACGCGGGTTCTATATCCTCTACGGAGCGGTCACAAACGAGACCGATGGGGGAAATGAGAGCGAGCTCAGGATCCCCGTGGCTTTTGAAAACATGAATCTGATAAGGGAAATGGCCAGATACCGCTAAATCCAGGTGCAGCCGGCTCTATAAGGACGGCTGCTAATGCGAAACCCCGGTTCCGCCTTTTTTTATCTGCCCGGAGCTCCTGAGCCGGGTAAAAGCCTCGTCGCAGTCCAGAAGGCGCCCATGGTCTGCCTGGGCTGTCCGGTCACGTCGTCATCCAGATACTGTGAAAGGCCGGCGGAGGAGGGATCCCATTCCCTTGCCTGCTGCTCGGACGAAAATTCAATTTCCGCGTACATAAATTCAGAGGGCAGCCCCTCGTCCACCAGGTTCACTTCCAGATGAAGACCGTCGGAAAGAAGCCAGGTGCGGCGCACCTTTTTAATGAGGGGGATGCCGATCAGTCGCTCGAGCTGCTCAAAATGCTCCTTTGAGACCGGAATTTCGATCTCTTCGCGGGAGAGCCCGTCCGCGGACCCGGGCGATTTGAAGCAGAGTATATAGGCAGTGCTGCCCCCCGTCTTTGCTTCCTCCCGGATGCGGACCGTCGGGCGCGTGCAGATGTACCCCTGCCGCATGAGGTGTTCTTCAAGAAAGGAAAGCTTGCCGGATTCTTCGGGCCATCCCTTTACCATCCATTTTCGTTCAATTTCCATGATAACACTCCGTTTTATTCCGATATGACAGCGCTTTGTGCTGAAGCTGTCGGTTTTTTGGCTTTTGATCGCAGGCGCTTAAAAAGGTCTGCGCTGAACGGTTATATTGTACCAATGAAACAGGAAAATGCAAATGTGAAAAAAGAAAACAGGCTTTACAGGAATAATGCCCGGCTGGGCACACTTGATCTTTTGCGCGGCCTGACCCTTGTGAGCATGATCCTGTACCACGGACTTTGGGATTTGCTGTATCTGTCGGGGACCGGCGCGGACATGCCTGTCCTCAAAGCCTGGTACGAGGGAACAGGAGGGCATCTCTGGCAGCAGAGTATATGCAGGACTTTTATTCTTCTGTCCGGCTTCTGCGTGCCCTTTTCAAAACATATCATCCGCAGAGGTCTGCAGGTCAGTCTCGCCGGATGTGCAGTGACCGCTGTGACTATCCTGTTTTTATATGAGGAAAGAGTTGTATTCGGCGTATTGACATTTCTGGGAATGGCGATGCTGCTGACCGGCGTACTGAAAAGGTTTTTCGGGAGAAAGGACAGCCCTGGTGCAGCCTGCCCGTCGGCCCGTGGAACCGGGACAGGTCAAAGCCGCTGCCGGGACGGATTTCCTGCAGCCTGCCCGTCGGCCCGGCAGAAAAATCTGTATGCATTCGTCCTTCTTCTCTGTGTTCTTTTCTTTCACATCACGAGGTGGGTAAACGCAGGCTTTCTCAGGATAGGGCCCTTCCTGAGCCCGGCCTTTCCGGCAGCTCTGTACAAAGAAGGACCGGCCGGATTTTTTCTTACGGCGCTGGGATTTCCCATGCCCGGTTTTTTTTCCACGGATTATTTTTCCCTGATCCCCTGGATCTTCCTGTTCTGGGCGGGAATGTTCCTGCATCTGTTGATGGACTCCCGGAGGGAGACTGCTTCCTGGAAAACATGGGATGCTTTTCACCTGAACGTACCTGTGCTGAACTGGATGGGGAGGCATTCCCTGCTCGTCTATCTCCTGCATCAGCCCCTGCTTTATCTTCTGACGGCACTGTAACGTAAACTTCCATATTGTTACTGGTTTTATAAAATTTTTTTCGTGCATTTTGGCGCAAAATGAATATAATTGAAACTGTTCAGGCGCGCGCAGCATCTGGAGCACGCTGGTGAACTGTTACTGGTTTTTTTAAGGCGGCTTTGGTAAGAATCTGACCGGAGGGTGCACTTGGAGGATAAAAGGGATATAGAGAAGGCGTTCGCGCAGAGCCTGAAGGGGCTTGTCACCAGGATGCCTTTTGAAAAAATCACGATAAAGCAGATCGCGGACGGTGCAGGCGTCATCCGTGTGACTTTTTATAATCATTTTCAGGATAAGTATGATCTCCTCTCCTGGATCGTGCGCAGGGAGATCCTCGATCCGGTAAGAATCCTGATCTCGAACCATATGTACCGAGAGACGCTGATCCTGATCTTCTCGAACCTGCTTAGGGACAGGGACTTTTATATGCGGGCGGTAAAGATCGAGGGACAGAATTCCTTTTCCGATATCGTCAACGAATGTGCACAGGAGCTTTTACTGGATATTTTCCGTGAGCGCGGGGCAGAGGGCAGAAAGCAGACTCATCCCTGGATGATCCCGGACAACCTGGCAAAATATTATGCGAATTCGATGACATATGTTGTTCTGGAATGGATCCGGACCGGTATGACGATACCGGCTGAGGAGATGGCTACGATCTATGAGTATATCGGGACCCGGTCCATGTGGGAGATGCTGGATGAGCTGTGACAGGAGGGGAAGATCACAGAATATCTGTGGAAGACAGATATAGGATTATACATAATGAAGTGTTTGTATACAGACACGCAACATGAATTTTGGATTGGATATTCTCATATCCGGTCCTTTTTTTATATTATAGCAGTCGATGACAGGGACATATGCACTGGCGTGTGTCATTGAAATTAAAGTATGGAGCAGCAGTTCCTTATACTGCCGGATCCGGATAACAATATAACAACAAGAGGTTGGCAAAATGATAAAGAAGAAACAGTTTCTGGCATTTATACTGGCAGCTGCCCTGGCGGCGGGGTCTTTCGCGACGGCTGTGTCCGCGGCAGATACTGACGGAGGGGACAAAACCACTCAGGCGGTCACGGACGAGGGCTCCGCGAATGAGGCCCTTGAAAAGGCGATGTCCAGTGCGGCCGGGCAGATCTCCCGGAATGCGGAGAAGGAGGAAACTGTCTATGTTTTTACGGACGCGAATGGAAACCAGCGCGATATCATTGTCTCGAACTGGCTTAAAAATCCGGGAAACAAGGCTGTGATCCAGGATTCATCCGCTCTTACGGACATAGAGAACGTAAAGGGCGACGAGACCTTTGACAGAGAAAAGGATGGTGACGGGATCGTCTGGAAAGCAGACGGGAACGATATTTTTTATCAGGGTAAGACTTCCAAGCAGCCCCCTGTCTCGGAGAAGATCACCTACTATCTCGACGGAAAAGAGATCGCGGCGAAGGATCTGGCGGGGAAGAGCGGAAAGGTCAGGATCCACATTGATTATACCAACAATGTGAAATACAAAAATGTCTATGTGCCCTTTGCGGCTGTGACGGGCATGGCTTTTTCCAATGACACGGCGGAAAATATCGATATCGATAACGGCTCCGTGATCTCCGAGGGAAAGAACACGATGGTCATCGGAATGGCATTTCCCGGTCTCGAGGACAGCTTAAAGACCACAAGGACCCAGGCGAAGGAAATTATCGACAAAGCCGGCGACATGGACATAAGCGATGACAGGACTGAGGAGGAAAAGGAAGGCGACCGTCAGGACCGCGAGGATGTGAAAAACCGGATCGACGAGCTGGACATACCGGACAGTGTCGAGATCACGATGGATGCCACGAATTTCAAAATGAGCACCTGCCTTACCATGGTCTTCTCTAACATCTTTCAGATGGATGAGGATGTTGAGGAGGATTTTGATCAGGACCATGACGATGCGTTTGATGACATGGACGAGGCCGTGGACGATCTCGAGGATTCGGGAGATGAGCTTACGGACGGGACAGGCGAGCTTCTGGACGGCGTCAGGGAGGCAAAGGACGGTACCGAAGAGCTCTCCGACGGTGTCGGCGAGCTGGCGGACGGGATCCGCGATTATACCGACGGAGTGGACAAGGTCGATGAAGGCGCAAAGAAGCTGGCGGACGGCGCAAAGGAGCTCACGGACAACAACGCCGCCATCAGCGACGGGATGGATGATCTTACTGACGGCGCAAAGAAGCTGGATCAGGGAGCAACTGATCTGGCAAAAGGCGCGAACTCTCTGGAAAAGGGTGTAAAGACCTATACAAACGGCGTCAATAAGGCTGCCAGGGGTGCCGGGGATCTTGCCAGGGGCGCCCGGGAGCTGACGAAAAACAATGAAACCATCACGGGAGGCCTGAAGGATCTGGAAAAAGGAGCGAAAAAAATCTCCGCAGGAGCCACTGACCTCTCTGCAGGCGCCCAGGAGCTGGGAAGTCATAATGAAGATTTAAACAACGGGATCACCAGCCTTGCAGACGGAACGGAGGCCCTTCAGGAGGGTGCCAGGGCTGTTCAGAGCGGACTGGATACATTTGCCGGCGGACTCTCGGCTTATACGGAAGCGGTGGCTGCTGCCAGTGAGGCACTGGACGGGAAAAAAGACAGCGTTAAGGCGCTCAAAGACGGCGCAGCGGCCCTTATGGATGATCAAAAAGGGCTCCCGGCATACGTACAGGGGACAAATGCTCTCATCGATCAGAGCGGAACGGTCCAGGAAAATGTGAAGAATCTCTCGGTCGGCGCCGAAAAGGTCTCGTCAGATATCGAAGACCTGGATGATAAGGTCGGTAAGGTGATCAGTGATCTCAATTCGTCTTCGGGTGATTCCGACAATTCATCGGGAAAAAACGAAGCCGTATCGGAGAAGGCAGAGCACGCGGCGGAACTGGCGCAGAATTTTATTGACGATACATCCGGCGCAAAGACCGCGGTCCAGTCCGCATCCAAAAAGGCGGCGGCCGTGATCAGCACGGCAGAAGATACAGAGGAAGAAGCGAATAAGGCTGCGGGAGCAGCCAGGAGTGCGGCAGAGGCAGCAAAGAAGGCCGGCAGCGAAGCTTCGGATGCAAAGGAGGATGTGCAGAAAACAGCAAAGTCTGCCGCCTCCAGGATCGGCGAGGCAAAAGAAGCGGTCCGGGCGATCAGTGCTCCCGTTGACGGGATCAAAAAAGCGGCATCCGACGCGGATGTGGACGGCGAGGAAGACGGCACAGTCAGCACTGTCAGCGCGAAAGACGGCGGCGGGATCGACAAGGGTGATATTTCAGAGGCTGTAAAAGAAGCCGTGGAGGAAGCCATCGAGAACGCGGTCGGAGACAAGCTTGACGACGTCGACGGGATCGACAAGGACAAGATCGTCAGCGCGGCGGCTAAAGCCGCGGCAAAGGCGGCCGCCGAAGAGGCTGACGGACAGGCAGATTCCGCCCTGAAGGAATTAAAGGAAAGCCTCGATGAGGCAAACGACAATATTAAAAAAGCAAACAGCGTGATAAAAGACCGCAATAAGACCATTCTTTCCATTGAAAAAAAGGCGGATTCCGCGCAGGATGACATCGAAGACGCCGTTGACGAGGCAGAGAAAAAGCTTGAGACGGCTGAATCGAAGGTCGAAGATGCTGCCGGAATGCTGAAGGAAGCAGCGGAAAAGGCGGAAAAAGCGGCCTCAGGCGTTGTGAAGTCTGCAGAAGGGATGGAAGAAAGCGCTTCCGCCGCCGCAAAAAAGGCGGGGGAGATCCAGGAAGAGGTAAAGAGCTTCAAAGAGGCGGCAGACGCGGTCTCTGGTCTTTCCACAAAGGAACTCTCGTCAGACGTCCGTGCGCTGGAGAAGGCTGCGGAGAGCGTCAGATCCGAGGAACAGAGAGGTTCCGAAGGTGATTCCGGGGAGGAAAAGATCAGGGATGCCGTGGAAAAGCTTTCACAGGTGAAAAGCGAAATAGACAACATCCGGACTGAGGCGGATGCCGTCAGCGGCGGTCTCTCCAGGCTTAACCAGTCCCTTGGCAGCGAGGAGTCCAGGACATCGCTCAGAAAACTGAAGGAAGCCGGCACACAGCTCCTTGATGAAAACAGCGGCGTTCCTGCTATCGCAGGCGGTGTGGAGAGTCTCTGGACGGCGCTTTATGTTGACCCGGCGGAGGATGACAGTTCTTATCCTTCATCGCTGAACGGCACCCTGAAGGTATTAAAGCAGAAAAACGACGTTCTGAACAAGGCAGTTACGGATATTCAGAACGGCACAACAAAGCTCGGGGAAGGTATTTCGGCAGCGAATACGGGAGCCGTGGCTCTCAAAGAGGCTGTCAGTGAATACACGAAGGGTGTGTCCGGGATCGCCGAAGGCGCCAAAACCCTTTCGGAAGGAGCGTCTTCCGCCAGCGACGGCGTCACGACCCTGTCAAAGGGCATAGGCGATTATCTAGAGGGTGCTGAAAAGGTGAGCGACGGCGCGGCTGATCTGTCAAAGGGCGCTTCGGAGCTCAAAAAGAATTCACCGACCCTTACAGGCGGTGCATCCTCTGTCTCCGGCGGAGCAAAGACACTCTCAACCGGTATCAGGACAGCGAAAAAAGGAATGAGCACCCTTGCGGACGGAATCAGTAAATATCTTGACGGGGCAAAGGAGATCAAAGAAGGAACAGACGAACTTTCGGAAGGCACCTCGGAGCTCAGCAGCCATTCCGATGAGCTCAACGACGGAACGGGCGAGCTCGCGGACGGCGTGGATCAGTTTGCAGACGGAATGAACGAGATGCTGGACGGAGTCGACGAACTCAACGACGCTGTTGTCCGTGTCCGCGACGAGGGGATCAAAAAAGTTGCTGACATCTACAGGACCAATATCAGGTCTCTCGATGAAAACCTCATGGAGCTCAAGGATGCTGCAGCCTCCTACAATACCTTCAGCGGCGCTGCGGAAAACTCGGACAGCACTGTAAGATTCATAATCAAGACCGACGGCATAGAGGCGGATGAGGACTGAGAAAATGAATATACATACGCTTTTTATCATTCTGATCTTTGCTGCTCTGGCAATGGGCATCTATGGGACCGTCGTTGTGCGGGGCGCCAACCTTGTCCGGATCGATAAATTAACGACCCTGATGGCCTTCATCTGGGGCGTACTGGAACTTGCGGCAGCCCTTGTCGGCCACAACATAGGGAGCTGGATCCTGATGCTTGAGATGGAGAGAGAACGGGATGTATTCTGGACCCACCTCATGGCAGGGGCCATCTTTGCCGCCATCGGCATCCGCATGCTGATCAGGGCATTTCAGGGAAGGACAATTCTGGAGCACCGCATGGAAAACGTGGATATACGCACGGATGCCATCCTCTCCCTGCGCCTGTGCGCCTACGCCTGCTTTGCCGGCATCGGATTCGGCCTTTTGCGTTACAGTCTCTCACAGGTCCTTGCGGCGTCCTTTGTCATCACTGCTGTCTTCGCGGCGGCCGGATACATCAGCGGCCGCGCCTATGGAGTCGCTCCAAGCGGCAAGGCCTACGCCCTTGGCGGCGGCTTCCTCTGCGCCCTCAGCATAGCCCTGCAGATGCTGCAGACGGTGTGAATTTGTTATATGTTCACACGTCTGCCAGTGTGTGGCCATGTAACGTGAATTGTAATAGTCAGGCGGCAGCATACGCTCCGCCAAAGTGACGAAGCGGGCCTGGTAAAACCACCTTTTGACCCGTGATATGAAGCAGTGAAAAAGCCCCCTCCCGTGCGGGAGGGGGCTTTTTGCAGGCATGATCCGGCGTTAACAGGATCAGCCGTCAAAATCGATCTGCCATAAGGCCTGTAATGCCTTACCGGTCCGGAGTGTCCGGCGCGTCTGTCTTATGAGAAAACAGGCTTGATAGCCTTGGACAGGGCGTCCTTCTCAGCCTGAGCGGCGGCGAGGTCCTTGCCGAGAGTTGTGTAGTAAGCCTTGATCTTGGGCTCTGTGCCGGAGGGACGGATCATGACCTTGGCGCCGTCCTCAAGGACGAAGGAGAGGACGTTAGCCTTGGGAAGTCCGGTCTCCTCGGGCTTGTTGTAGTCGGTCACGGAAGCGACCTTGAGGTCTCCGATCGCAGTGGGGGTGTTGGCGCGAAGTTCGGCCATGATGCCGGCCATCTTATCCATGCCGGAGAGGCCGGGGAATTCCATGGTGTCGATCTTGTTGAGGTAGCGGCCGTACTTGGCGTAGATCTCCTCCAGACGCTGCTTGATGCTGGAGCCGATGCTGCGGTAGTAGGCGGCCATCTCGCAGATGAGCATGGAGCCGATGATGGCGTCCTTGTCGCGGACATAAGGGCCTGCCAGGTAGCCGTAGCTCTCCTCGAAGCCGAAGATGAAGCGGTCGACTTCGCCGGCTGCTTCGAGCTGGGCGATCTGGTCGCCGAT
>DEPS01000189.1:13119-19913 GCA_002358875.1 Lachnospiraceae bacterium UBA3386 | reverse complement strand
CGATCCACTTGAAGCCGGTCAGGGTCTGACGAAGCTCAACGCCGTAGTTCTCAGCGATCTTCTCCGCCAGAGGCGTGGAGACGATGGACATAACAGCGACGGGGTTCTTGGGCATTGTGCCCTTCTCGATGCGGCCTGCGCAGATGTAGTCCAGAAGCAGGGCGCCCATCTCGTTGCCGGAAACCAGCTCATAGGAGCCGTCCGGACACTTCATGGCGATGCCCACGCGGTCCGCGTCGGGATCTGTCGCCAGCATGAGGTCTGCGCCGACTTCCTTGGCCAGGTTCAGGCCCTTTTCGAGAGCGGCGAAGATCTCGGGGTTGGGATAAGAGCAGGTGGTGAAGTAGCCGTTGGGATACTCCTGCTCGGGAACGATGGTTACATCGGTGATGCCCATATCCTTGAGGACGCGGGTCACGGGGACAAGGCCTGTGCCGTTCAGAGGAGAATAGACCAGCTTGAGGCCCGCGGTTTTGCACAGGCCCGGACGGACCTGGCGCGCTTCGATTGCTTCATAAAGAGCTTCCTTGCACTCTTCGGAGACGAATTTGATGAGACCCTTCTCAACGCCTTCCGCGAAGGAGATGTACTTGGCTCCGGTCAGGACGTCGGTCTTCTGGATGGCGTCATAAACGACTGCCGCCGCGTCGTCGGTCATCTGGCAGCCGTCGGGGCCGTAGGCCTTGAAGCCGTTGTAGACGGCGGGGTTGTGGGAGGCGGTGATCATGATGCCCGCGTTGCAGTTGTAATAGCGGGTCGCGAAGCTCAGCGCCGGGACGGGCATCAGCTCGTCGTAGATGCGAACGTTGATGCCGTTGGCCGCAAGGACGCCCGCTGCGTCGCGCGCAAAGGTCCAGCCCTTGAGGCGGCTGTCATAGCTGATAGCGACGGTCTGCGTGCCGCCCTGCGTCTTCACCCATTCCGCGACGCCCTGCGTTGCCTGGCGCACGACCCAGATGTTCATGCGGTTCGTGCCCGCGCCAAGCGTGCCGCGAAGGCCTGCTGTTCCGAAGGAAAGCGCGATAGCGAAGCGCTCCTTGATGGCTTCGTCGTCGCCCTCAATGCCCTTGAGCTCGGTGTGAAGGTCACAGTCAATCAGATCGGCTTCCAGCCAGCGTTTGTACTCATCCTGATACATACTTTGCACCTGCTTTCTTTTTTATAAATTGTTTGTTACTGATAAAAAAACGGTCTGCCCGCGCCGAACCGGCCGTGTGCTCCGCAGGATACAGCAAACCATGCAATATGCTGTACTTTTTACGAAAAAACACGCCGGAATGCGGCAATTTTCCTATATAAAAATATATCGGGTTTTCCGCATTATGTCAACAGTGGTTAGGGGATACCCTTTTTGGGAAAATCCGTTGTGAAAAAGTGAAAAAAATGCTACTCTAATATATACAGCATTGAGATGTCGAAAATGATGGACCGGCCGCCATCGATGAGAACACCGGGAAAACCGCTATGGCGAAAACGCCCCGGGCTGTCCCCGCGCCTGCCTGCCGCAGCGGGGGAAAAGAGCATGCCGGTCAGGGGCGCATATTGAAGGTCTTAAGGGAGAGAGTGCCATGAAGGCAAAAACGTATCACGAATGGTTTCTACAGCATCGGGATAAACTGGAGGTGCCTCCTGCGGGGGAAGCCTCTTTTGAGGTCGTTCGTTATTCCCACCTTAAAAATCATATCCTGTCGGGAGAGAGCCTGCCCGATATCCTGATCGCCTGTGATGATGACGGGGAGCTGACAGATTATGCAGTCCGTCTGATCTGCGCTTACTTTGCAGACCATCCCAGGGTAAACCTGGTGTACGGCGACGAGGACCAGATCTCGGAAGGTGAATACATAAGCCCGTGGTTTAAGCCGGAGTGGTCGCCGGATACATTTTTGTCCACCTTCTATTTCGGCAGTGTGTTCGCCCTGCGCTCGTCCGCGCTGGCCATGATCAATCCAGGAAGGCGCACGGCTCAGCAGTTTGAGTCCGAATCGATGATCCAGGAGGATGAGGCGGAAGAGATGGAGGCCAGGCGGTCTGAGCCGGACACGGCGCTCAGGTCCTGGATCTACGGAAAGCTCTGCCTCAAGATCGCCCAGGCAGACGGAGGCTTTTCGAGGCGGACAAAAGAGGAGATGCCGGTCGGGCACATTCCGGAGATCCTTTTTCATGCTGATAAAAAGCCGGAGGCCTGGGATGCCTGGCTGATCAGTGATTCCCTGACCGGCCGCTACAGCCATGAGTCCGCGTCCACCCGCCTGATCAGCATCATCATCCCCAGCAAGGACAATCCCGACGGCCTGGCCCGCTGCGTGACCTCTATCGTGGACCATGTAAGCGTTCCCTATGAGCTGATCATCGTGGACAACGGGAGCAGCCCTGAAAACCGGGAGCTGACCCAGGCACTTGTGGATGAGATCAATGACAGCGATATGTCCGCCGTATATTTATATCAGGATATGCCCTTTAACATGGCGCGCATGAATAACATGGGGGCGGCGGCGGCCAACGGCGAGATGCTTCTGTTTTTACATGACGACGTGGTCGTCCAGAAGACGGGGTGGCTCTCCCACCTGTCGGAAAAGGCCAAGCTTCCCTATGTCGGGGCGGTGGGGATGAAGCTTCTTTATCCCAGTTCAAACATCATACAGCATGCCGGCATCATCTCCGTTCCGGGCGGGCCCGTTTACAAGCTCCAGTACAGGCGAAACGACGAGACCTGGTATTACGGTTTCAACAAGGGAGTCCGCAATGTCCTTGCTGTATCGGGTGCGTGTATCATGATCCGGAGGGATGTATTCTGCGAGGTCGGGGGCTTTGACGAAGAGCATTTCCCGGACTGCTTTACGAATATCGATTTCTGCTGCCGGGTCTATGAAAAAGGCTATTACAATGTTGTGCGCAACAATATGTATCTGTTCTATTATGATCCGATCTCCAAGGAAAATCTGGAAACACTCGAACAGAGGGAAAAGAACAGGCCTCTGGAGCTGGAAGCTCTCAGGCGTTTCCATCCCCTTCCCGGCGGAGCAGATCCCTTCTACCATCCATATCTGACGCAGGATCCGGCAGAGGCGAGATTCCTGCCGTCGCTCATGATCGATGACTGAGCGGCTGCAGACTGTGTTCAATATTAACTGTTCAGAACCCGGCGGGTTCTGAACAGTTATGATCGATTTTTTTGTCTGATCTAAACAGTGACAGTCTGTTTACAGTTCCCGGGTGTTTCTCTCCGAATCTGAAAAAGAGGTGCCGCATGTCCCCGATCGGTAAGTTTCGAAACAGAATAACATCTGCCGGAGCAAAGAGCGCGGAGCAGATACGCATCGCTGCCGTACGGGCCGCAGCCAGAAAGGGAAGGATCTCCTATGCCTATCAGGAGCCGAAGGAGGATGTCCTTCGGATGCAGCAGACGGTGTCTGAAAGGCTCAGGGAAGGGGAAGCTCCCTCCCAGGTACTGGGGTCGTCCTTTTTTCTGCAAAAGGACGCGCGGCCGCCGCTCTTTTCCATTTTTATGGCGGTGAGGGAACCCGACCTTCGGCTTTTCCGCGCGACGCTGACCTCTGTTCTTGAACAGACCTACGGACAGTATGAGCTCTATATTCTGGACAGGGGAGTTTCCGACCAGGTCCGCGACGTGATCGCCTGGTACAGGGAGGACCGTCTCCACTACCTGGACTTTTCGGACGGGAGCAGCCTTGCGGCAGCCTTCAACAGGGCGGTATCGCAGGCGGGCGGAGATTATGTCATCCGCCTTGAGTGCGGCGACCTTCTGACAAGGGATGCTCTCTTTGAAATGACACTCGCGGCCATGCAGACCGACGCTGAGCTTCTGTATGCGGATGAAGACCGCTGCGGGGCGAGGGGAAAACAATACACAGATCCTTATTTCAAACCTGATTTCAGCATTGATTATTTATATTCAACGGATTATATGTCGCGTGTGCTGGCTGTCCGGCGCCCGCTGTTTCTGGCGCTCAGGTTCCGTGAGGATTATGAATGTGCTCCTGTATATGACCTGGTGCTGCGTGCACCCAAGTCGGGGATCCATCACATCCCTCAGGTACTCTGCCATTCCCTTCACAGGGGAAATCTCTCCGCGGAGGTTCTGGACGCAAGGAAAAGGGCTCTGACGGATTATTTTCAGTCCCGCAGGATCCGGGCTGTGGTCCATCCCGCGGCCATGACGGGGATCATGGAGATCGAATATCTTCCGGACATCTTTACCGCCCGCCGGATGGTCGGCGTCGTCGGGGGAAAGGTGCTCGATGAAAAGCACCGCATCATAGGCGGAATGCAGGATGAGCGGGGAAATGTCCTTTTTAAGGGCTGGGACGAGGCTGAAGAAGGGCCGCGCCTTATTGCCAGGACCGTTCAGAATGCCTGGGCAGTAGATGTCCGCTGCATGAAGATCCGTAAGGAGCTCTACAGCCTGTACGAAGAGACTTTCGGCTGCTCCTATGAGGGGCATGTCATGTACAGAGGGGATGACCTGGGGGCTCTGAGCAGGCAGTTCTGTGCCCGCGTGCGCGAAATGGGCTACACCATCGTATGGAACCCTTCGCTGCGCAGAGTCGTCCGGAACTGAAAGAACTTTCGTAACGCAGCCCGCCGGTCTGCCGTTATTTAATGTATCCTGCGTCTGTTCTGTAACCGCATAAAATATCCGGGACTGCCTGCGTGCCTGTGCGCTTTTGCAAGGGGAGTGGAAATGAAAAAAGTTACCGCGGTCGTACCTGTCAGAAACTGCAGATCTTCCCTTCACAGATGCCTTCAGGCTCTGACTGCAGCGGAGTGCGTGCCGAAGATCATCGTCGTCGACGACGGTTCCGTGGACGGGACTGCTCAGATGGTCCGCAGCAGGTGGCCGCATGTCACGCTCCTTTCGCTCACGGCGCATACGGGATATGCTCATGCGGTCAATGCCGGTCTGAGGCTGGTCAGGACAGAGTACGCTTTTTTGATCCGGCCTGACCTGCAGCCGGGGAAAAAATGCCTCGGGCGCCTTATCATGGCTGCAGAGCGGATGCCGGAAACTCACCGGTTTCCGCTCCTTTCTGACGGGGAGCAGAATAGAATTTTCTGTGCGGTCCCCCGCTTTGCTTTTGAGCGTGCCCGGGGGAGGAAAGCTTCCGGGGAGATGCTTGCGGTCCCGGACGGATGCGCCCTCTACCGCATGGATGTCCTCGAAGAGATCGGCTGGATGGACGAGAGGCATTACGATGGCCTGGAGGCATTTGATCTTAGTCTTCGCGCCGCCCTTTCCGGATACAGAACAGTGTATGCCGCTGACGCGGTGATAAGGAGGGACCCGGCCGCAAAAACTGCCCGAAGGCCGTCTCTTTTCCGGCTTCAGCTTGCCGCCGGGAACGGCATTTATGTTTTTTATAAAAATCTTCCCGCACTGGTCAGAGCCTCACTGTTTCCTGTTCTTACAAAAGTCCGGGCTGCACAGAAGAGGGCTTTCCGGGAAGGAATGTCAGACGGTCACGGGGCCGGACATGCGTCAGGGCCTGACCGCCTGAAGATAAAGCAGGCGAAGGAAAAGGCCGTGCAGTCATACAAAACAGCCTGTGAAAGAGGTCGGACTCTCTGTGCTCTTGAAAGGGAGCGCCGCTTTGCGCTGGACAGCGGGATACCTGTTTATGCGGAGAATATTTCCGACGCTTCTTTTCTGGCTATGGATGAAAAAGCCGGCCGGGTATACCCGCTTTATCTTGCGGAAAGAGAAATTTTTCTGCCCGGGAGGGCTTTCAGGTTTCTGAAGATCTGCAGGATTCTTATCCGTGAGGCGGACAGACTGGCCGAAATTCTGACTGCTTCCGCCTTCTGATATGTCCCTGTGATCGTTTTTTTATGTCCCCGTGATTGATTTTTATGGCGATTTGTCTGCATTTGTCTGCACCATCTGCCAAAATCAGCACACATTGTCTGAAAATGAGAAAGACATATGTTCTCAATTGTCAATGCGGGCTTATGATGGTATCATATGCTTAATCCCTGACAGAGAATACAAGATATTGACATTGGCGGAAGTGATTTTACTATCCGCAGTTTTTGCGTGAAACTCCGGAGGTTTTTTTATGCGCAACGCGATTCCGATCATGAATCTGGATAATCCCGATGAGCTGATCCGAGCCAACGGAGCCGCGGAAGCGGCGCAGACGTTCCGGCTCAGGGAAGAGGTCAGCGACTACACTCAAATGATCGAGCAGCTGAGCAGCCTGTATGAGCGCAACAACGAGCTGGTACAGAAGCTTCAGTTCATGAACCGCAGTCAGGCGGATGAGATCCGCAGCATCCTTCAGGAGAACAATGACCGCATTTCCGAGAGGCTGGCGGCCATACAGTCCCTGGACACGCAGCAGCTGCAGGACGGGATCACCGCCGCGGTCAGCGCTTCGGTCAGCACTTCCTCGGGAGAGGCGCGCGATGCAGTCCTCGACGGCCTGCAGAAAACGCAGGATCAGGCAGCCCGCCTGAAGCAGGAATCCGATGATTTCAATCACAGGGAGAATGTCAGGGTCTACAGAAACATCCAGGCTTCCATGATCTCCGAGCTGGGAAAACAGACGCAGGAGCTTAAGGAGCAGCTGGACGCCCTGCAGGCATCCGTAAAGCCTGATCCCGGTCAGGCCCTCATCAGGAAAGTGACCTTCGGGCTGCTCATCGCCGTACTGGCGATCCAGCTCATCGAGGGCGTCGGCCTTTTAAGCCTGTTCCTTAGCATGCACTGACTGATAAAAGGTCCCGGATCCAAAAGACCTCGACAAGGGGGAAAACTGATTACATGGCGAGACAAT
>DEPS01000189.1:4634-13020 GCA_002358875.1 Lachnospiraceae bacterium UBA3386 | reverse complement strand
GGAGCAATATAATGACTGCGGCCTGGGCCGGAACGATCTGTTCCGATCCGGTAATGGTCTCTGTATCGATCCGTCCTGAGCGGTATTCGCATGACCTGATCGCGAGGACGGGTGAATTTGTAATAAATCTCACTACAAGGGGGCTGACTTATGCTGCTGATTTCTGCGGCGTCCGCTCCGGCAGAGATATCGATAAATTTGAACATCTGCATCTGACGAAGGTACCTTCAAAGTGCGTCAGCCCGCCGTCGATCGGCGAGAGCCCTGTGTGCCTTGAGTGCGTAGTCACCGCCGTCCAAAAGCTGGGCGTGCATGATCTTTTCCTTGCGAAGGTCGTGCAGGTCAGTGTGGACGAAGCCTTTCTTGATAAAAGGGGGCGGCTTGACCTGGAGAGGGCGGGGCTCGTCTCTTACGTGCACGGCGCCTATTTTTCTCTGGGGAAGAAAATCGGGACCTTCGGCTATTCCGTCCGTAAACGGAAATAGGGGAATTTATGAAACATTATATTGTAAAAGGGGGAAACTCCCTGAGCGGTGAAGTGGAAATAGCAGGCGCCAAAAATGCGGCGCTGGGCATTCTGGCAGCCTCTGTCATGACCGACGAAACCGTTACGATTGAAAATATACCTGATGTGAGTGATATCCGCGCGATCTTAAAGGCCATTCAGGCGATCGGCGGGCATGTGGAAAAAATAGACCGCCACTGCTACAGGATAAACGGTTCCATGATCCAGAGCGGCGCGCCGGTAGACAATGATTTTGTCAGGAAGATCAGGGGCTCCTATTACCTGATCGGTTCTCTTTTGGGCAAGCACAAGTGCGCCTCGGTCGCGCTCCCCGGCGGGTGCAATATCGGATTAAGGCCCATCGACCAGCATATCAAGGGCTTTCGTTCACTTGGCGCTGATGTGACCCTCGCGCCTCCCGGAATGGTTGTCGCAAGGGCGGATGTCCTGCGCGGCTCCCATATTTACATGGACGTCGTCAGTGTCGGGGCAACGATCAATATCATGATGGCTTCCGTCATGGCCACGGGCAGGACCACGATCGAGAACGCCGCCAAGGAGCCGCATGTCGTCGACGTCGCCAATTTCCTCAACAGCATGGGCGCCAGCATCAAGGGCGCAGGCACGGACACGATCAGGATCGATGGCGTCGCAAGGCTTCACGGGACCAGCTATTCCATCATCCCTGACCAGATCGAGGCGGGCACCTTTATGTTTGCCGCGGCAGCGACCAAGGGCGATGTGGTTATCAAAAACGTCATTCCCAAGCATCTTGAGTTCCTCTCGGCAAAGCTCAGGGAGATGGGATGTCAGATCCACGAGTCGGATGACGAGCTGCGCGTTGTCGCAACCAAGCGCCTTGGTTCGACCAATGTCAAGACGCTTCCTTATCCAGGCTTTCCCACGGACATGCAGCCTCAGATCACGGTTCTTTTAGGCCTCTCCCGCGGCGTCAGCATCGTCACGGAGAGCATCTTCGAGAACCGCTTTAAATATGTGGACGAGCTCACCAAGATGGGCGCGGACATCAGGGTCGAGGGCAACACGGCGATCATTAACGGTGTTGATAAATATACTGCCGCAAAACTCGTTTCCCCGGATCTGCGTGCCGGCGCGGCTCTCGTGATAGCAGCTCTGGCATCGGAAGGATTTTCCGAGATTTACGACATCTATTATATTGAGCGGGGATATGAGGACTTCCCCGAGAAGCTCCGCCGTCTCGGCGCTGATATCGCGGCCATCGAGACAGACCTGGAAAAAAGAAAATTCACTTTCCAGACCGGCTGATTGACACAGGAGCGCTATCCATACTTACAGGGGGTTGATCATGGGAAAAGGATTATTGCAGGCAGTTGCGGAGAATGGCGGTTTTGTCGGCGTATGTCTGTTAGCGGTCGTGGGGCTGGTCTTCATCGCTTATCTCATTGAGCGTTTTGCCCGCGCGAAAAGCGGCGGCACGGAGAGGATCCTCGCAACGCGGAAAATTGTTATGATCGGCATGTTTTCAGCTCTCTCGGGCATCCTTTACTGCTTTGATTTCTCCATCCCGGTGATCGCGCCGGAATTCTACAAGCTCGACTTCTCCGAACTCCCTGCCATGATCGCAGGCTTTGCCTTCGGACCTGTCGCCGGCGTCCTGGTGGAATTCATCAAGGAACTGGTGAAGCTTGTGCTCAAGGGCACATCCACAGCCTTTGTCGGCGACCTGGCCAATTTCCTGATCGGCTGCATGCTCGTCCTGCCGGCTTCCGTCATCTACCAGTTTAAAAAATCAAGAAGGACCGCCATCATCGGCTGCGTCGCGGGAACTCTCGTTATGACTCTTTTCGGGACCTGGTTCAACGCAGTTTATCTTCTTCCCACTTTTTCAAAGCTTTTCGGGATGCCGCTTGATGCCATCCTCGGCATGGGGACCGCCATCAATCCGGGCGTAAAGGATCTTACATCCTTTGTCGTCCTCATGGTCGCCCCCATCAACATCATAAAGGGCGTCGGCATCTCCGTCCTCACCATGCTGATCTATAAAAAGGTCAGCCCCATTATCAAATACGGGCGCACTATGAGTGAGGGCAGCAGCCGCTGACCGGGGCAGGAGCTTTTTAAGATTCAGGAGCTTTTGTGAGTAAGTGGCTTTTTAGGATTCAGGAGCTTTTTGTGAGTCAGGAGTTAACAGACAGGAGTTTTTGAGTGTCAGCAGACAGGAGGTTGAATATGATCGCAATCGCATCAGATCACGGCGGATTTGAACTCAAGACAAAGGTCATTGCCCATCTTAAGGAAAAAGGAATGGAATGCAGAGACTTCGGAACCTACAGTCTGGATTCCTGCGATTATCCTGATTTCGGCAGGCCCGCCGCTAAAGCCGTTGCCAGCGGGGAGTGCGAAAAAGGTATCGTCATCTGCACCACCGGCATAGGTATTTCCATCACCGCCAACAAGGTGCCCGGCATCCGCTGCGCGCTCTGCCACAATACCACGACTGCCCGCCTTACCCGTGAGCACAACAATGCCAACATGCTGGCCATCGGTGCCGGAATGGTAGGCGAAAACGTCGCCATGGACATAGTGGACACTTTCTTTGCAACTCCCTTTTCTGAAGGAGAACGCCATCAGAGAAGGATCGACAAGATCGAATAGACCGGGTCCTCTGCTTTTGCAGTCAGCCTGATCAAGTTATGAGACCATTTGAGGAATTCATTCATGCAAACGTTTGAATCCAACAGCCCGGAGGAAACGCTCCTGATCGGAGAACGCCTCGCGGCGGATGCTAAACCGGGGGATGTCTTCGCCCTGTCCGGCGACCTGGGTGTCGGTAAGACGGTTTTTACAAAAGGGTTCGCGAAAGGCCTTGGTATCAGCGAGCCTGTCAGCAGCCCCACCTTTACGATCCTGCAGATCTACGAGGAAGGACGTCTCCCTCTTTACCACTTTGACGTCTACCGGATAGAAGAGCCTGAGGAAATGGAAGAGATCGGTCTTGACGACTATCTTGAAGGAAAGGGCGTATGTCTGATCGAGTGGGCAGGCCGGATCGCGGAGCTCCTTCCCCGTAATACCATTGTGATCCGCATCGAAAAAGAACTGGAGAAAGGGCTGGATTACCGGAGGATCAGTGTTTCAGGCCTGTTTCCGGAAAAAAACTGTTGACCGGACCCAAAGGGATCCACAAAGGGATCCAGCATTATAAAACATTATTGAAAAACATTATTGGAAAAACAGGGAAATCGGAAAGAGCAGAAGACACCTGCTCTTTCTTTTTTCGCCTTTTCCCGGCCGCGCAGTTGAGTTTTCTTTCTTTAATTTAGTCTCTTGGTTCAGATTAGTCTCTTGGTTCAGACTGCCCCGAAACCCGAGGCGTTTCACATATGCGCAGCATATGTTGAGGCCTTTTCGCGCAAAAACCGAGTATAACGGCGGGGGCTGAATTCAGAATGTTTCTTTTATGGATGCTTTCAGAGTTTTATGATACTATAATAAACGGCAAAATGCCCTTTTTGCTGCGGGCAAAAAATTGCATGACCGCATCGCACGGGAGGTAAAAAATGAAAATTCTGGCTGTTGAGGCTTCCGGGCCTGTCGCGGGCTGCGCAGTCCTGGAGGATGGCCTTTTGATCGCGGACTATAATGTGCAGTATAAGAAAAAACATGCGCAGAGCCTGGTCCCCATGATGGACGAAGTTAAACGGATGCTTGAGCTTGACCTGGGGACAGTCGACGCTGTCGCCATAGCGAAAGGGCCGGGTTCATTTACTGGCCTGCGTATCGGAGCGGCCACTGTCAAAGGGGCGGCCATGGCCATGGATGTGCCGGTCATTCCGGTGCCGACAGTGGATTCCATCGCCTATAACCTGTTCGGGACAGATTCCCTGATCTGCCCCCTCATGGACGCGCGGCGCAGTCAGGTGTATACAGGTATTTATGAGTGGAGATGGGATTTTGCTGATAATAAGGCCGGAGCCCCCCGCTTCGTCGTCCTGCGCCCCCAGTGCGTCGTCCCTATCGAGCAGATCGCCGCAGACCTCAACGATAGAGGGCGGTCCGTGATCTTTCTGGGAGACGGCGTTCCTGTCATGAGAGAGGCCCTTTCGCAGCTGATGAAGGTTCCATACTTCTTTGCCCCTGCACACCTGGCCCGCCAGCGCGCGGCGGCGGTCGCGGCTCTGGCCTATTCCTGCTATCAGGAGCAGGGGGAAGCCTGCATGATTTCAGCTGATGACTTCCGTCCCGAATACCTCCGTCTGGCCCAGGCGGAACAGGAGCACAGCGAGAAAAGAAATTATTCTCTTCTCTGACAGCCTTTCCCCGGGTTCGTCAGTTCATCCTGAAAGGAAACGAAACAAAATGTCTGTGATCATACGACGCATGATAAAGGAAGATATCCCCCAGGCGGCAGAGATAGAAAAAATAGCCTTTACAAGACCCTGGACAAAAAGCGTCTTTAATGCTGTCCTGCTCCTCCCCTATGCGGCCTACTACGTGGCGGTGGATACAGATTCTTTAGCCGGGCCAGGCCGGATCGTCGGTGTCTGCGGAGTCAAAAAGATTTTCGAGGAGGGCGAGATCAGCAACGTCGCCGTCCATCCGGACTATCGCCGCAGAGGGATCTGCAGGCAGATGCTGGAAAGGCTGATCAGCGAGGCGCGCCGCGACGGTGTGCAGGCCTTCACGCTGGAGGTCCGCGCCGGCAATGACGCGGCAGTGCACCTTTATGAAAGCCTTGGATTTAGTACGGAAGGGATCCGTCCCCGTTTTTATGACAAGCCGGTCGAGGATGCCCTGATCATGTGGCTGCGGGAAAAATAAAAGAATAATGGAGATAAATATATAGAATGATCGATGTCTGTCTTCTCGGGACAGGGGGAATGATGCCGCTTCCATACCGGTATCTGACATCCCTGATGCTCCGATATAATGGAAAAGGAATACTTGTTGACTGCGGCGAGGGCACGCAGATCGCTCTGCGGAAAAAGGGCTGGAGCCCCAAGCCGATCGATATAATGCTTTTTACACATTACCATGCCGACCATATCTCCGGGCTTCCGGGGATGCTGCTGACCATGGGCAACGCGGAGCGCACGGAGCCTCTCCTTATGGCAGGCCCCAGGGGACTTTCCCGCGTTGTGAACAGCCTTCGTGCGATCGCTCCGGAGCTCCCCTTTGAGATCGTATTTCAGGAGCTGTCCGAGCGGGAGGAGGAGGTCGTGTTCCCGGGGGGCGGAAAGGATTTTCACATCCATGCCTTCCGGGTAAACCACAACGTCCCCTGTTACGGCTATGCCTTTGCCCTTGACCGGGCAGGACGGTTTGACGCCGCCCGGGCTCAGGAGCAGCAGATCCCCATAAAGCTCTGGAACCGCCTGCAGAAGGGCGAGACCATAGAGGCAGAGGACGGAAATGTTTTTACGCCTGATATGGTTCTTGGACCGCCCAGAAAGGGCATCCGCCTTGTTTATACCACCGATACCCGCCCCTGCGAGAACATCGTAAAATACGCGCAGGGCGCTGATCTCATGATCTGCGAGGGCATGTACGGGGAGCCGGATAAGGACGGAAAAGCAAAGGAAAACAAGCACATGACCTTCGCCGAGGCGGCATGGCTCGCGAAAAAGGCTGCGCCCAAGGAAATGTGGCTCACCCACTACAGTCCGTCTCTGACCCGCCCCGAAGAATACATGGAGCCTGTCCGCAGGATCTTCCCGAACAGTCACGCGGCCCGGGACGGCAGGACCGTGACGCTGGTGTTCGAGGAAGAATAAAAAGGCGGCGTCAGCCGGGGAATTTTGATCCGGAAAATTTATGTTTGCCGCGGCCGCGACCAAGGGCGATGTGGTGATCAGGATATTTTGAGCAAACCAGTATTTTCATGTCCGGACAGCCCTGAGAACTTTGTGCCTGCTGCCTTACCGGCAGAAAAACAGGCTGTTTATGATACATGTCATGATAAAAAAGAAAGCAGAAAAAAATGTCAGAAATAAAGATACTTGCAATTGAGTCGAGCTGTGATGAGACGGCGGCGTCCGTCGTCGTGAACGGAAGAAAAGTGCTCTCCAATGTGATCTCCTCCCAGATCGATATCCACACTCTGTACGGGGGCGTCGTTCCCGAGATCGCCTCGAGAAAGCATACGGAGCGGGTCACGCAGGTCATCCGGCAGGCCCTGGCAGAGGCCGGAATGTCCCTCACGGATATGGACGCCATCGCGGTCACCTACGGACCGGGCCTGGTGGGGCCGCTCCTGATCGGTGTCTCCGCGGCCAAAGGCCTCTGCTTTGCGACCGGGATACCGCTCATCGGCGTTCATCACATAGAAGGTCATATCAGCGCCAACTATATAGCGGATGCTTCGCTCGAGCCGCCCTTTGCCTGCCTGGTCGTTTCCGGAGGCCACACCCATCTGGTCCTGGTCCGCGATTACGGGGAATATGAGATCCTGGGCAGGACCCAGGACGATGCAGCCGGCGAGGCCTTTGACAAGGTGGCCCGTGAGATCGGCCTGGGCTACCCCGGCGGTCCCAAGATCGACAGGGCCGCACGGGAAGGGGATCCACATGCCATCATGTTCCCAAGAGGAAAGGTGTCCGGCTCCCATTACGACTTCAGCTTCAGCGGCATGAAATCGGCCGTGCTCAACTATCTCAATACCAGCCGCATGAAGGGCATTTCCGTCAATGTCTCCGACGTTGCCGCCTCCTTCCAGCAGGCGGTCGTGGACGTCCTGGTCTCCCGGGCAGCGGATGCCATTGAGGAATACGGCCTGCGAAAATTTGCCCTGGCGGGCGGTGTGGCCGCCAATACAGCCCTTCGCGCCGGCATGCGGCAGATGTGCGAAGAAAAAGGAGCCGCCTTTTTCTGCCCGCCCCCCATCCTGTGCACTGATAACGCCGCCATGATCGGCAGCGCGGCCTATTTTGAATACATAAAAGGGAATTTCTCGGGGCTCGACCTCAACGCTGTCCCCGGCCTGCGCCTTGGCCAGCGCTGAAAAGCTCCCGGCCTGATGCAATGAGCCTTCCACGGCTTTTACAAGCCGGGATTGTCGAGGAAAGATGCGGACTTTATCGAAAACCCGCATCTTTGATAAGGAGATCTGCCATGAAAGAAACTGCTGCCCTTGAAGGAAAAAAAGCATGTACCGCTGTGCTTCTGGCCGCGGGGAGCGGCCTGCGCATGGGAGCGGATATTAGAAAGCAGTATATGCGGATCGCCGGAATCCCCATGTTCCTCTATTCCCTGCGCGCCATGCAGGCATGTCCCTTCATCACGGACATCCTTCTGATGGTGCCCGAAGGGGATCTGGAAATGGCATCCGCCGCTGTCAGTGAATACGCTTCCTTTGAAAAGATCCGCGGATTCTGCCCCGGCGGCGCGGAGCGTTTTCTCACGGTCGCCCTGGCCCTCGAGTATATAAACTGGGACTGCGATTATGTTTTTATCCACGACTGTGCCCGTCCTATGATCGACCAGGGCACCCTGGCCCGTCTTTACGAAACCGTGACCGCCGGAATATCCTGCGTAGCGGCCGTTCCCTCCAAGGACACCATCAAGATCGCCGATGAGGAAGGCTATGTTGTACAGACTCCCAGCAGGTCTTCCATGTGGATCGTACAGACTCCCCAGGTCTTTTCTTTTGAGCTGATCCGTGAAGCCCACAGGAGAGTCGTGGGACAGCAGCAGGAGCTCGCCGCCCGCGGCATCACCATCACGGACGATGCCATGGTCGCGGAGCACATGATGGGAGAAAAGGTGAAGATGGTCATGGGATCCTACAAAAACATCAAGGTGACGACACCGGAGGACGTGGGCATAGCCGAAATGTTTCTGAAGGAGGATCTGTCTGCGTGCTACGCGTCCCGCTGATCTTAGCGCCTGCGCGCCTGATTT
>DEPS01000189.1:0-4479 GCA_002358875.1 Lachnospiraceae bacterium UBA3386 | reverse complement strand
CGGGAGCCTTTGCGCCTGCGCGCTGGTCCATAGGGTATAAAAATAAAATGAAAGTTCGACGTATCGTATTTATAATAAATTTTCTGATCATCCTGCTGTTTCTGCTTATGGCGGGGGGATATCTGCTGCTTCATCCTGACTGGTCAGCCAACCAGAAGGAGCATTCTGTCCTGATCGGCGCAAGCTATATGACCATGAACAATGAGCTGTTCGCCATTATCAACGAACAGATCGTCCACAGGGCAGAGGCTGAAGGAGACCGGGTCATTCTCCGCGATCCCGCACTGAATGTGGAGCGGCAGGTGGAGCAGATCAACGATATGCTGGATATGGGGATCGACGTGCTGGTCCTGACGCCGGTGGATGCAGGCGGCCTGGACGAGGTGCTAAAGCGTGCCAGAGATCAGGGAGTTCTGATCATCGTGGTTGACTCCAATCTTTCCGATTCGTCACTTGCGGACTGCACGATCGTCTCTGACAATTACCGGGCCGGAGTTCTGACGGGGGAGTATCTTCTTTCAAAGACTGACCATGCGGACATCGTGATCCTGTCGCATGATGCGGCGACCTCCGGCAAGGAGAGAGTGAGGGGATTTTTGGATACCGTGAGCAATCATGAGGGGATAAGGATCGTGAAGGATCTCCCCTGCGAGGGAAAGCTTGAGCTGGCTATGCCCCGCATGGAGGCCTTTATCAAAGAAGGGATCTTTTTCGACAATGTCTTTGCGATCAATGACCCTTCATGCATAGGCGCCGCCGCGGCCCTGGACGCCAGCGGGCTTCTGGACAGCGTAGGACTTTACGGCGTTGACGCTTCTCCCGAAGTCAAGGCGATGATCCGGGAAGGGAGTATTCAGGCTTCTGTGGTCCAGTTTCCGACCAGAGTCGGGGAAAAGGCGGCGGACACCCTGTACAGCCTTCTGAAAGGAGAGAAGGTCGAATCAAAGATCCTTATTCCAGTCGAGCTTGTCACGCAGGAAAATCTGGAAGAGTATAATGTAGACCGCTGGCAGTAAGACTGCCTCGGGATGCCTTCGCGCCTGCGCGCTGCGGCATTGGGTGGAAGAAAATAAGGAGGAGCCTGCGATATGGCGGACAAGTCTCTCGAGTTGTTTCGGGACAGTGAAAATGAAGATGTCTTCCGGATCGCCCAGGCGCCCGGAATGATCTTTCTGGAAATGCAGATGCTGAATCTTTTTATTCTGCTGTATATCACGATCATCACTGTACACGCCCAGCGCGGTTATATTCTGGATGGAAGTGCCCTTAAGTTCCTGATCGGGGCGGGGTCGATCCCGATTCTGTACTGGAAGCTGCCAATCTGCGTGGCCATCCTCTGGACCAGCCTGCTTCTTCTGTTGTCGGTCCCCTGTAACAATCATCCGGAGCTGGTGGGAAAGCTTCTGCTTGAATACGGTATCGCGGTGGGGATCTGCGTTCTGACTTGTTTCGGCTACACAGGTATCGTGATGCTCCTTCTGGCGGATATCATGCGCTACAGGATCGACTGGCACAAAAGGATTGCCTACATTTTTATTATCTGTATCTTTTTTCTGGCAATGAGCAGCAATGCCCTGCAGGAAAATCTCAGCGTGATCCCGCTTTCAAAAATGTGGGCTTACTACCGAAACGATGTGCGCAGCAGCCTTTTGTCGCTGCTTGAAATGCTTGAGCTGGTCAACACTCTGGTATTTATTCTTTATATGGTGGTGCTTACTCTTTCACAGACCAGTGAAAAGGAGAGGATCCTCCGGCTCAACAGCCAGCTTCAAAACGCAAACCGGAAGCTGGAGGAATACGCCCAGGAGCAGGTGCGGATGACTGAAACCAGGGAGCGCAACCGGCTTGCAAGAGAGATCCATGACACGCTCGGCCACTCCCTGACAGGCATCATCACCGGGATCGAGGCCTGCATCATGCTCATGGATATAGCTCCTGAGGCTACCAAGGAGCAGCTGCGGGCGATCGCGGAGGTGGCCAGAAACGGGATCACGGATGTGCGCCATTCTGTGAACGCCCTTCGCCCCGACGCCCTGGAAACGCTGGATCTGGAGAGGGCCATCCGCAAGCTCGTGAAGGAATCCGGGAAGTCAACGGGGGTGAAGATCGATCTGATCTATCCCAAGAATATGCAGAAAATGGATCAGGATGAAGAAGACGTGCTGTACCGAATCGTCCAGGAGAGTATCACCAATGCGATCCGCCACGGCAACGCGACCCATATTTTAGTACGGATCGTGCGCTTCGGCAGTACTCTGAAGATCCGGATCGCGGACAACGGCAGAGGGTGCAGTGACATACACAGCGGCTTTGGCCTGCACCATATGAGAGAAAGGATCGAAATGCTGCAGGGGACGCTTACCTACAGCGGAGAGAATGGATTTGTGATCGAGGCGGTCATCCCGATCAGAGCTTCGGCAGAAGGAGATAAATTATGATTAAAATACTGATTGCGGACGATCAGGAGCTGATCAGGCAGAGCCTGATGATCATTCTTGACAATGTGCCGGATTTTGAAGTGGTTGACTGTGTCGCGGACGGAGTTGAGGTATTGGCCTCTGTCAAACAGGAGAAACCGGATGTGATCCTTATGGACATCCGCATGCCCAAAATGGACGGCGTCGTGTGCACGCAGAGGATCAAGGAACTGTATCCTGAAATCAAGATCATTATTCTGACGACCTTTGATGACGATGAGTATGTCTTTAATGCCCTCAAATTCGGGGCCAGCGGCTACCTGCTCAAGGGAATTTCGATGAAAGAGCTCTCGGAGGCAATCCGGAAGGTATATAACGGGACCGCCATGATCAACGAGGATATCGCATCCAAGGTCGTGCGCCTGTTTTCCAGAATGGCACAGTCGAATATGGCGGTCCAGGTGGAGGACGAGCTGACCCGGGAATTAAAGCCTCACGAATGGGACATCATCGTTCTGGTGGGGAGCGGCCTTTCAAATAAGGAGATATCCTCCCGGCTGAATCTGTCCGAGGGGACTGTGCGAAACTCCCTGAGCGCCATTCTTGCCAAGCTCAGACTCCGTGACCGCACACAGCTTGCGATCTGGGCTGTTCAGACCGGTGCCGTCAACAGGCAGCTGCGCGGCCGTCAGGCATAAGCGGAAAAGAACAGCCTGCGGTCCGGGCGGTGCAGACCGGTGTCGTCAACAGGCAGCTGTGAAGCCGTCAGGCGTAAGCGGAAAAGATAAACCTGCAGACCGGTGTCGTTGACATGCAGCAGGCATAGAAGGAAACGGAAAAGAACAGGGTTCAATAAAAGAAATATGATAAAACGAATCTTAAAAATTATGGACAGCAGGAGAAATAAGCTCATTGCGGTCCTGTTTCTGGTCGTGCTGGTGACGATCCTTCTCAGCGGTGTCTATCTCAACTGGATCCCACGCAAAAAGAAGACGCTGACTGTAGGCGTATTTGCGGGGAGCTACTGGGAGATCGAGAACGGCCATTACTATCAGATCCTGGATGATGCGATTGCGGAATTTAAAAAATCCAATCCGGAGTATGAAGTCAGGTATACCTCCGGGATCCTGAAAAAGGACTATTCCGAGTGGCTCTCGGAGAAGATCATGCAGGGAGACGCCCCGGATCTCTTTTTTGTCCTGAGCAATGATCTGTCGACATTTGCCCAGATCGGCGCCCTGCTTCCCCTGAACGATCTGATCGGGGCGGATGCGGATTTTGACCCCAAAGCCTTTTATACGTCCGCCTACCGGTTTGGCGAGGAAAACGGGGTACAGGTCGCCCTGCCTTATGAATGTGCCCCCAATATGATGTTTGTCAACAAGACGATCCTCGACCAGGAGGGGATCCCTCTTCCGGAACCGGACTGGACCTGGGAGAACTTTGTTGAGATCTGCCGCAGGGTCACCCGCAGCACGGATGATACAGGAATTGTCAACCAGTTTGGCGTCTCGGGATACTCCTGGGAGGATGCATTCAACGCCAACGGCGTGCAGCTCTACAATGAGGAGGGAACCGCCTGCAATTTCACCTCCGACCAGATCGGTGAGGCGATCACTTTCCTGGAGCGTCTGCAGAACGGAAACAGCGGATATAATGTTTCGGACAGGGATTTTTCAAATGGCAACGTGGCATTTCAGCCGATGAAGTTTTCGGAATACCGGGCCTATAAATCCCGCCAGCTCAGCCTCAAGAAATATTCCGGCTTCGAATGGGAGTGCATCACCATGCCCGCGGGGCCGTCCGGCGACAATATATCCCGCCTGGACACACTCTGCGTCGCTCTCAGCAGCCGGACATCTCAGAAAAAAAAGGCCTGGGAGCTGCTGAAGATCCTGACTTACAATGAAAAGATCCAGAAGGAGATTTTTGACTACTCCGAGGGACTTTCTCCGCTGGTCGGGATCACGGAATCCGATGAGACTGCCAAAATGATCCTGAAGGGCACAGGTGCCGAGTTTAATATGAGCACCCTGCATCATGCCATGGAAAAGTCGGTCAC
>DEPS01000010.1:2474-8300 GCA_002358875.1 Lachnospiraceae bacterium UBA3386 | reverse complement strand
TTGCCCATCAGGAAATCAAGGACAGCGGTCTCGACGTCGATGATGTCGGCGCTTCTCGCCTTCATGTAAGGGTCATCCATCTCGGCGAACATCTGAGCATAGTTGTCGAACGCAGTCTTGGTCGCGTACTCAGCGCTGCGCTTCTGCTCCGTGATGATCTCACGGGTGGAATCCTGAAGGTCATCATCCTCAAGCATGAGCTGGTGAGCCTCAAAGATCGCGGCGCTCTCTTCGCCGGCGTCCTTCTTTGCCTTCTCGTACAGAACGCCCTGCTGGTCGATAGCTTTCTGAAGAGCATCATCAAAGCGCTTCAGTTCCGCTGCGGGATCTTCTACGATTCCCTCATTGATATCGTAGGTGGGAGTTTTGTAGATCTTGATCTTGCCGATGCCGATTCTGTTAAGGATGCTTTTGCCTGTTGCAACTACCATAATTTCCTCCTAAGTATTCCGCAGCTGTACATTGTATGAACAGCCGCAAGCATGAATGATTGATAATCTATCCTGTAACTGTCCGCAGCGTAATAACTGCTTTTTCTGTTTTTGGGGTTAGAAAAAGGGGTGGACTGTCCGAATCCCCGAACAGTCTCACCCCGGTCAGCTGAATTTAGAAGTTCTCTTTCAGGAATTTCTCGATAGCTTCTGCGCAGGCAGCTTCGTCGTCACCCTCGACCTGAACGGTGATCTCGTCATTCTGCTTAACAGCCATGCCCATCAGAGCAAGGAGCTTTCTCATATCGCAGCTCTTGTCGCCCTTCCAGACAGTGATCTTGGAATTGAACTTCTTGGCCTCTTTGACGAGGATTCCAGCGGGACGGGCGTGGATGCCTAACGGATCAGTAACTGTGAATTTAATTTCTTTCATTGTTTTTTCTCCTTCACTGAGATTGAGATGAATGTGTTAACAAAGGTGTTAACGATTGGAGCTTCCGGCAGTCATTTCCATTCTCCGGCAGTGAGCAGTCAGTCCCGGCTGGAACCGGCCTCCCTTACTGCCCGGGCTGTCACCTGACGCCTTCAGCAGAACACTGATGGTATTATACTACAAAATCACCAAAGAAAAAACAGCCTGCTCCAATTTTTCTCACATTTTTTATAAAAAATGTATGAAGCCCGGCACCCCTTTCGCAGAGGTCATGCTTTTACACATCCCTCTGCGAAAGGAAACCGGCTCAATAATTACCCTTAGAAATGCAGCAGATGATCAGCAGATATTACTGACCGTTGCACTTGACATCGTTGTAGTCGTCCGCATTGGTGAGCAGGACAACAACGGTATCGGGATGGTTGGCGGCTTTGATCTTGGCAATGTCAAAGTTGAGCAGAAGCTGACCGGCCTTGACCTGATCGCCTTCTTTGACCTGAGGATCGAAGCCGTCGCCGTTCATGGCAACAGTGTCAACACCGACGTGAATGAGGATTTCCATGCCGGAAGCGCTGGCAAGACCGATGGCATGCTTGGAATCCGCGACGGAAGTGATCTCGCCGTCGAAAGGAGCCACAACATAGCCGGCTGAAGGCTGAATGCCTACGCCGTCGCCCAGAACGCCGCTTGCAAAGGTATCATCCGGAATGTTCTCACGAGCGATGACGGTACCCATGGAAGGAGCCTTGACCTCGCCGGCCTCGCAGGAGATGATAACGTTCTCAGGAACCTTGATCTCCACGGCAGGAGCTGCTGCAGCCTTGGGCTTCTCTTCCTCATGCCACAGTGTCCAGGTGCCCGCGAAAGCGATCGCGCCGGAGATCAGCAGAACGATGGTGTACATAGGAACATTGTTGACGGTAAGGTATCCGGGAAGACCGGTAACACCGTAAGCTGTTGCACCAAAGCCCATGAATGCCGCGATCAGTGCGCCGACAGCGCCGCCGACCATGCCGCAGATGAAGGGCTTGAAGAAACGCATGTTAACACCGAAGATAGCGGGCTCTGTGATACCAAGAGCAGCAGACATGGAGGACGGGATCGCGACGGATTTGGTCTTCGCGTTCTTGACCTTCAGACCGACAGCAAGGCAGGCGCCGAACTGTGCGAAGTTCGCTGCGGAAGCGATAGGCATCCAGGTGTTCAGACCGGTCTCGGCAAGCATGCCGGCCTCGATGACGTTGTACATGTGGTGCAGGCCCATGACGACGGTCCAGGGATAGATCGCGCCCATGATACCGGAACCGATGGGGTTGCGGACAAGGATCTTTGCGCCCGCAAGGACGTAGGTCTCAAGAGTGGAGAAGATAGGGCCGACGATCCAGAGTGTAAGGAAGGCAGTTGCCATGACCGTGCACAGAGGAGTGACAAAGAGGTCGATCATCTCCGGAACATGTTTGTGGAGCCATTTCTCAATAACGCTCATGAGCCACACGGCAATGATGACCGGGATAACGTGGCCCTGATAACCGGATCTCTGGATGGAGACGAAGTTGCCGATCAGGTGCCATCTCGGAATGACGCCGTCCGTGACGCCGAAGAACGAGTTGATGGCCTCTGTGTTGGCTACGTTCCAGCCGTTCAGGAATGCGGAGTGGATCATCAGAAGACCGATGACCGCGCCAAGGAACAGGTTGCCGCCGAAGACGCGCGCCGCGGAGACGGCGACGATGACGGGCAGGTAAGCGAATGCGGTGTTTGCTACAGTATCAAGGAATGCGAACCAGTCGCTGCCGCCGAAGCCCAGACCCGGGATCTTCGCGAGAGCTTCAACGAGACCCATCATCAGACCGGAAGCGACGATGGCGGGAAGGATCGGGACGAAGACGTCGCCGACGGTCTTGAGAGCCTGCCTCCAGACAGGAGCCTTCGCAGCCGCGGCAGCCTTGACGTCATCCTTTGTGCCGGCCGTAACGCCGGTGATCTTGATGAACTCGTCGAAAACCTTATTGACCGTGCCGGTGCCGATGATCAGCTGGAGCTGTCCGTTAGACTCGAACATGCCCTTGACGCCGTCAACTTCCTCGAGCGCGGCCTTGTTGACCTTGCCGTTGTCGGCAATGACGAGACGAAGCCTCGTCGCGCAGTGTGCTGCAGATACGACGTTTGCGCCGCCGCCGATATTATCGGAAATCTCTTGAGCACATTTGTGATAATCCAAAGCCATTACAGTTTCCTCCCTCTTTCCGGGCCTCTTTCCTGCCCTTGAAAAAAAGTAAATCAATAAGTTGCCCTTGTCTTTATTTACCTTCATCCCCGGCGCTCTTTCGGGCGGCGGGAAACAAAAGCCGAAGCAGTAAACAAATAAAAAAGAGTGAAAATCAATTTAAAACCCTTAAGATTTGTAAACGTTTTCAATCCTGTCAGGTTTTATTTTATTTTAATTTTTTCTGTTTGTAAATTGTGTATTTTCCCCAATAACACATATTCATTTTGTGCATTTTGACGAATTCTCAGCAAAGATTCAAATCCTTAAATGCTTTCGCGAGTCCATCGTCGGATACGGCCGGACAGATGATGTCGCTCTCCGCCTTGAGGGCCTTGCTGCCGTTTTCCATGCAGACGCTCACTGCAACAGTGCGGATCATCTCGATGTCGTTCATGCTGTCTCCGAAGCCGATGGTGTCCTCCACCGGGATGCCCAGGTGCTCGCACACCCTCAGCACACCGCGTCCCTTATCAAAGGCGCGGCCAATGAGCTCGCCGTTGAGGCAGGGGTGGTCAGGATCGGTGATCTCCTGGATCACGAAGTCAAAATCCTTTTCCAGAAGGTCGCGGGCAGGCTTTAGCTGTTCGTCCTTCATACACATGATGACAACCTTGTAGACAGGCTCCGTTCCGTCGTACTCGGACATGGGGCGGATGTTGAGGCTCTCGGCAAGGGCCTTGCGCCAGCGCTCGATCTCGCTGTTGCCCTTTTCTCCCGCGTTGGCGGACAGAAAATCTCCCAGATCCTCGTCCCCGTAAGTCGCGTCCCTGGTCTCGACAGTACAGAAAACGCCCTCGCTGTGGAGAGATTCCAGAGCCGTTTTCGCCTGCTCCTGCGTCATAGGACAGTCATAAATCACCTTGTCTCCGACGGTGATATAGCCGCCGGCGCTCGCCACGACGCCATCGAAGTTGAATTTAAGGAGCGGTGAGAGCATGGCGTAATTTCTCCCGGAGCAGAGGAAGACCAGATGGCCTTTCGCCTGCGCGGCGCGGATGGCTTCCAGCGCGCTTTCCGGAGGAATGTTAGATCCAGGCTCTGTAAGGGTCCCGTCGATATCAATAAAAATAATTTTTTTATTCCCCATCAGGTTTGGTTCTCCTTCCTGTAGTTCCTGTAGTTCCTTTTGTTCCTGCAGTTCCTGCATTTTCGGATCACTGTTCTGTTTCGCAGAATAAAACTCAAGTAATGGTATAAATGATCTACATTTTTCGTTTACGCCGAGCCGCGCTCCATAATCGTATATGGGAGCATGATCCGGCGCGGTCTTTTTTCTTCACTTATCTGTTCCGGCGTCTCCCGCCGCAGCGGCTGCGCGGGAAACTGTCCTGCATCGATGAGTTCAAGCAGTAAACCGGCAGCTTCTTCCCCGCATTCGTAAAAACGCAGACGGGCCGTGGAAAGGGCGGGCGTTGTCACCGCGTCGACCCAGCTGTCACCGATACCGACGATACCGACCTGTCCGGGTATATCTTTCCCGGCCTCACGCAGCGCGCTCAGGGCACCAAGAGCCATGCTGTCTGTTGCACAGACAACTCCATCCAGGTCAGGAGCCTTCTCAAGAAGCCGCTTCATGGCGGCCTTCCCTCCATCCGCGTCAAAGCTGCTCACTTCTGTCGGCATGGCGTCCGGATCCAGACCTGCTTCGATCAGCGCCTGCGCGGCGCCGAGCCTGCGGTTTTTCCCGACCGCAATATCCTCCTCGGGCGCGCAGATCATCGCGATCCTCCGCCGCCCTTTTGATGTCAGAAGCCTGGTCAGATCCCTCGCCGCGTGGAAATCGTCGTGAAAAACGCAGGGCATGTCCTCAAAGTCCTGACCGGTAATGACGACCGGCACCCGGCTCCCCCGGATTGCCTCCGAGATCTCCGGTGTCAGGACGGTGCCCATCAGGATGATCCCCGAGACCTGGCTTTCCTGCATGGTCTCAAGATACTGCAGCTCGGTTTCCACATTATGATTTGTGCATCCAAGCACTGTCATGAGGTTTCGTTCAAACAGCTTCTGCGCGGCACCTGCCGTGATCTGGCTGACTGAATCGGAATAAAGCCGGGGCACAATGATCCCGACCTGATTGATTCGGCCTGTCCGCATCGTCTGGGCCATGGGATTGGGTCTGTATCCTGTCTCCTCGATTGCCCGCCTGACGCGGGCTTTTTTCTCCTCACTGATCGAACCGCCGTTCAGATAACGGCTCACGGCCGCGGGGGAAACCTCCGCGAGACGTGCGACTTCCTTAATGGTCATGTTTTTCTGTTCCCGTTATGAGCGGCCGGTCCGCTCCATGCTTATTTTCCCTGTTCCATGGGGCTGCATGACACCAAAAAACGCGGCATTATGCCTGCCAGGGTGACATGAGCCCCATAAGAAGGAAGGGAAAAATGAAAATTGCAAAGCAGGGTCTTCCGATACTGTCTTTCCCTGATGCATAAATCTGATTCGGGTATTCTGACAAGGTCAGGTTCGGTCCTCTATTTACGTCAGAGCTCGACTCCTTATTCCTCAGTTTTCTTCGTGCGGGGTTTGCGGGCCGAAGTCTTTTTTTCCGCCGGAGCAGCTGCCTTTTTCTTCTTCGCAGGCTTCTCTTCTGCTGCAGCTTCTTTCAGAGCCTTTTCCGCCTCGATTTCAGCTTTTGTCCTGCGGGTGCGTTTTTTAGGCGCAGGAGCTTCCTCCGCCGGAGCAGCTTCCTTTAC
>DEPS01000010.1:0-2435 GCA_002358875.1 Lachnospiraceae bacterium UBA3386 | reverse complement strand
CAGCTTCCTTTACGTCAGCTTCCTTTACAGCGGCTTTTTTTGCTTTAGCGGGCTTTTTTTTTGCTTCCTCTTCCGCGGGCTTTTCGGCAGCGGACTTTTTCGCGGAGGAAATCAGCGAGAAGAGGCCCGTTGCGGTGCGCTTGGGAACGGGATTGTTGAAATCTGTCACCAGCCATGCGAAATCGTAGGCAGGGATGCCGACAGCCTTGGCCGCGCGGGGCTCGCCGGTGATGAGGTCATAGTAGTTCTCCGGCTCATCGATCCAGGCGGTCTCATCATTTTCGCTGAAGTTGAAGAGGGCGATCAGCTTCTCGCCCTTGCAGTAACGGCCGATGCCGAGGATGTGGTCATTGTAGGGCTCGATGATCCATGTGTCGGCTTCATTGTCGAAGGCCTCGTGCTCGGCGCGGATCGTCTCCAGTGTGCGGAGCGCATTGAAGATCCTGCCGGGACGTGTGGAGAGATCATGGCGCTGTGCGACTTCATCCCAGTTGAGATCGCCGCGGTGCAGATAGCGGCTGTCGTCCCACTTAAGCGGATTGTTGTGATATTCGTAGTCGTTCTTCTGGCCGATCTCGTCGCCGCTGTACAGGACGGGAATGCCGCTCTGCGTGAACAGGAAAGCGTGGAGCATGATGTCCAGACGGATGCAGCGGTCAAGCTTGTACTGATCCCGCTCGTACTCAGCAGCCTCGATGCCGCACAGGGAAGCCGTGGTGCCGCACAGACGGGCATCGCCCAGGCGGGGATCGTCGTTATAAAGCTCGCCGCGGGAATCGCTGTTATAGCCGGCGCCCTTGAGATAGTCATTGAGATATTTCTTGTGGGCAACTTCCTCAATGCCGAACTGCTTGAGATAGTTGTAGTCAAGGCCCCAGCCGATGTCGTCGTGGCAGCGCAGGTAGTTCAGGAAGGTGTACTCGTGAGGCAGCGCAAAGACAGTCTCCATCTGGTGGCGGAGCAGGCGGACATCATGGGTCGCCACAGTGTGCCAGGTGCTGGCCATGGTGGTAACGTTGTAGAGCATGTGGCACTCAGGCTTTTCAATTGTTCCGAAATAAGGGACGACCTTGGAGGGCTCCATGACGACTTCACCCAGAAGCAGAGTGCCGGGGCAGACAACTTCCGTCGCCATGCGCATCAGGCGGACAAGGGTGTGGACCTGGGGAAGGTTGCGGCAGTCGGTGCCGAGCTCTTTCCAGATATAGGGAGTCGCATCCAGACGGATGATATCAACGCCGTGGTTGCAAAGGTTGAGCATGTCGGCGGTCATATCGTTGAAGACGACCGGATTGGCGTAGTTAAGATCCCACTGGTAGGGATAGAAGGTCGTCATGACGACCTTGCCGGCCTGTTCACACCAGGAGAAGTTGCCCGGAGCAGTCTGCGGGAACACCTGGGGAACGGTCTTTTCATACTCGGACGGGATCGTCCAGTCATCATAGAAGAAATACCTGTCCTGATATTCCTTCTCGCCGGCCTTGGCGCGCTGCGCCCACTCGTGGTCTTCACTTGTGTGGTTCATGACAAAGTCAAGGCAGACGCACATGCCGCGGCTGTGACAGTCATCGCCCAGCTGGGCAAGATCTTCCATGGTGCCCAGAGCAGGCTGAACCTTGCGGAAGTTGGCAACTGCATAGCCGCCGTCGCTCCTGTCCGGAGGGCTCTCCAGGAGAGGCATAAGATGCACATAGTTCAGACCGCATTCCTGCAGATAGTCCAGATGCTCACGGATGCCCTGGAGCGTTCCTGCAAAGCAGTTTGTGTACATGAGCATGCCGAGCATCTCATTTCCCTTGTACCATTCCGGCACTTCCTCACGCATCTGATCCCACTGCTTGAGGGCATCGGAACGCTGCGTATAATACTCGTAGAGCATATCGCAGAAATAATCAAACGCCTGCTGATCATTGTGATAGAGCTCGGCATAAAGCCATTTGAGCTCATCATAATGCTTGGACAGGCGGTTGGTAAATTCCGGAGCCCAGTTTTTTTCCTCGAACATGAATTTTCCCTCCTGATAAATTGATGATTAAATGGTACTGAAAAACTGTAGAGATAGTTTTAGTTGTAATCGTTTTCACACTTAAACATATTATAAAAAAATTATAAAGCTCCTTCAATTCGCAATCCCATGAACTTGAAGCATGTTTTTTGTGGATTTTGCACAAAACACGTACTTTTTTACCCCTGATCATGCAAAATCAGGATGAGAAGCCCCGATCACTGCTGCACCCGGGCTCCTGCGGATACATACCTGAGCAGGAAACCCGACTGAGGAGGAAGCTGCAGGTGTATGCGCCCTCCGCGGACATGGACACCGGGAAGAGAGGGATCTGCTTCCCGCCGGGGTACCTGGCGGTCACCGGCAGCCATGGTTTTACCCTCTTTGGCATTCTCCGGGGAGGCTGTGGTCTTGACCTCTGCGGCATCCC
>DEPS01000046.1:24704-27689 GCA_002358875.1 Lachnospiraceae bacterium UBA3386 | reverse complement strand
GGTGCGGCGCAAATGGAACAGGGAATGGAACAGGGGACGGTTCCCCGGTTCACCTGCATTGAAACAAGGAACCGTCCCCCAGTTCACCTTTAGACCTCCGGTTCTTTTTTCACTCTTTTTCGATAAACAGGCCCGGCGTTTTCAGCGGCTTTTTTCAGTTCCTTTTTCTCGTTCTCGATCTCCCAGTGGATCAGGAAGGTCAGGGCTGCGCGTAAAACAATGATCGCACCCAGGATACCAAGCTCCGACCACTCGCGGACCACGACGGTTCGGAGGACCTCGCCTCCCATTTTAAACTCCAGTGCCAGTGCAATTCCCTGCGCAAGATCCAGCCTCATATTTTCCCTGTCCCTGCGGATCCAGCGGATAAAACACATAACAGCAGTAGATACCAGAATAATGATGCCTGCCATCTCAAGCCCGATCGTGCATATCTCGACGATATAGGTCAGGACCTTTTCCAGTATTTGGATCAATAAATCCATGTCTTTTTCTCCTTCTTAATCCGTTTTACCCCTCTGCTCACAGATCCGGACAAAAAAAGAGTCAGGATCCGCTTCCCCTGACTCTTTCAAAAAACATTTTAATGCGTAAAAAGAATTGTTCCTTGTCATCCTCAGGGTGGGGCAGAATAAAGTCTTTACAATGTTACCATATCCTGACTCAAAGGAATAGCAAAATAGACGCGGAAGTGTCTGTATATCAAAAATCACGTTACGCCTGTTCACGCCCTGGCGAGGGAGTGAACATGTAACGTCTGCCGCTCTTTCAGTCCCCAAGGAGAAGTATGTCATCGCTGTTTAGATAAAGCTTTCCCGGAACGGAAAAGCTTCCGTCGGTCTTTGCTGTGCGCCAGAGAAGGGGCAGCGCGGGGGAGCCCGTCACGGCATTACCTCCTGCACAGTTTTTTTCTCCGGCTGAGGCGATTCCGGCGCTTTCCCCTGTACAGCTTTCAAAGCAGTCCTTTTCATCTTTACGATTTTCTTTCGGCTGGTCAGCAACTTCCTGCAATTTTACATTACAGCTGTTCCGGAACTCTGCACTTTTCCCGGGAGTTATACTCTGCCTGCTATTCCTGCCGTAAAAAGAAACGTTCCACTCGAAAGGATCCTCCATCATCGTGTACCTGCCGACGTCAAATTCATTATCGTCGCCGGGTCTTTTTTCTGAGTGGAATCTGTGGGCGCGGATCCCCACAGCCCGGATCCGGGAGCGGGCGTCCTTTGACAGTCCGTTTCTGAAATACAGATCCAGGTCCCAGTCCAAAGCACGAAGGGTGTGTTCGCTGATAATCCTGACCGGTGAAATGTTTTTACAGCCGGAGAGCCTGGCGCCGGTCACTGTCCGGGGATCCCGGAAAAAGTCTTTCATGAGCATTGTGTCTTCAGAGCTTCCGTCACGCAGGCAGCATACGCTGGTACACATGCGGTAGACTTCGTCGCGGCTGTGGGTGACCATGACTGCAGGGATCTTCATGCTCTCAAGGGTAGCCTTCATCTCGTTCTGCAGGACCCACTTGAGGTGGGAATCCAGGGCGGAAAAAGGCTCGTCCAGAAGGATCAGCGACGGCTCCTGGGCCGCGATCCTCGCCATGGCGACGCGCTGCTTCTGCCCGCCGGACAGCTTGTCCGGATACCGATTCGAAAGCTCCTCAACATGGAATCTGCGCAGATATTCCAGGGCCTTTTGGGGATTTTTTCTTTTTCCCATTGCCGCCATGACATTTTTAAGGACGGTCATGGTCGGAAAGAGGGCATAATCCTGGAACATATAACCCACACTGCGCTTCTGAGGGGGCAGATCGATCCTCTTTTCTGAATCAAAGAGCACTTTTTTGTCCAGCAAGATCTTCCCCCGGTCCGGTCTCATGATTCCGGCAATGCATTTGAGGGTCATGCTCTTTCCGCTTCCTGAGGAGCCCAGGAGGGCGTGGATCCCGCCGGCTGTCTCAAAAGAGACATCCAGGGTAAAATTCCCCGTTTTTTTTCGAATGTCAACGATGAGACTCATCTGAGATCCTCCCGCCCGGCGCGGCCCGCCGTCAGGTTCATGACAACGATGATGACAAAGGCGATCAGTGTGATCACTGCCGTCCAGAATCCCGCAAGGGCATAATTTCCATCCTGGATGACCATGGCGATCCGCTGCGAGATCGTACCGGTCTTTCCGGGAATATTGCCCGCCAGCATCGAGGTGGCGCCATATTCACCCAGCGCGCGGGCAAAGGTCAGGATAAGGCCCGATAAAATGCCCGGCCTGGCCGTCGGCAGAAGCACACGGAAAAAGATCGCCGTCTCCGACATGCCCATGGTCCGCGCTGCATAGACCAAATTTTCATCCACGAGTTCGAAGGCTGCGCGGGCGTTTCTGTACATCAGAGGCAGGGCGATAATGGTCGCTGCCAGAATGCAGCCCGCCCATGTCTGCACGACCTTGATCCCGTGTACCTGATAGAGATATTTTCCAAAAGGACGCCTGAGGCTGAAGATCAGCAGCAGAAAAAAGCCCGCCACAGTCGGCGGCAGGACCATGGGCAGGGTCAGGATCCCGTCCACTACCGCCTTTACACAGGGGCGGGCTCTGTAAACAAAGCCCGCCAGACAGGTTCCCAGAAAAAAGCAGAGCACCGTGGCGACAGCCCCTGTCTTTAAAGAGATAAAAAGCGGGCTCCAGTCCAGCTTTTGCATAAAATGGATCAGTTCCTGCATGATTTTTTCCTTTTATCAATCGGATACATTCGTGTCAAAATAATATGTCTGGAAGACTGTTTTTGCCTCTTCGGACGTGAGATAGTTCACGAACTCCAGAGCCGCAGCCGCCTGCGCATCGGAAGCCTCGGTATTTTTAATCTGCGCGACAGGATAGATGACGTTGCCGGTCAGGTCGTAGGAGACTGTTTCCAGGATCTGAAGCCTGTCCTCCAGTCCGTAGGTGTCGCTGAAATATACAGTGCCAACTTCATTTGCGCCCTCGGAAACGGCGGGC
>DEPS01000046.1:23811-24678 GCA_002358875.1 Lachnospiraceae bacterium UBA3386 | reverse complement strand
CCGCCACTGCGCCGACATTGGCGCATTCGTTAATCTCCAGGCCGCCCAGCGCCTCGGAGACCTGCTGAGTCGTAATCTCGGAAACATCCGTCCCCTCTGCGGGAGCTTCAATCAGGCCCGCGTTCACCAGAGCCTGACGGGTATATTTTCCGACCGGGACGCTGCCGTCCGCCAGCGCCATATTGGCCGCTTTGGAGAGGTCCGCAAGACCGGTCACCTGCGTGCCGCTGTCAGGATAAGTCACGACGACGACCTGGTTGTTGACCACATTGTGACGGGTCCCCTCGACCACAAATCCTTCTTCCTCCAGCGTGTTCATCTGCTTCTGGGCTGCGGAGAAGAAAATGTCGCAGGCCGCGCCTTCCTGGATCTGGGTCATCAAGGTCCCGGAGCTGTCATAGCTGCCGACGATCTTCACACCGGGGTGGGTCTTTTGATATGAGGCAATGATATCCTCCATAACCGTATTGAGGCTCTTGGCTGCGAACAGGGTCAGTGTGACCTCCTCAGCGGGTTCCGCTGCCGCGCCTGCCGCACCATCCCCGGTGACATCTGCTGACACATCCTGTGCGATTTCCGCGGTCACACCTGCTCCTGCGTCTTGACCGTTTTCTCCAGAGAGCTGCGTGTCTGCCGTTTTCTCCGCCTCTGCGTCCGCTTCCGGCTGCCCCGTCTCATCTTTCGTCTCTTCGGCTTTCGCCGCGCTTGTCTCTTCTTTTGTTTCTTCTTTTGTTTCCTCTAAAGGCTCTGAAGAGCCCTCGCTGTTACCCGACGATCCGCAGCCTGCCATCAGGACAGATGCGCCAAGAACCGCCGCAAGAGCCATACTGAGCCATTTAAGCTGTTTCTTTTTCATAATGAACCTCC
>DEPS01000046.1:21418-23707 GCA_002358875.1 Lachnospiraceae bacterium UBA3386 | reverse complement strand
CCCTTGCCGAATCCGCAGTTGGGAAATGTGCAGACAGGGCACTGCAGGCAGAGACCGCCCTCGCCCAGACCGGCAAGGTCCTCTGCCGTGATCTCATCTCCTGCCGCAAGGCGGGGCAGAACCAGGTCAAAAATGGTCCGTTTGGCGTACATGGCACATCCGGGCAGGCCGGCAATGGGAACTGTCCCGGCCTGCCCTGCCTCATGCTCATAGTAAGCCAGCATGAACATGGCACCCGGCAGAACGGGGGCCCCGTAGGATACGACCCGCGCCCCGGTATTTTTGATTGCCAGCGGGGTCCGGTCGTCTGGGTCGACGCTCATCCCCCCTGTACAAAGGACGATCTCAGCCCCCGACCCGATGGCCCGAATACATCCGTCCGTAAGGGCTGCGGGATCATCGTCAAATACTTCGTGAAAGACGACCTCGATGCCAAACTCCTGAATCTTTTTTTCTATGACGGGCGTGAACCGGTCCTGAATAAGCCCGTGAAATACTTCGCTTCCAGTCGTAAGGACCGCCGCTTTTTTCAATTTAAAGGGAAGGATCTGAAAAATCGGGGCGCCCGCGGAAACGGACTTTGCCCGTTCCATCTTTTCCTTCTCAATGACGAGCGGAATCACGCGGGTCCCTGCGATCTTATCGCCCTTTTTTACCGCAGTATTTCCATGCCGGGAGGCGATCATCATTTCTCCCAGGCTGTTGACGGCGGCAAGCCTTTTTCTGTCCACCTTCAGGAGGCCGTCACAGTCCGCAATGAGCTCGATCTTCCCCTCGCTCACACCTGTCGGATGCATATTTGCCCCCGCGCAGATTTCATAAAGGATCCGAGCGGCTTCATCCTCGTGGAGCATATTTTCATCTTTTTCCCATACGTAAAGATGCTCCTTGCCTATGCTGAGGAGGATCGGAATGTCCTCTTTTGTAACAACATGGCCCTTTTTAAAAGCGGGTCCCTTATATTTTCCGGGGATGATCTGCGTCATATCGTGACACAGCACATGCCCTTCCGCTTCTCTTGTATTGATCAGCTTCATATTATTTTTCTCTCCTCGCTAATCCGGAAGTTGCTTCTGAATTTGAAATCTCCTTAGCCCGAAACATCTTCCGGGCTCAACTCTCTTTTGAATTCGAAATCACTTTTCCTACGAAACAACGCTGATCACATCTCCGGCTTTCGCTGCGCCGCTCTCGAGAACCTTTGCAAAAATGCCCCTCGTCGGCATTACGCACTTTCCTGTCTGCTTCTGGATCTCGCATCCCTGATGGCATTCCTTTCCGATCTGGGTCACTTCGCACAAAGCCGTGCCGATGCGGAGCTTTGTCCCAACCGGCAGCTTATAGAGGACGAGGCCTTCTGTCAGTATATTTTCCGCAAATTCGCCCGGCGCGATCTCTCTCTTTAGAAGTCCTTCCATTTCCCGGACGTCTTCCCTGGCCAGAAGGCTGATCTGGCGGTGCCAGTTTCCGGCATGCGCGTCCCCGGGAATGCCCAGTTCCACTTTGAGTTCGATCGAGGAAAGCTCATGCTTTTTGGTCCCCTTTTTTTCGCTGATGCATACAGCGCGGACAAGGCCGGAGGCGGGGCCGCAGTCCACCGAGGAAGCCCCGGAGCCTTTTTCGCTAAAGAGGGACCGGCGCAGGATCTCCACGCCGTGCCGGATGGGGCTGATGACCGACTCGATGTTCTCTCTCGCCGCCTTCACGCTTCCCGGCAGGTTCACAATGAGGCTCCCGCCCCGGATGCCGGCGGCAGACCTTGACAGACAGCCTCTGGGCGTGATCTTCATGCTGGCGGCGCGCATAGCCTCCGGGATTCCCCTGGCTTCACGTTCGATGACGGCAAGCGTCGCCTCCGGCGTCACATCGCGGACCGAAAAACCGGTGCCGCCCGTCGTCAGAATAAGAGCCGCATCCAGTTCGTCGGCGCAGTGGATAAGCGCAGTCTCGATCTGATCCTGTTCGTCAGGGACAATGGTCCTGAAAATCACTTCCCATCCGTTTTCCGCAAGAAGCGCCTCCAGGGCGGGACCGCTTGTGTCGACGCGCGCTCCCGCCGAGCCCTTGTCGCTGACAGTAATAACCGCCGCCGTAAAGCGGATGGCCTGTGATGTATTCTCCTTTGCCGACATGTACTTTTTCCTCCCTTTTCAGGCTTGTGACCATAAACTCGCCTTCACAAACACGTATGAATATAACTACGATAACTACGCTCTGCCCCGCGCATCCCGCGCTCACACATCGCTGTTTTTTTCTTTCCTTCGATATCCATTTCAGAAGAATATTTTT
>DEPS01000046.1:18450-21379 GCA_002358875.1 Lachnospiraceae bacterium UBA3386 | reverse complement strand
ATATTTTTAGTTTTTTTTTTATCCGCCGATCCTGTTCATGCTCCTCCCTGAAGTTGCATTTCCTTCTCCTGAAAGCAGGGGATTTTTCGCAGGTTTATTATTGATCGACCTGATAAACTGTTCGCGCATTTGCTCGTAGCTGCAGCCCTTTATGTAATATTCGCCGGAGTCGTGCAGACAGGGGCGGATGTGTCCGTCTGCGGTCAGGCGGAGGCGGCTACATGATGAGCAGAAGTGCATGCTCATGGGACTGATCAGCCCCACATTTCCCTGTGCCCCGGGCAGGTGATAGAGCCGCGCCACAGTGCCCCTGTCCCAGCTTCTCATTTCGTCCTTTTCGACAGGCACCATTGAGGGGAGCGCGTCAAGGACCCTCGATGCGGGAATATATCTCCCTTCGCGCGCCGTTTCGCTGCCGGGCATGGGCATCAGTTCAATAAACCGTATGTCCACCGGAATCTGCTTTGTCAGATCTGCCAGGTCCCGTATCTCCTCAGAATCCGTATCCGGAAGCAGGACCGCGTTAATCTTTATCCTCTCAAAGTCTTCCTGAAGCGCCGCCCGCAGGCCCTTCAGGGCTTCCTGAAGCTCCCCGCCCCTTGTGATCCGGCGGTATCTGTCCTCGTTTAGCGTATCGAGGCTGAGGTTGATCCTGTCCACACCGGCCTTTCTAAGATCCTTTGCCATCCCGGGCAGCAGGATTCCGTTTGTTGTCAGGCACAATTCCCGGATTCCTTGCGTCTCCCGGATCCCCCTGCAGATCGACAGAATGTTTTTTTTCACCAGAGGCTCCCCTCCGGTCACCCGCACCTTGTACACCCCGAGCGATGCCGCCGCACGCACTGCCAGCAGCATTTCCTCCTCTGTCAGCATTTCCTCATGCGCACGCTTCACGACTCCCTCCGGAGGCATACAATACCGGCATCTGAGATTGCACAGCTCTGTGACAGACAGGCGAAGATATGAAATTGTTCTTCCTCTTGGATCCTGCATGATTTTCTCTTTTATCCTTATATTTTATATTCCCTGCCGGAGCGCCTGCTTCTACGACAGAATTGCCCTGCCTGCTTTTTCGGCAGAAATACTTCCAGCATTTCATTCTATCAGGAAGGCTTCGACCGGTTCTCCTGCCGGAACACTGCTGCCTGCGGGGATCAGGGCAAATGCATTTGCTCCTGCCAGGCTGCTGAGCATCTGGTTTCCCTGTTTTCCAAAAACAGCCATTTCCTGGACGGATGCCGCAAGGTCTATTCTCCCCCGCAGCAGCCTGTCCGACTGATTTTTCCTCTGATATGCTTTTCCCAGCCGGACCTGCAGCGCCTGGGGCAGGACCTCCCTGAGCCCCATCCGCTTTTTCAGAACCGGAAGGGCAATCGCGTAAAAGGCGGTCATGCAGGCAGCCGGGTTTCCGGAAAGAGCCAGAACCGGAACGGCTTCCGGGTTTTCTGTTTTTTTATTCTCTCTGTAATAAATGCCATACGCGCCGGCCATGCCGGGTTTAAGGGCCGCGCCCCGGGCGAGGATCTTCACGCCCGCCGCCTCCATGGCCGCGGGCGTACAGTCAAAGTCTCCCACAGAAACCCCGCCCGACAAAAGGACTGCGTCACAGCTTTCCAGCGCCTGCAGAAGCATCTCACAGATGGCTTTTTCCTCATCCCTAGCGGTTCCCAGATAGGTACTGCGGCATCCTGCTTCCGAGCAGGCCGCCTGCAGACTGTAGCGGTTCGTATTGTAGATTTTCCCCGGCTTCAGGATGTCTCCTTCCTGCAGTATTTCTGTGCCCGTGGAAATCACCCCCACGACAGGACTTCGATATACCTTTGGCCGGAAGATTCCCTGTCCCGCCAGCACCCCTGCCAGCCCCGCGTCGATCCGGGCCCCGGCATATGCAAGGACAGTTCCCTTTTTGACATCCTCTCCCGGAAGAATGACGTTTGAGCCATGCGGCACCGGCTCCCGGATTGTCACGGTCTGATCTGTAAAAAAGGTCTTCTCAAAGGGCAGGACTGCATCCGCGCCCTCAGGTACCGGAGCGCCTGTCATCAGATGCGCCGCCGTCCCGGCCGAGATCTTTTCGTGAGGCATTTCCCCCGCGGGAATGTAATCGATGATCCGGAGCGTCACGGGAGACTCCCCGCAAGCATTCTTCACATCCTCCGCCCGGAAGGCATAGCCGTCGTAGGGGGAACGCGCAAAAGCCGGCACATCCTGCGCCGCGACGACCTCCTGCGCCAGTACCCTCCCGGCCGCTGCTTCCAGGGCCGCCTCTTCTGTATCCACGGCAGACACTTCCGCAAGCAGCATATCGCGGATCTGCCTGTAATCTCCTCTTTCAATCATGATTTTCTCCTGGGGCGAAGCCGGTTTCAAATACACGGATCTGCCGCCTCTTATTATTATTCAACAAAAAAACTCCCGGTCCACCCATTGAAAAGAGAATCGGACCGGGAGCCTGTTTCATGTTTGATCCGGCACAAAGCCGTTCATGGTCTGTATCCTTAACGGTACACAAACCACACACAGGAATAAGCCCTGCTTTCTTTCTGCCAAAACAGCAGAAAAGAAAAGGACAACGCATCCTGCGCAGCAGTCAAACGTAAATATGCTCCTGCCGTCTTCTTTTCAAACATGGAAGGCTGTGCTGTTTCCGGCACAACCCTGGATCTTCAGGACCGCTCTGCATCCGCGCAGACGGCGCCTTCAGAAATCGGCCGGTCCTCCATGGCTCCTTAAAGCGCTGTAAAACAGCACCTGATGGCGGTAGGAGAAAGGGCTCGAAGACACAGAAAAATTGTAAGATCAGCCTGCTCAGATAAAGTGGCTGCAGCTGATCATCTGTCTCCATTATAAGGTATCTCCCCAAAAAAGTCATCAAAAAACATAAAACAGGGGACGGTTCCTCGTTCCAAAAACGGACCGGGGAACCGTC
>DEPS01000046.1:8745-18388 GCA_002358875.1 Lachnospiraceae bacterium UBA3386 | reverse complement strand
CCCTGTTCCAAAATCACCCCGGGAATGCCCCGACGATGCAGCTCTTCTTACAGAAGCAGATGCCGTAGGACTTCACACCGAGGTAACCATCGTCCAAAACTCCTTCCTCGTATTTTTTGTCTGTAATCTGGTCGTAGGCCTCCTGCAGTCCGTCCTCCATCTCGGAGAACTTCTTCCTGACCTTTACCTCGAAAATAATCGCCGGATCTCTGGGGCGGTCCGGGTAAAGCACAATATCCGGCCGGCCATCCCCCTCTTCCCGGTTCGATTTCGGGGCATATCCAGGCACCTCATAAAGAAGCGAGAGAAAAAAACCATGATAGAACGATTCCGTGCTGTCAAAAACACTGATACTCTTTGCAAGAAGGTCGCTCACATATTTTGCAATTCCATCCGTATCGCCTCCCAATATTGCCTTGTTGAGCACTCCTTTATCCGTATCTTTTATCTGCCTGTCGAACCACGTTCGAATCTGGTTCCTGTAGATGCTGCGGATTTCTCTATTGGGGATTCGCATCGTAAGGAATATATCGTCGCCTTCTGTCCTGTCAGACACCTTTCGCATATATCCGGTAAAAAACAGGAAATTCCACAGATTGTCCTCTGATTCATTTATATCCTCATAGGTAATGTCCTCGTGGATCTTCTTTTCGATGGTGCCGCCGCCGATCAAAGTATCAAGCTGACTTTTCATATTTTCATCTGCCTGCCATACCAGATCTTTAATGATGGCGTTTGACGAGGTGTTTGCCCAATAGGGCATTGGATATTTCATATGGTTGATCGCTATGCTCTTAACGTACTTGATGACGCTCCATGGATTGTATATCTCGGTATCTCCAAACAGATAACCATCATACCATTCCTTTGCCTCCGGAATCCTGTCTGCTATTCCGTAGTCTTTAAGCATCTGCTCAGTTTCCGCCTGCGTAAAGCCGAAAGCCTCTTCATAGCTGTTGCTGTACACAGAACTGATGTCGAGATGATTGAGTCCGGTAAATATACTTTCCCTGCTGATCCTGAGGCAGCCCGTGACTACCCCGAACTGCAGCGCATCATTTGTCTTTAAAACGGATTCGAACAGGGAACGGATAAAATCGACCATTTCATCATAGAAGCCTTTATAAAAAGCGTTCTCAAGCGGTATATCATACTCATCTATGAAGACGATGACATTTTCGCCATGGTACTTTTTCAGGCATATGGAAAGTGTTTTCAATGCGGTAGCATAACGGCCAATCTCTGCTTTAAACTCATCCTCCCCTTTGATTTCATCCCTGCTTTTTGGAACAGACAGGTCATTGAAACGGCTCGCATCTGCTTTCGTCAGTTTATCCGAATCCTGAAGGTAACTATGCCGGTCGAACTCAGACACAATCTCGTCTCTGAGCTGAAGTACAGCCTCTCTGTAGTCAGGCTGCTTCGCCGACTTCAGGGACAGTTTGATGACGGGATATCGCCCCATCATGGATAGTATCTCGTCCGGGGCGTCCATGATTTTCTTTCCCTCAAAATACCTGCGGTTGTCCACAACGTTTCCATGAAAATCATATTCCTTTTCGAAAAAAGTCCGGAGCATGGAAAGCGCCAGGGTCTTGCCGAAGCGCCTGGGGCGCGTAAAGAGCGTAACTTTCCCGCCACGTTCAACAAGATCTCTTATAAGCAGAGTTTTATCTATGTAATACATGTTGCCGTCTATGAACTCTTTATAGTTTTCATATCCTATTCCGATCTTCTTCACGTACCGCTCCCTCCTGTTCCCATCCTTTCTCTTGATTATATAAAAAACGGATGGTCTATGCCACCCGTTTTTCGTGACCCTTTCAGCCAACTTGCCTCTTTGTGTTACTGTCCACGCCCTATCGAGGGTGTTAACATGTAACGCCTGCACGGCAAAATCAAAAGCGGCAGGCGCGGAGCCTGTCGAGAAATCCCCTGTCAAGCAAAAGCCTGATTCCTCCGGGAATCACCTCCAGCTCGAAACGATCCGAGCAGATCGGTTCCCCGTCGATATTTGCGTAAAACGGCCGCGGTGCCCTGATGAGGGCTTTTTTCGCCTCGATCTTTTGAAGGGCGGGATTTTGAAGATGTCCGGCATTTTTCATGGAAAGGATGATGCGGGCCATCCGGATTCTGTCCACCTGGTCTACGATGTACAATTCCATCTGTCCGTCATCAAGCCTGCTTCCAGGCGATACCTTGTATCCGCCGCCGTAGTAGCGGCCGTTCGCGGCGACGACCGTCACACATTCCTTTTTGACCGCCCCGCTGTTTTTTTCAGCTGCTCCGCCCTCCCAGAAGATTTTCATCCTGCGTCCTTTTCTGTGACCCAGGAAATGGAAAAATGCCGCCGCATGAAAACGAAGCGGCTTAGGGATCAGGAGATTGTGGATAAACCGCTCATCATTGGCTATATCTGCGTCTATCCCGAAGCAGATTGTATTGATAAAGTACCGGTCATTGACGCGGACCAGATCGATCCTGTGGATCCCGTCATCCAGGCTCTCAAGGCAGGTCCGGTAAAAATCGTTTCCTGTCCCGCAGGGAATGAAGGAAAGTATGTTTCTGGTCCCCGCAAGGGCGTTCACCAGATGGTTGATCGTTCCGTCGCCTCCGATGGCAGTGATGACATATTCCGTGTCCTTATACTTGTCCCTGACAGCATCCGCCTCCGCCATTGTCTCACAGACATCGATCTCGAAATCCCGTCCCATCGCCTTGGACACTTTTTCCAGCTTCCGGATGAGCCCGTCTGTTTTTTTCCCAAAATAAAATCTGTTCACGAGATAAATGTATTTCATGCCGCCCGCCTTTTTTGATTATAATTTACGCCTGTCATACCTGTTATTCGCCCGTCATCCGCTGGCGTATCTCTTCTGTTTCACCGGATTTCATCAGTTCCGGCGTTTTTTCCTTAGCCAGTCTTATCAGTATACTTCTTTATCCGGGATATTTTTTATCCGAAATGAATTTTTGTTCGGGGTACTTTTTGTCCGGGATAATTTCTTTATCCCGGATACTTCACGGGATCCGCATTTTCCTCCCATATGCGCTGCATATGGGCTTTGGCTTCTTCGTCGACGGGAATCCCTTTGAAGAAGGTGTATCGATCCTCTTCCGTGATCCTGCGGATGACCCTGCAGGGATTGCCGGCGGCAAGGCTCCAGGCGGGGATGTCCCGGGTCACGACACTGCCCGCGCCGATCACCACATTGTCACCGATTCTGATGCCGGGGCAGATGACAACATTGCCGCCGATCCAGACATTATCGCCGATCGTGATACTGATGCCGTATTCATACATGGTATTGCGCGCGGCGGGGTGGACCGGGTGCCCTGCCGTATAAATCGAGACGTTGGGGGCGATCTGGCAGTTGTCGCCGATCACCACCTTTGCGACATCGAGAATGGTGCAATTGTAATTGGCAAAAAAATTCCTGCCGACCTCGATGTTCTTCCCGTAGTCACAGTAAAACGGTGGATTGATCCAGGCGTCGTCCGATTTTCCCAGAAGCTCCTTGACGACTGCCTTCAGGCCCTTGAAATCGGAACGGTCCATGGTATTGAGCTTCTGGCAGAGTCGGCGGGCGACGGCCTGCTCTTCCATGACCGAATCATCTGTGATATACAGCATTTCGCTGTCCCTTCTCTCCCTGTTTGTCATATCCTGTTCTGCCTTTCTCTCTATTACGGTGTTTTTTTTGCCGATATTTTTCCTCTGTTCCGGCGGTCTTCCCGGCCGGAATACTGACATACAGACTTTTTGGGTCTAATGGACTTAACGCATCCCCCGTGTTTCATATGAAATGATTAAACCGGATTCATTCCAGGTCCGGAAACAGCTTCAGAATCTGCTTCTTTTCACCGGAAAACTCCCCCATCTGCGGTTCAATCTCCTCCATCTGGCGCCGGTACCTTTCCTCCAGGACTGGATCCTGTGCCTTTTTCCAGGCATTTGCAAAAAATGCCTTCTCAAAATATTCTCCCACCGCGTAATATTCTTTCACATTTTTCGCGCGGGGGTCCTCTTCATTCCCGATATAATTATCATAGTACCTGCGCGCAAGGGCAGAGTACTCCCTGTCCTTCAGGGAATAATAAAGCGAAGACTCGCTGAAAAAATAGTTTGAACCGGAGTCCCTGAAGACAAAGATCGTGATCATGATCGAACAGGCCAGAATAATGCTGAGCAGAATGATAAGAAGATTGAGAATAGAAAAACGTCCTTTTTTACGCATACAGCTCCTCCCGCTGAAACGGATTCACAAACAGCTTGCCCTTTTGTGAATCCCTGTAGCAAAAACCAACCCATTGATTGCCCCGCATTCGCAAAGCTCTCGCTGCAAGACCCGGGATCACTCCCCGGGCTGCCCGGTTCCCGCTGTCTGCGCTGCCTGCTCAGTCTCTACTGTCTCCGCTGCACCTGCAGTCCCGGCAGTCTGCGCCGCCTGTTCAGCCTCCGTTGTCTCTGCTGTCTGTGCTGCGTCTGCAGTCCCGGCTGTCTGCGCCGCCTGTTCAGCCTCCACACTTTCTGCTGCCTGCACAGTACCGGCAGCTGCAGTTTCTTCCTCCTGTGCCCCGGCTTCCTCGTATTGCCTGAGACCCTCTTCAATCAGAATTATCCTTTTGCCCCTGGAAATGCTGCCCAGACTCCGTGCCTCCTCGGGCGTCATGGAAAGATAGGCGACGCACAGGGCCTCGATGGATCGGGTCATTTTATCCAGGTGCTCCTGCGCGGCCAAAGTATTATAATTGCTGTTATAGGAATATTTTTCCGGATCCAGGGCCTCATAGAAATCCTGCAGATATTCAGAGGTATATTTGATACTGTGATCGACCCCCTGATAGCGGCTGTGATTGATCAGCTGCATGATCTCCGTGACTGCATAGCGATAGGCGGTCGCAACGCGGTATGTGACATAATATTCCTCGAAGGGACGGTCATACATGGAGAGATTCAGATTCGAACAGTAAGAGGAAAACCCCAGATAGTCCTCCGCCTCCAGATATTCCTCTATCCTTGCCCTGTACACAGGGGCATTTTTTTTCTGACCAGACTGTTTTATGGAACGGATCAGGGAATAACTGCTTACCTGCAGGAAAATGTTTACGCCGATCGCCGCCAGAAGGAGGGCTGCAGCGGCAAAGCGGACCGCCCTCTTTGTCTGCCTGCCGGCCCGTTCGATGACATCCTCTTTTGTCTTCTGAAACTCCTGCCTGTACTGCTGCATGTCGCGGGCATGCTTTTGAGCCTCTTCGTTTGGACTTCCGCAGTAGGGGCAGTACATATCTTCCAGGCGGATCTCACCGCCGCAGTTTTTACATTTCATTTTCTTACTCCTGCCGCATCGCATCAGCGCGAAGGCACCCGAGGCGTTTTCTCGAATGCAATGCATTCGATGAAGCCAAAAAACGACGACGGGATCAACGAAGCGCGTGACACGCAAGCGGCACCGATTCAAGTTTAAAAAATCGGCGCATCAGCGCGATTTTTCAACATCACTTCTCCCGCAGAATCTCCGGATGCTTCTGAACATATGCCCTGCAGGAATCATAAACCGGATAACCTCCATACCTGTCCAGTTCCTGGTCAAAGGCGTCAAGCTCCTCCCCGGAAGCATGAAAAATCACAGTAAGATCGTCCTCGAAAGGTCTGATCAGCTCCCTGATGGCCTTTTGGTCTTCTGATGGAATCCCTTTTCTGAAAGTCAGTCCCCTGAAGCACAGTTCATCATACAGGAGCATGACGGCGTCGTCCTCCTGGAACAGACCTTTTTCCCGCATCCGCAGGGTTTCCCCGGCGAAGGCGGCCGCCTCATAAAATTCACAGAAAGCAGTATGCTCCCAGTCATAGAGGGAGTATCCATCCTCCTGCGCTTTGTGCCAGGCCTGCATCAGAGCTTCATAGTCACCTTCCTCATAGAGGCGGTCAAGCTCGGGCAGGTTTTCCGCCCTCCAGGCATACTCCCTGCGCCTGTCGATATTCCCCCTCCTCTGCTGATACAGGAAAAGACCGTAGACGGCTGCCGACAGGACCAGTATAGTCACCAGGATCCGCAGCACGCGTCTGCGGACTCTCCCGCTCTCTGTTCTGGACGTCTCCGCCCCGACGTTTCCAACCTTTTCGAGATCCCTGCGCACCTGGTCGAGCCTGCGCATATATTCATTTTCCGCCTCAGGCGCGTAGGAAGACCCGCAATATTGGCACCTTGCCTCTCCCGGCGGGATCACAGCCCCGCACTGGGTACAGTATATCTGTTTTTTCTGCATCGTTTTCAGTTTTCCTCATATGGAACAGGGGACGGTTCCCCGGTTCAAAATCCGTCCGTCTGTGGCGTGGTACATCCTTTAGCGGCAGAACCAGGAGCGGAACGAGGAACCGTCCCCCTGTTCCAGCCTCTGCAGCTCCTCTTTTGTATTGACATTTGACAGCATCCTGACCATCGAAGGATCCTCCACCGCTACAGACCTGCTGCTGCAGAGGGGCAAAAGGCTCCGCAGGCGGTAATCACCCTTCCGGATCTGCCGCTCCAGAATCGGCGCGGCCGTCTTTTTATAGAGGGCACAGGTAAAATGTATCCTGCCTTCCGGCGTCACAGGAAAGATCATGTCATAATCTCCCGCCTCGCGCTCCTTTAACAGCAGGTAAAACAGCTCTCTTTGCACCGCAGGGATATCGCAGGAGGCGACAAGCGCCCACTGCGCGCGGCAGGCTGATAAAGCTGTCCAGATGCCGCCCATGGGGCCGCAGTCCGCAATCCGGTCCGGCAGGAGGATCCAGTCAGGAGACAGACTATGTTCAAAGAAGCACCCGGCCTCGTGGCTGACGGACCCGGACTCCGATCCATTGTAATCTGCACTGACCGAGAGATATTTTTCCGGAAAGATATCCATCTGCTCCGCGACCGCCTGCAGAAAGGTCCTGCCGTCCTTCCACGGCAGCAGTGCCTTATCCGTCCCCATGCGGCGGCTTTTTCCGCCCCGTAAAAGAACAGCGCAGCAGTCAGCTGTGCCCGCGGACTTTTCTTCGCAATTTCGTTTGTCCATAATTTTTCTCCCGGATGCTTCGGTCATCTTTTCTTTCCGGTCAATCACAATCTCGCCCGGCTGCTCTCCTGTCCGGCTGATCTTCTAAGAATTGGAAAACAGCAGCCCACGGGAAGTATAAAAGGTTTCGCTGGAGCGAGATGGGATTACAGGGCATTGCAAAAAAGGCATCTTTTCAATCATCCGCGCAGATAATCCCCGTGTACGCCGCCGGTCTTTTCCACCAGCCGGATCCCGGTGATCTCCATATCCCGCTGAACCGCCTTGCACATGTCATAGACAGTCAGGGCCGCCGTCGAGACCGCTGTGAGTGCCTCCATCTCGACACCGGTCCTGCCCTGGCAGGAGACCTGTGCCCTGATATCCACCGCACAGTCGTCTTCATTCAGAGAAAGCTCAAGCCTGATGCCGTCCAGAATGAGCGGGTGGCACATGGGGATCAGGTCAGGAGTCCTCTTTGCCCCCATGATGCCCGCAATCTGCGCCGCCCCCAGAACATCCCCTTTTTTCATTCCCCCGCTTTTGATCAGCGAAAAGGTCTGCGGATTCAAAAGCACCTGCCCCTCCGCCACAGCGGTCCTTGTGGTCACTTCCTTGTCGCCCACATTGACCATCCTTGCTCTTCCGCCCTCGTCAAAATGGGTAAAATCTTTTTCCAAAGTATCTGTCCTTCCTGATTTAATGACGTGATCTGATTCCCTTAATTCTTTTACATTCTCCAAAATGGCATCCGTGATGCCTTCCAGGTCGTCAAAAGGAAGGGTCCTCTCCCCGATCTGCTCTTCAGGAAGGTCGGAGACGACCAGAAAACGGCCTTGCGGGTTTGAGGCAGGCTTTTGTGAAACTGCGCTCCGGACCACTTCGACCTTGGGGACCGGAAGGCCCTTCAGCCCCTCCGCCAGGATCACGTCCGTCTCGGGAAACATGGAAGCCAGATCATTCAGGATCCCGATCGCTCCCTTCCCTTCGTCTGTCCCCGGAAAAGTCCCTGTTTTGCGCACGAAGATCTGGCCCCGTGAAAAGACCGCCGCCCCACAGGCGCCCGCTTCGACGAAACGCCAGCTGTCCGTTCCCGGAATATCGCATTCAAACTCGTGCCCGTCGTGCTTAATCACTGCCATCTTCAGGCCGCGGGCATCCAGCGTGCGGAGGATCCCCTCCATCAGAGTCGTTTTCCCGCTGTTTTTTATGCCGCAGACCGCGGCAAAACGCACTGTTTTTTCTGCTCCTGCCATCCTATGCCTCCTGCCGCATAATAAATTCACTGAACCTGGGCAGCGTAAAGGCAAGCCATCCGTAGTCCACTGACTGGATAATCCCCTTTTTCGTCAGCCTCTTTTTGTAAGTAGCAAAGCTGTTGGAGGTCATTTTGAGCCGCTCCCGTATTGTCTCCACCTTCGTGGAAGAAGCCCCGCACATAGCTGCCGCAGCCTCTTTATCTCTTCTGGAAAGCTCACTCCAGATTTTTTCGTAAACATAATCCTCGAGGTAAGTATCGAATTGAGGCAGCAAATCCTCCAACGGCCTGCAGCCTCCCTCTCTCCACTGGAGATATCCCAGCACCTGGAACGCAAAGGGATATCCCATTGTAGTTTTGGCCATCTGCAGGGCCTGCTCTTCCTGCATGCCAAATATTTCTCTGTATTTCTGAGTGATCAGCGGAATGCTCAGAGGCTTTAGTTCCACCTTGGGCGCACGGAACAGAAAAGTGAGAGTCTTTTCATTCTGCAGTTCATATATATTCTCATAAAGTCCCGTCATGATCAGAAACACATTGAGGTTTTCCCTCATAAAAATCTGAAACTGGCTTGCAAACTCACAGATCTGCTGATTCAAAGAAACTTCATCAATCGTAATAAGGATCCTCTTCCCGCTTTTTGTCAGTTTTTCCAGCATCCTCCGCAGCGCAACGACATAATCTGTGACCGGAGGCTCGCCGTCGATTTCCAGTCCAAGTCCCAGAAAAGACAAATTGATCTTCGCGTCCCTGAAGAGTTCGAACAGCTCTTTCCGATTGCTCAGTTCTGCAGCAAAAGTATGAAGCATATCCCTCTCCGGATTGAGATTGACGACGATCCACCGCCTGTCTCTTGCCAGTTCATTGGCAATGGCAGACATTGCTACAGTTTTTCCAGATCCTCTTACTCCCGTGATCATGCAGACCTGATAGGAGGGATTATCCGAATCAAAGCTGTCCAGGATTTCATCATTCTGAAAATCACGGGAAATGTAACTGACAGGTTCCTTCCCGAAAGAAAGGGAAAAGGGATTATTTTTTCTCATCCGTTCCACAACTCTCCACAGCCTTTTGTTTCTTTCACAACCTTCCACAACTCAAAATATCTTCCACAACTTTCCACAACTTCAATACCAATTATAATGCCGGAAAAGCGTTAGGGCAAGATATTTTACATTCCGAGGCGGACCAGGGGACGGTTCCTCGTTCCACTCCGGGTCTTCCGGGCGGACCAGGGGGACGGTTCCTCATTCCAAAACCGGAACAAGGAACCGTCCCCATTTCACCTTCCCACTGGTCCACCTGTGGAACAAGGAACCGTCCCCTTGTTTCACCCGTGGAACGAGGAACCGTCCCCCT
>DEPS01000046.1:7251-8676 GCA_002358875.1 Lachnospiraceae bacterium UBA3386 | reverse complement strand
CCTGTTTCACCCACCTATGGAACAAGGAACCGTCCCTCTGTTTCACCAGCTGATATGGATTGCTGTGCAGTCGGTTAAAGAGTATAATGTTGTTATTCGGCAATAACCCAGTGCAGATAAGGAGCAAAAAATGAAGTGTGTTATTCTTGCAGGCGGTAAAGGGGAGCGGCTGTGGCCTCTCTCGAGAGAAAAATACCCCAAGCAGTTTGTTGAGATCCAGAAGAATCATTCTCTTTTTCAGGAGACTGTATCACGGAACCTGCCTTTTTGTGAGGAGTTTATCATTGTAACAAATGCTTCCTACCGTTTTCTGGTGGAACGGCAGATGCGGGCTTTCCAGGGGACGCCCTTTCGCTGTGTCCTGGAGGAGGACACGCACGGGATCCTGCAGGCGCTCGCTCTGGTCTGCATGGAGGAGAACCCTTCCGAGTATATGTTTATCATGCCGTGCGACCACGTGATCGCCAAGCGCCCCAACATAGGGACGGAGGAATTGTCCTACAAGGACTGTGTCATGCGGGCCAAGCAGTACGCGGCGCAGGACAGGCTTACTCTCTTTACACTCCGTGAGGAAAAAATGGACAGCCGCTATGGATATGTGCTGGACATCAACGCCCGGGGAGACGTGGGACAGTATCTGGAAAAGCCCGGCGCGGACAGGATCAGCGCGATCGACATGTCAAGGACCTGCGTATACCGGAACCTGGGTCTTTTACTGTGCCGGGCCGGTGTTTTTCTGCATGCTGTGCGCACTCAGATGCCGGATGTTTTCACCGCAGTCGAGAAGGCTTTTTCCTGCAGGCAGGGGGCCGGGGACGAGGCGGTCTTTCCCATTGAAGGAAGCGGAAGGAATTATGCTCTCTGGGAGACAGGCTGGTACGACGGAATGTCCAGAAGCGACACCTTTTATTCGAAAAAGGCGGAGCAGTACCTTCTTCCCGCGAAGGAGGCGGAGCTGGCAGGGGGACTCCTGCCGCAGCTTTCGGGCCTGAAGGCGGTGCGCGGCTCCTTCCTCTGGAGCCAGATTGACACTCTTGAGGACATTTCCAATACGGAAATGAGCGCTGAGGGCACTGTCGTGCTGCGTGATTCCTTCCGGACCAGTGTGATCAACCGCTCGCCCGGCCAGGCGGTCATCGTGAACGGGGCGGACAACCTGATCGTCACGAACACTCCGGACGTCCTCTACATCAGCCGCGCAGGCAGATCCTCTGAAATAAGGCAGATCCTGCAGGACCAGCCGGAGCTTTCGGCGCAGCAGGGAAGGACCTTTTACCGCCCCTGGGGCAGCTATATCGAGCTGCAGGAAGGTGAAGGATACCGTGTGCGCCGCGTCAGCGTCCCGGCCGGAAGCCGGATTCCCCTGCACACGCATGCCGCAAGGAGCGAGAATCTGACGATCGTCTCAGGCAGGGCCCGGATCCT
>DEPS01000046.1:2212-7199 GCA_002358875.1 Lachnospiraceae bacterium UBA3386 | reverse complement strand
CTGCAGAAGGATCCGCAAAAGACGGATCCGCAAAAGAAGGATCCTCAAAAGACGGATACCGTGGGGAGCATGGCGGCCCCGGATGCGGATACGGTCTCTGGAGAGTTCGAGTATGCCCCCGGCGCTTCCGTGGACATCCGGGCGGGCACCGCGCATCAGATCGAGGCNNGTTTCCGGAGAGACGCTGGTATTCATCGAAACGGCAGTCGGGGACGTCACGCATGGAAAGGACGCTGTCGGAGCGCCCGGGCGCAGCCTTCTGCCGCCCGCCGTCCTCTATGAGACGGAGCCCCTGATGAAGCTCAGGCCCGCCTTCAAGGACTACCTCTGGGGCGGTACCCGCCTTCGCGACCAGTACGGGATGGACTGCGATTACGACGTCCTGGCAGAAGCATGGATGCTGTCCGCCCATCAGGACGGCCCCAGCGTTCTGGCCAGCGGCAAATACCATGGCATGTATTTTCCGGATTATCTGGCAGGCGCCGGGCGCGGCATCCTGGGCTGGAAATGCTCTCCTCTCCAGAATTTTCCCCTGCTCGTAAAGCTCATCGACGCCCGCGACAACCTTTCCGTCCAGGTGCACCCGGACGACGACTATGCTCTAGCGAACGAGAATCAGTACGGCAAAAACGAGATGTGGTACGTGATGGACTCTCAGCCCGGAGCAGGTCTGTATGTGGGCTTCTCCCGCGACGTCTCCGCACAGGAGGTGGAGCAGAGGATCGCCGATGACACCATTCTCGAGGTCCTGAACTTTTTCCCGACTAAGCCCGGAGATGTTTATTTTATTCCCGCGGGAACCGTCCATGCCATCGGTGCCGGCAATCTGATCTGCGAGATCCAGCAGAGCTCGAACTGCACCTACAGACTCTATGACTACAACCGCCGCGATAAATTCGGCAACACCCGTGAGCTCCATCTGAAAAAAGCACTTGATGTCATGAACCGCCGTAAATATGTCCCCGAAATACCGGAGACCAGGCGGGACGGACGCGGAACGACCATCTGCCGCTGCAAATATTTCGAGTCCATAGTCTATGAGATCGAGACAGAGATGGAGATCCCCTCTTCCGACGCGGACTTTGCCTCCATCGTCTGCATGCAGGGATCCGGAAGGCTCGATTTCAAGGGACAGACAATGAACATCTCTGCCGGAGAGAGCGTCTTCGTCCCTGCCATAGAGGGAGTGATCCGTGCCGCCGGAAAAATGACCCTTATCAGCAGCCACGTTTAAAAATTCCGGCCGGCTTGCAGGCTGATCTGCAGTCGAGATAAAAAAATCTGCCTGTACGACCGAAACAGAGGGCTTTCGCTCCTGCAGTCGTGCAGGCAAAAAATAATTCTAACTGTACGGTTGGAGGGCTCTTGCTCCCGCAGTCGTACAGGCAAAAATAAAATTCCAACTGTACGGTTGGAGGGCTCTTGCTCCCGCAGTCGTACAGACAAAAAAATTACTTCAGGAAAGGAAAGACAGAAAATGGCATGTACAACGATCCTGGTAGGAAAAAAAGCAAGCTATGACGGATCCACGATGATCGCGCGCAATGACGACTCGCCCGCGGGAAGCTATACTCCCAAGAAGCTGGCGATCGTATCGCCTGATGAGCAGCCCCGCCTATACCGGTCGGTCATCAGTCATGTACAGATCGAGCTTCCTGACGATCCCATGCGCTATTCCTCCGTGCCCAACGCCCTGGAGGGAGAAGGCCTGTGGGCGGGCGCAGGAGTGAACGAGGCAAATGTCGCCATGACTGCCACCGAAACCATCGAGTCCAACGAAAGAGTCCTTGGTGCGGATCCGCTCGTGGTGCTTCAGAAGGCAGAAGGTGACAGAGCAGAAATTCCGGGCGGAATCGGTGAAGAGGACTATCCGACCATCGTCCTTCCCTATATCCGCAGCGCCCGCGAGGGCGTCCTGAGGACAGCGGAGCTCCTGGAAAAATACGGCACCTATGAGATGAACGGCATTGCCTTCGCGGATGTCAATGAAATCTGGTGGATGGAGACCTTCGGCGGCCATCACTGGATCGCCCGCCGCGTTCCGGATGATCAATATGTGGTCATGCCCAATCAATCCGGCATCGACTTTTTTGACCTGGAGGACGCCCTGGGAGAAGGAAGAAATTACCTGTGCTCCAAAGATCTTCGTGAATTTATAGCGGAAAATCATCTGGATCTGACAATGAATCAGAAAATTGCGGAATCAGCTGCCGCAGATCAGGAATGCACGAGTGGAAAAAGTAAAACCTTTCATCTCAAAACCTTTAACCCCAGAGATGCCTTCGGCACCCACAGCGACTCGGACCACATTTACAACACTCCCCGCGCCTGGTATATGTGCCGCTATTTCAATCCCCACAGCGCGGACTGGGACGGCAGGGGTGGTTTTTTCGGCCTTCAGAACAGCGTAAGACAAGACGGAGGAAACACTTCAGCCGGTGCAGGGAACAGCTATGGGCTGCTCCGCAGCTACAGGCCGATGGATGACGATCTCCCCTGGAGCATGGTTCCTGAAAAAAAGATCACGGTGGAGGATGTAAAGTATATTCTCTCCAGCCATTTCCAGGGTACGCCCTACGATCCCTATAGCCATTTGGCCAATTCCCCGCGGGGAGATTTCCGCTGCATCGGCGTCAACAGGACAGACTTTCTGGCCCTCTTACAGCTCCGCCCTTACGTGCCGGCAGAGATCTGCGCCGTGGAATGGCTTACCTTCGGATCGAATGTTTACAACACCTTTGTGCCCTTTTATCCCAACACGGACCGGGTTCCCGCCTACCTGTCCACGACCGACAAGCAGGTCGACACAGAAAGCTTTTACTGGAACTGCCGCCTGATCGCCGCCCTTGCAGATGCACAGTACGCGGTTAACATTATCCATATCGAGCGCTACCAGATTGCCGTCATGTCAAAGGCACACGAATTACTGAAAAAATACGACCGTGAAGTCAGTGCGGCAGCAGCGAAGAAAAATGCTGACGATAAAGCTGACAACATTGCGTCTCTTATCATCTCCGCGAACGAGGAGATCGCAGCCATGGTACGTGAAAAGACCTCCGACACCCTCGGAAAAGTGCTGCTTGAGACAAGCAACAAAATGCGCAATTCCTTTGCCCGCTCAGATGCCTGATGGAACAGGGGACGGTTCCTCGTTTCACTTTGTGGAACAGGGGGACGGTTCCTCGTTTCACTCTGCTGTCTGCCGCATGAAGAGTTTTCTTAACTCCCGGCACCAAGTCAGATGGAACAAGGAACCGTCCCCTGTTACGATGCTTTATCCAGCATTTCATTAATATATTTCTTAAGTCCTTCTTCCGTACCTATTCTGTACTTTTGGTTAATAGCTTTATAGTATCTCATAATGCGGTCTTTCGACAAAAGCTCGTTCGACGGAATACTGTCACCGTACCCTTTTCTGGCTTCCTTCCAGGGATCCTCATTATGCGTGATCCGCTCCAAAACCTTTCCACCATACATACCAAAAGTGTTGACTACGAGATCGATAACATTTTTCTCTTCCTCTGTCAATGCATCTTCCGTTCCTTCAAGCAGCGCAAACCGTGCATCATCAATCGGATTATATTTGAAATCCCGGAACAGTTCATACACTTCCGGATATACAGGACCATGCACCCACGCCCTGCAGTCTTCTTTAAAAATTGGTCTTCCATACAAAGCGGAATATACTCCCTGAATGAAATAAAGAAGCTTCTGCAGCATAAGAGGCGTTACTTCCTCCAGTTTCTCAAAGACATATGCGATCACTCTAAGCATCTTTTCTGAAACAGAAAAAAGACTTTCCATGCTGTCAGCCGCCAACTTTGCCTTTTTGTATGCCGCATCCGTCAGCTTCACCCTGTTTTCCACCAGTTTCTTCTTCATGTATACGGGAGATGTAAGTGCAGCTCTCATTATATCTGAGTATTCTTTTGAAGGCACCTGTCCTTCCAGATATCTTGGTATTGTCACCTCTCCAAATCCAAGGGCAAGAGACAGCGGAGCTTTACCGATCTTATAGATCTTCATAAGCTTTTCAATGTCATCTATCGACACAAGTCCTTCCGCTTCTCTATACTGCTTATCGATCTCCTGAACGTTCATATCGATAAGACCCGGAATACTCATTTCCTCCCCGCACTCGGCACAAACCGCCACTGTGATTGCAAATTTATATTGCTTATCCCTGATATTCTTTATGATGTCTTTTTTTTGTAAAAAAAATTCTGTCTCTTTCCTGCACTCGATGCAGAAATCTCTTCTTCCCTTCTCTGTCATGATGGCTGCCTCCGATTTTTTTCCTGATTATTTAAAATAGTATGTAAGCGGATACTTCTGCACATGAAACGAGATCACGATCACAAAGCTGTTCTCCAGCTTATTAAACTTGATATACAGGGAAACCTTCTTTTTATCTGTCCCGTTTCTTTCCAAAAGAACGACATCCTTACCAAATACATACAATTTTTCATGCTCAAAACCTTTATGCTCATTCTGCAAAATCTCCGAAAAATCCATTACTGTCAGACTAAGTAATATTTCCTTTGCTTTCGCTTCATCTATTACGTAATCCAGAAACAGATTTATGTTACCCTGCCGTCTGGCGTTCCTGTCAATCCGGTAATTATTATTCTTTACAGCCTCTTTCACCTCGAGAAGATACTGTTCTATGTCTTTGTGAGCTGCTTTCAATGCTGAAATCCCCTATCGAATCGGTGATGTGAAATTTTATATTTTCTATCATTAGTATAACCAATTGATTGGATTTTGTAAATATCCAATCACCAAATGAAACGAGGAACCGTCCCCCTGTTCCACCCGCCGTCGAAATCGCAGACAAAAGCCCGGCTCCGCGTGCAAGCACGCTTCGCCTTTCCTACTCTTTCCCATGCGCCTTTCTCCCCGCATTCGCAAAATGCTCGCTGCTTCGCTGCTCGCATTTTGCTCATGTGGGGAGTGACGGCTTACGCCGTCGAAATCGCAGACAAAA
>DEPS01000046.1:0-2160 GCA_002358875.1 Lachnospiraceae bacterium UBA3386 | reverse complement strand
TCCGCGTGCAAGCACGCTTCGCCGGGCTTTTGTCTGCGATTTCAGGCGCATGGTAACGTCTTATTTCAGGTTGTTGCTTCTGTCGTATCTCTTGCCGCCCCAGTAGATGCGGGTGGCGACTTCGGCTTTGTCGGGAAGTTCGACGCCTTCCATGACGTATTTGAGGAAGGTCTCAAAGCCGGCGCGGTCTACGATGTAGCCGATGTGTTCTTTGCCTTCGATAGCTTCTTTGTCGATGTACTCTTCTGCGAAGGCGTAGCAGTTTTTGACGATCTTGAGGATGCTCTCCTCGTCTGCCCATTTGATGAAGTCTTCGGCAAGGCGGGGGTTCTGCTTGCCGGTGCGGCCCAGCAGGACCAGGCGGAAGTAGTGTTCTTTGCTTCTGGTCCATGCGCGTGTCGGGCAGTATGTGACGCAGACGCCGCAGCCGATGCAGAGGTTGGTGTCGCGCTCGATCTTGCCGTTTACGACCTTGAGGGCGCCGACAGAGCGTTTGTTGCAGTATTTTACACACTGCTCGCAGCCGACGCAGCGGTCGGGGTCATACTGGGGCTCGGTCATTCCGATGATGCCGAAGTCGTTCATGCGGACCTTGCCGCAGTCGTTGGAGCAGCCTGTAAAGGCGACTTTCATGTGAAGGTTGTTGGGGAAGATGAGCTTGTCCATCTTCCGTGCGAATTCGGTCGTATCGTAGCAGCCGAAGGGGCACAGGCGCTTGCCGGGGCAGGCGACGACGTTGCGGGTGCCTGCTGCGGGATAGCCGCCCTCGCGCACCTCCTGGTTGACGCCGGACTCGTCGATGATGAGCTGCAGTTCTTTGTTGACGGCGTCCATGTCCTCGAGCTTTATGCCCGGGATCTCGACGCCCTGGCGGTTGGTGATGAAAATAGTCCCGTTGCCGTATTTTTCAGCGATCTCCGTTACCCGCACCATAGCTTTGGCCCCGATTACGCCGCCGGGTATGCGGACACGGGAGGCCGTCTCGCCGCGCACTTTAGAATAGCGGAAGGCGTTCTTTTTAAGCTTTTTTAAATTGACATCAATTCCCATGTATTTTCCTCTTTTCTCCGCCCGCAGGAGCGGTAAAAGCACATCTATGCTGACCAGCAGATAACATAAATCGAAGCATCATCAGTCGATCATGTCCTTGCTGACGGTATAGTTGAAGACAGGGCCGTCGAGACAGATATATTTGTCTCCGACGCGGCAGTGTCCGCACTTGCCGAGGCCGCAGCACATTTTCCGCTCCTGGGAGACCCAGATGTTTTCTTCTTTAAAGCCCTTCTGAAGAAGGCCCATGACAGAAAAGCGCATCATGGGGGGCGGGCCGACAACGACCGCCTGTGCCTTTTCGACCTCACGGATGGGAAGGTCCGGAATAAATTTCGTGACCAGGCCGATGTTGCCCTCGTATCCTTCGGGGGCTCCGTCTACAGTGAGAATGAGATCAAGCTTTTCGTCCCATCTCTTCAGGTCGTCCCTGAAGAGCATGTCGCCGGGGCTGCGGAAGCCGACGATGACATGTTTGTCCCTGGGCTCTTTGGTATCGGCGAGAGCATCAATGACGCCGCGGACCGGGGAGACGCCCGTACCGCCGGCGATGACGACTACCTCTCCCTCCGCGTACAGTGAGGTGTCAAAGCCGTTGCCGTAGGGGCCCCGCATCAGGAGGCTCTGGCCGGCATAGCGCTCAAAGACTTCGTTTGTAACCCGGCCGACCTTACGGATGGTGAGATCCACAAAGTTTTCGCCGATGCCGCTGACGGAGATCGGAGCCTCGCCGTATTTGGGCATGGAGACTTCAAAGAACTGACCGGGCTTTACGTCGCCCGTAAATTCCATGCGGAAGGTGTATTCCTTCTGGGTGTGCCGGATCACTTCCAGGATCCTGGAGGGAAACGGCACGTAGGGGTTGTCCTTAATATTCATGGACACATTTGTATTTGTCCTGTCCGCCATCATTTCACCTCCCCTTCTTTTTTCAGGCCGGCTGCCTTCTCGTCCTGCACGGCTTTATTGACCTTGTTGATGCAGGCGGAGAAAGAGATGTACTCAGGACAGATCATGTCGCAGCGGCCGCAGCCGACGCACATATCATAGCCATAGCGTTTTCTGAAATCGGAGATCTTATGCAGCGTTTTGAACCGCATCCGTTCCCCG
>DEPS01000169.1 GCA_002358875.1 Lachnospiraceae bacterium UBA3386 | reverse complement strand
GCCCGGGAGAAAGAGGAACCTGACTGGTGGGAAGAGGACCCGCCCAGGCCATGTGAAGCAGGATGCAAGGATGGAAGGTGCCCAGCATTCAAAAGCTTACAGTAAAGCTTCTTTTCCCGATGCGAACAATTCCAGTATGGACGGGAGGATGACAGATGCAGGAGGAAATGAATGAAAAAACCGTATCACTGATCATACGCGGTACCAGGGTTACTGCGGTGGTCTTAAAAGACGCCATGAAGATGTTCCTGCGCCGCACCTCGAACAGAGTAAATGACAGGGGAACATCGGGGGACCGGAGCCAGTCTTCTCATTCCGGGACGGGGGAACGGACAGGGAAGACATCCCTGCGGAAGATGGTGGAAGAAGGGAGTGAACTGTCCAACATCGAGATATCTGATGAAAATATTAAGTCCTTTGAGAAAACCGCCCGAAAATACAGTATCCAGTTCAGCCTTATGAAGGATAAGTCAAAGGATCCACCGCGCTACCTGGTCTTTTTCAAAGCAAGGGATGTCAGCGTCATGCAGGCCGCGTTCCAGGAATATACAGGGATTACTCTGAATCGGAAGACCAGGCCTTCCATACGCAAAAAACTGCAGAATGTGATTGCCCAGCAGCGCAAGGCAAAACACAGAGAGCGCGAGAAGACACACGAAAAAGAACAAGTGCCGTCATTATAAATGAAGGCAGGAACCTGTAGAAATGGGCGAGGCCAGCTGTGGGGCATGTAACTGCTTATGACAACTGTGATAAAGACTTTCAGGCTGAAGCCGGACAGCTGGTGCAGGACTAAATGAAGAAAAAGATGAAAAGAAAAGGAAATAAGAAGGTGCCGGGAAAAATAAAGCTGCCTAATCATGTGACGAAAAAAGCAAGGGAGTTCTTTGGCAGGTTCAGAGATGCAGCCAGGGAAAAAGTAAAAGAGGGCATGGGCGTATTGATCCTGAGGACAGTTCCCTATGTCCTCTCTTTTTATTTCGTGGAAAAAGGCTCCTGGCTTTACCGGCACTGCCGGGGCAATACGGCGGTCGAGAAGTCCATGACCGTGCTGATGAATTACCAGTACGCTTTCAGGAATCCTTTGCCAAGCCTGAATTTTGTCGATATGGCTGCAGGTCTTGCAGGTGCGGCTCTGCTGTACGCGTTTATTCATTACAGAAAGAGCAATGCGAAAAAGTTCCGACAGGGGGAGGAGTATGGCTCGGCAAGATGGGGGACGCCAAAAGACATAGCCCCTTTCATTGACCCTGTATTTGAAAACAATATCCTGCTGACAAAGACGGAACGGCTGACTATGAGCTCCCGCCCGAAGAAACCCAAATACGCCCGCAATAAGAATGTCATCGTCATTGGCGGATCTGGTTCCGGCAAAACGAGGGGGTACGTTAAGCCGAACCTGATGCAGTGCGAAAGCTCAGACTACCCGGTATCGTTTGTGGTCACAGATCCGAACGTTTCTGTTTCCTAAGATAATGTGGAATATACCCCAAAACTCATAGCTTTTCAGGATAAGGTTTTACTTCTGTCTCAAGCAGTTTTGAAAGGAGATTCCACAATGAATAACAAGGAAAAGATTACAGCATTATATGAAAGGCTCTCCAGAGATGACGAGCAACAGGGTGAATCCAACAGCATTACAAATCAGAAGAAGTACTTGGAGGATTATGCCAAAGCAAAGGGATTCCGGAATATCCGACACTTTACAGACGATGGATATTCGGGAACTAACTTTAACCGCCCAGGCTTTAATTCGCTTCTTGAAGAGGTCAAGGCAGGCAATGTAGGCATAATCTGCATCAAGGATATGTCCCGAATCGGCAGAAACTACCTGCAGGTGGGATTCTATACAGAGATTCTTTTTCCAGACAAAGGTGTCCGGTTCATTGCAGTCAACAACAATATTGACAGTGACAATCCCACGGAGAACGAGTTTACGCCATTCTTGAATATAATGAATGAGTGGTATGCAAAGGACACGAGCAAGAAGATCCGAGCAGTGTTCAGGAATCGGATGGAAAGCGGCCTTCGATGCAGCGGAGCAATCCCCTATGGATACAAAAGGCTGCCCGGAGACAAACAGACGCTCCATATTGATGAGGAATCGGCGGAAGTTGTCCGCCGGATCTTTAAAATGGCGGCAGAAGGAACGCCGGTCGGTACTATAGCTGAAACATTGACTGCGGAAAAAGTCCTGATACCCTCCGCTTATTGGGAACAGCAGGAAGGCATGGAGTCCAGAAATCACTCCTATCATGATCCGTATCTCTGGACCAAAACTACAGTGGGCTATATCATTGAACGCAGAGAGTACCTCGGAGAAACTGTCCTGGGCAAGACTGTCTGTGAAAACTTCAAGACAAAAAAGCGTCGAAAAGCTACTGAGGATGAATTGCTGATATTCCCTGATACACATGAGCCGATTATCGACCGCGAAACGTGGACGCTTGCCAATAAGCTGCGCAAAAGGCATCCAAAACGAGTGAAGGACGGTACATACTCCCACAGACTATCGGGAATGATATTTTGTGCCGACTGTGGCGCAAGAATGGGGTTTAGCTCTCCACAGAAGTACAACCGTAAAGACGGACTCACCTATGACAGTGACAGCAGTTTCCAGTGCGGAAACTACCGGAGCATTTATCACAAGTGCTCTTCCCACTATGTAAAGACCTCCGATCTGGAATCCGCGATACTAATAGTGCTCCAGAAAGCATCTGCCTGCATCCTGGATGACGAAGACGCATTTGCTAGGCAACTGATGCAGCAATGGGAATCCGCTCAAGAGCATGCCTCTAAAGAGGATAAGAAGGAACTTGCAGACGTAAAAAAACGGATTCAGGAGCTTGATATATTGATCCAAAGCCTCTATGAGAATCAAGTTAAAGGAATCCTTCCTGAACGTCAGGTCCGACGTCTTATGAACCAGTATGACAGAGAACAGCTCCAGTTAGAAGAGCGTTTATCTGAACTGGAACAGGCGACCCAGGCAGAGTCCCCCCGAAAAACCGATGTAGATCGATTCATTGCTTTAGTAAAGAAGTATAAGGACATGAGCGAGTTGACAGATTCCATGCTTCGGGAGTTGGTGGATAAAGTAGAAGTTCATGCGGCTACCGGAGGGAGAGGCAGATACCGTCAGCAACAGCTTGATGTATACTTGAGCTTTATTGGATGCCTCAATTCGGATGCGCCTGTAATCTCTGAGGAAGAGCGCCGAGCGGCCATCGATGCCGAGATAAAAGCAAAGCGTCAGGCAAAAGGCAAACGAGCCTCAACTGTACGGGCATTCAAGATCTCCGAACTAAAAGAAGCAGCCGGCACAGATCCAGAAGCCGCCGCGAAATATCAACGCTATCTGGAACGGCAGCGTGAGGCCGGTCGCATATACTGGCAAAAGAAAAAAGAAGAACGGCATAATGATCCCGAATACATAGCAAAGCAAGAAGTCAGGCATAGAGATCATGTATTGAGAACAATGCCGATTAAAGAACTAGAGGATCTTGCATTAAAAGATTCTCATGCCGCAGACATGCTGAGAGAGCGTAGAGAAAAAACTGCGGAGAAGAACCGCGAGATGAAAAGACGCCGTGAAGAAAGGATGGCTCATGATCCGGAGTACGCCGAGAAGATGCGCATATGTAAGGCGGAAACGAACAGAAAACGCACTGCGAAAAGGAGCGCGACTTTGGCTGATTTGATTGAGAGAGCTAAAACGGATCCTATCGCCGCCGAGGAATTGGAGGCAATAAGGGCGAAGGGACGTGAAGCCACAAACCGTAACAGAATGAAAAAGTCTAGGAAAACAGCATAATGAGAATCGAAAGGCCACTGTTCGTACTTCGAAGAGCGGCCTTTCTGTATTTTCTTTCAAATAGCAGTCCCCTGATACAGGTTCCTTGGCGGTTCCTTGGTACTCTGTCCTACTAAATTTTGATTTGTTGAGCTCATTAATTAAAAATGTTATAATATTGGCGCGAATTTTACCAAAGAGACAAATGTGCCCCGCCAGGCAAGCAAAACGATGATTATTGTAAAGCCTTTGTTTAATTTTGACATTGGGAAAGGCTGACTACTGGCATGGTGTAATTATTTTTAGATGAAATGGAGTGGTTATTAATGTTAACTACGATTGAGTTGTTTGCTGGCGCAGGCGGACTCGCATTGGGAATCGAAAATGCAGGATTTCACACGATTGGATTAAATGAATTTGACGCCGATGCCTGTGCCACACTTAGAAGAAACCGACCTTATTGGAACGTGATAGAAGGGGATGTAGCAAAAATCTCCCGGCTTGACCTGGAGGATTTTTTTTCTATAAAAAAAGGCGACTTGGACTTATTATCCGGTGGCGCTCCTTGCCAGGCGTTCTCATATGCCGGAAAAAAACTCGGGCTTGAGGATGCTAGGGGAACACTTTTCTATCACTATGCCACTTTCCTGGAGAAACTTCAGCCGAAAATGTTTCTCTTCGAGAATGTACGGGGACTTTTGTCCCATGATCATGGCAAAACATACAAAACCATGACAGCTATATTTGAGCAGGCTGGTTATGATATCCAAAAAAAGGTTCTGAACGCATGGGATTTCGGTGTTCCGCAGAAGAGAGAGCGTCTGATTACTATAGGCATACGCAAGGATCTTTCAGGAAAGATTCATTTTGAATTTCCTGAACCGCATGATTATAAGCCTGTGCTTAAGGATGTATTACTGGATTGTCCAAAAAGCGAAGGAACACTATATTCTGAGTATAAAACAAAAATTTTTGAGTTAGTTCCTCCCGGCGGCTACTGGAGAGATATAGATCCCAAAATTGCTAAGGAATATATGAAAAGCTGCTGGGATATGGGAGGAGGTCGTACAGGAATCTTGCGAAGAATGAGCCTTGACGAACCTTCCCTCACTGTACTGACTTCACCAAGCCAAAAGCAGACGGACAGATGCCATCCGCTTGAAGCCAGGCCGTTCACCGTTCGCGAAAATGCTCGTTGCCAGACATTCCCTGATGACTGGGAATTCATGGGCGGCGTAGGATCACAATATAAACAGGTCGGAAATGCCGTCCCGGTTAACCTGGCATATGATGTAGGGACTAAAATAAAGGAGGCACTGGAACAGATATGAGCTGGAATTTATCTTTTATTACTGAAAAAAACCTTACCGAGCATGTTCGTGCAACAATCCAGAAATACGGTGTCAAGCTCAATTCTTACGATTTAAACGTAAATTTCTCTCAGA
>DEPS01000201.1:47421-51515 GCA_002358875.1 Lachnospiraceae bacterium UBA3386 | reverse complement strand
CTGGCGCTTTCATTCACCATGTCTGTTTTGTGCATTCTGGTCGGGGGATGCGGCAGGAAAAAGGAATTCAGCCCCATATATAATCCCGCAAAATTCCTTGGCTCTGTAGAAGAAAATGATATTGCTGTCGGCGCAAAAAGGTACCTGGCGGCCCAGACTCAGTCCCTGTCCGGCGACGCGGAGCTGTTTGAGAAAGCAAGAACCCAGTATGATGAAAGCCTGCTGACATATGAAGTGATGGACGATCATGTGGAAATCACTGGCTATAAGGGCGGGACCTGGGTCTACATAGTCTTTCCTTCACAGCTGGCAGGAAAGCCTGTCACTGTGATTAAAGGAGGCTCAGAGAGTGAGAACGGCGCCGGAAGCGGGACAGTCGGATTTGGCTGGGACCATATGGGGCTTGTCGGCGTCGAGATTCCGGATTCTGTTACCAGGATCGGGGAGGACGCGTTCAGAAACTGCTGCTTTATGATTACGGCAAAGATTCCTGACACTGTTACAGAGATCGGTGACAATGCCTTTTCAGACTGTCACTGCCTGAAAGCCCTGGAGATTCCGGAAAAATGCGGTGTGATCGGAAATTACGCATTTGATGGCTGCTGTGCAATATCTGAATTAAAAATACCGGAGGCCGCGCTTGAAATCGGAACCGGAGCCTTTATCCGCTGTACAGGCCTGACGGATATAGTCGTCAGCGAGTATAATACTGCTTTTGCTTCAGTCGGCGGCGTCCTGTTCAGCAAATCCGGGAACAGACTGATCGCCTACCCGGCGGGAAGGGTGGCAGTCAGCTTTGATATTCCGCATTCCGTGGATACCCTTGCCAGCTGTGCCTTTGCGGGAAGTCAGTACCTTGAATCGATCGGGATTCCTGACACTGTTGCCGAGATCGGCATGGGTGCCTTCTCTGACTGCAGGTCGCTTAAAAAGATCGTTTTCCCGAGCCAGCTGACCACAGTTGACTATTTGCTCTGCTATAACTGCGCCGAACTGGAGAGCGTCGCCTTCCATAAAAACCTTTCATGTGTGGAAAGTGGGGCCTTTGACGGATGCGAAAAACTGAAGGACGTTTATTATGAGGGGTCGGAAGACGAATGGAAAAATATAGAGATCATCAGCAGCGAAAACGATAATGCGGCGCTGGGAAAAGCGGTGATCCATTTCAATTCCAGAATTTCCGGGACAGATTCCGTACAGGAGGCATCCCCGACAGATCTGCCGTCGGCGCCTCAGGCTGTAACACCGGCCGGGAATCATTCAGAAGAGTCGGCTGGAGCCTCAACGGCTGCTTCAACGGAAGAAGCTTCAACAGATATTACTGCAGCAGCCTCGACGGCTGCTTCAACGGAAGAAGCTTCAACAGATATTACGGCAGCAGCCTCAACAACAATTCCGTCGGAAGAAGGTTCAGCCGTAGTCACATCGGAACCGGCCTCAGCCGCAGTCACATCGGCAGAAGCCTCAACAGAAGACGCGTCGGAGGCTGCAACAGAACTTTCGGCCGAAGATACGACAGAACAGCTGCCGTTAAGGCCATCGAATGCACCGGACAGGAGGAAGCAGCAATGAAAAAAAGTGTTCTGATTATTACGTTTGCATTCTGCCTGCTGATGCTTTTCCGCATGTGCCCTGAAACGGCTTCTGCCTCACAGGACCAAAAAGATGCAGAGGCCCAAGATGAGGTTTTGGACACAGCCCCGCAGGACCGGAACGATGCAGAGGATCTAAATGAGGCCGTGGATACAGCCCCGCAGGATCAAAACGATGCAGAGGCCCAAAACGAGGCCGTGGATACAGCCCCGCAGGACAAGAACGGAGTTCAGGACAAAACAGATACTGACGTCGTCCCGTCCTCATCTGATGCAGTATCCGGCGATAGAATAAAAACTCTGACTAGAAAGGCAAAAAAGGGAGATGTCAAGGCTCAGGTCTCCCTGGGTTACGCTTATTCCCATGGAGAGGGTGTCAGAGCGGATTATAAAAAAGCTGTCGAATGGTACGGAAAAGCCGCAGAACAGGGAGATGCAAAAGCCCAGTATAACCTCGGAATGATGTACAAAAAAGGCCAGGGCGTGGAGCAAAGCTATGAAAAAGCCGCAGAGTGGTATGCCAAAGCTGCAGAGCAGGGAAATGCCAAAGCGCAGAATGAGCTCGGTGTAATGTACAAAAACGGGCGAGGGGTAGAGCACAACTATGAACAGGCCTTCGAGTGGTTTACAAAATCCGCTCAGCAGGACAATGAAAAAGCACAGTTCAATCTTGGAACCATGTACGAGGAAGGAATCGGAACTGAAAAAAGCTATGAACAGGCGTTTGGATGGTTCACCAGATCTGCTGAACAGGGGGATGCAAAAGCCAAAAACAGCCTGGGAAGACTTTACGAAAAGGGACTGGGGACTGCCAGAAATTATGAACAGGCCTTTAAGCTGTATTCAGAAGCCGCAAAGCAGGACAATGCAGCCGCTCAGTGCAATCTGGGACGGATGTATAAATCAGGCCGCGGTACGGATCAGAGCTATAAGGATGCTCTTGATCTCTTTCAAAAAGCCGCTGAAAATAATAATGCCGATGCTCTGTACGAGATCGGCCTGTGTTATGAATATGGGGAAGGTGTGGAACAGAACATAAAAAAGGCAAAAAAATGGTATCAGAGGGCGGCTGTCCGCGGCAATGAAAGGGCAAGGCTGCGCCTTAAACTGAGGGACGAGCTTCGGGCGCCGGATCTGTCCTGAAAGGGGCAGCAATACTTATACCTTTCTGAGCATCTGGATATACCCCGAATAAAGACGGATATATGTCTCCGGAAGGCTGCCGGAATCCGGGGTGTCGGACAATAGAAGCTCCTGCATGAGCCCGGATCTCGTGAACGCGAGGATCCGGGTCGTTTTTTCCGCGTCTTCACGGGTGAGAAAAGGCGGAAGGGTTGCCTGTGACAAAAGTCTTGCGCGCAGGGCTGAGACAGCTCCGTCCAGTTCAGGTGAAAATTCGGCTTCAACCTGGGCGCGCTCCCGGTCGGCCCGCTCCAAAAAGAGGGGGATCCAGGGATATTTTGCAAGGACGGCGGCGTCCGTCTGGCACAGCAGCCTTTGCATTTCGTAATATTCACAGTCCTGCCGGCGTTCTGCCTCACGCATCTCAAGGAGCATGTAGCGGGCAGCGTATTCGTATAAAAATTCAAACGCCCCCTTTTTGCTCTTGAAATAGTGGAAGAGCAGCCCCTTGCTGATCGAGGCGGCCGCCACCATCTCATCCGTGCTGGCGTGGCGATATCCGAATTCAGTAAAGATCCGCATCGACCCGTTGATGATGCGGTCCTGACGGTCTTTTTTAAGGTCAAAAAATCTTTCGTTCATATTTCCCTCCCCTGTACAGGCCGGAAATATTACTTGCTGTATAAAAATACATAAGCATTGTATGGCCTGTATTTTTATGTTAGCATGGAAAACGCCTCAGGGCAAGAATTCAATGACCAAATTAGTCAGTGGAAGAAAAGGAAGTTCACGCCCTCAGGAGGGCGTGAACAAAAGGAGATGATTTCATGCAGTATGAGGGTGATGTCTACAGGCCTCCGAGTGAAGCGAGGAGCCTGATCATTCAGGTGACGATAGGCTGTTCACATAATAAATGTACGTTTTGCCATATGTATGCGGACAAACAGTTCAGGATCCGGACCAGGGAGGAGATCCTGAAAGATCTGGAGGAGTGCAGTATACTGTATGGACCCTATGTGAGACGTGTCTTTTTTGCCGATGGGGACGCTCTGATCGTAAAGACTGAGCTTTTGCTTGAGCTTCTTGACTACGTGAAGAAGCATTTTCCCTATGCGGAGCGGGTGACAGCCTACGGGACGGCGTCCGATATACTGCGAAAGACGGAAGAGGAGCTGAGAGCGCTCAGGCAGGCGGGAATGCAGATGGTATATCTGGGAGCAGAATCCGGTGACAATGAGATCCTGAGACAGATCAGGAAGGGGCAGACAGCAGAAGAGATATCGCCCGGACTGGATGAGAGAACTGTGATGGACAGAACATTCATTTTTACTCGTTACTGGTCACTGTGCGGCCAGTAATCTTTTATTCGTTACATGTTCA
>DEPS01000201.1:44091-47354 GCA_002358875.1 Lachnospiraceae bacterium UBA3386 | reverse complement strand
AATTGCGCATTGACAATGATTTTCCCTGCTGATATACTGTTACATGTTCCAGGCATGAATAAATATACATGTCAAACCGACAGTCCTTTTTTCGGGGACATTATTTCAGGAGTATTACCATGAACCGCAGGATTAGCAATGCCAGCATCTTCAGCTTTTACTTTAGCTTTAGCTTTACTGACACGGGCAGTAAGGTTAATTTGTTATGCTGTTGATGTGAAAGGTTCGGAGGATATCAGAGAGATCACATCGGGGTGTAGCACATTAACCTGTGCTGCACCCCGATTTTTCTTTTACTCCGTGTATTTTTATTCTTGTCAGACAGGCCGCCGTGCAAGGGCCCGCACAATCAGAGGAGCGGCTTATGTCAAAAATGTCACTGTAAACTGCGTCGGCGCAGGATGTTTCAGGACTGACTGCGAAAAAACTCAGGTATGATTCAGGTTTTCATACAAAACATGCTTTTATAGAAATGAGGAACCATCATGAAAAATTATTACCAGAAAGAGATTGAAACCGCCTCACGGGAGGAAATCCTGAAGATCCAGAACGAAAAGCTGGTTAAGCAGGTCAAGCGCGTCTACGAAAATGTCCCTTATTACAGGGATCTGATGGACAAAAAGGGCGTGAAGCCTGAGGACATCAAGAGTGTCGACGACATCAAAAAGCTTCCTTTCCTGACAAAAGAGGATCTCAGAGTGGCCTATCCCTACGGTCTTCTCGGCACGGACCTCAAGAACTGTGTCCGCATTCAGTCCACTTCCGGTACTACCGGAAGGCGCGTCGTGGCTTTCTATACCCAGAAGGACATTGACATCTGGGAGGAGTGCTGCGCGAGGGCGATCGTGGCAGCAGGCGGCACCAATGAGGACGTTGTACAGGTCTCCTACGGATACGGACTCTTCACCGGAGGCCCCGGCCTCAACGGCGGCTCCCACAAGGTCGGATGCCTGACCCTTCCCATGTCTTCGGGAAATACGGAGCGCCAGCTGCAGTTCATGATGGACCTTAATGCGACTATCCTTTGCTGCACTCCTTCCTATGCGGCATACCTGGGCGAGTCCCTCGCGGAGCGCGGATTAAAGCCCGAGGATAACAAGCTCAAGGCCGGCATCTTCGGCGCAGAGCCCTGGACAGAAGAGATGCGCAGGGAAATCGAGAAGAGCCTCGGAATCAAGGCCTACGATATCTACGGCCTGACCGAGACCTCCGGCCCCGGAGTCTCCTTCGAGTGTGAAGAGCAGACCGGCATGCACATCAACGAGGACCACTTCTACGCCGAGATCATCGATCCCGAGACCGGAGAGGTTCTGCCGGAAGGAACAAAGGGCGAGCTGGTATTCACCTCCCTCGACAAGGAAGGCTTCCCGCTCCTCCGCTACCGCACCAAGGACATCTGCATCCTTTCCAGGAAGAAATGCTCCTGCGGCCGCACCCATGTCAAGATGACCAAGCCCATGGGCAGAAGCGACGACATGATGATCATCCGCGGCGTCAACGTATTCCCTAGCCAGATCGAGACCGTTCTGCTCAAAGAGGGTTACACTCCCAACTACAAGATCGTGGTCGATCGTGTCGGCAACAACGATACCTTCGATATTTATGTCGAATTCAGCCCCGAGCAGTTCTCCGACAAGATCTCGGATGTCCAGAAGAGAGAAGACAAGCTCAAGGCTGCCATGCGCACCATGCTCGGCATTGGCCCCAAGATCCATCTCGTCGCGCCCAAGTCCATCGAGCGCTCCGAAGGAAAAGCCGTTCGTGTCATCGATAAGCGCAAACTGCACGACTGATAACCTGACGTGTGATATAATAAACATATGGAATTGTTCAGATCGCAGCCATTCCTTTCAGATGCTTAAATAAACCAGGTACTGAAGGAAACTGCTGAAGCTGATCAGACAACGAAATTATAGTAGTTTCATAATAGAAAGAAGGGAAATAATATGGCTATCACACAGTTGTCCGCGTTTCTCGCAAATGAGCCCGGTACACTTTTCAAGGCTGTCAGCGCCGTCTCTGACGCGGGTGTGAACATCCGCGCCCTCTCTGTTGCGGATACCAGGGATTTCGGTATTCTCCGCATGATCGTTTCCGATACGGAAAAAACCAAAGAGGTCCTTGGACAGGACACGACTGTCGCTGAGACCAAGGTCATTGCGGTAAAGATGAGCGACCAGGCAGGCGCCCTCAAGGATATTCTCAGAGTCCTGCAGGATGCCGGCATAAATATTGAGTATGTATATGCCTTCACTACATCAGTAAAGGGCTCCGCATACGTCGTCCTGCGCGTCGATGACACAGAAGAGGCAGAGTCCATCCTCAATAAAAACGGAAAAAAGACACTTTCCGATGATTCTGTAAAAGATATTCTTTAATAACGCCTCATGATACCGCCTGTCCGGCCGGAACGAGATATCGATCCGGCCGGACAGGCGGTCTTTTATATTGAATGAAACAGACCGGAAAAGCTCGTAATTATCTTTAAAAAAGTAAATTTTATGCACAGCGCTTGTTTAATCTGCTGTTTTTTGCAGGGGAAAAAGCGGTTTGATTTAGAATTGTATCCGAAATTGTCCAATACTGTGCCCTGTGCAATTGACAAAACATGGTCATTCTCGTATGATTAGGTTTCCTGAAGGTTATATGGATTCTTTATTTCTGTTTCGTTTTGCAGGAAAGAAGATAAAGGTCTGTATAGTCTTTATATAAAATATTTTTATGGAGGAAATAATGAAAAAGACATTTAGTATCCTACTTGCAATGGTGCTGGTCATTGGTGTCCTCGCAGGCTGCGGCGGTTCGGGCAGTTCAACCGGGAATGAGAAGCCGGGTGAAGTTCCGACAGGCGGGGAGACTTCTGAGGAAGCAATCGACGATTTCCTTCCCGCCAACATCAAGGTCGGTTTCATCATGCTTCATGATGAAAACTCCACGTATGATCTCAACTTCATCAATGCTGCCAAGGCTGCCTGTGAAGAACTGGGCGTGGAATACCTGATCCGCACGAATATTCCGGAAGGACAGGAGTGCTATGACGCGGCGGCTGATCTGGTCGATGCGGGCTGCGGCATCATTTTCGCGGATTCCTTTGGTCATGAGGATTTCATGATCCAGGCCGCAAAGGAATTCCCCAAAGTGCAGTTCTGCCATTCTACCGGCACCAAGGCGCACACCGAGAACCTTCCCAACTATCACAACGCTTTTGCTTCCATCTATGAAGGCCGTTATCTGGCCGGCGTTGCTGCAGGTATGAAGCTCAA
>DEPS01000201.1:35650-44056 GCA_002358875.1 Lachnospiraceae bacterium UBA3386 | reverse complement strand
TGAAGCTCAACGAGATGATCGAATCCGGCAAGATCAAGGCTGAAGAAGCCAAGATCGGTTATATCGGAGCATTTACCTATGCTGAGGTTATTTCCGGTTATACATCCTTCTTCCTCGGCGCACGTTCCATCTGTCCTTCCGCGACCATGGAAGTTACCTTTACCGGTTCCTGGTATGACGAGACTGCTGAGAAGGAAGCCGCCAATACTCTGATCAACGACGGCTGTGTCCTGATCAGCCAGCACGCGGATTCCATGGGTGCTCCTACAGCCTGCGAGACTGCCGGTGTCCCCAATGTCTCCTATAACGGCTCTACAGCTTCCGCCTGCCCTAACACCTTCATCGTGTCCTCCAGGATCGACTGGAAACCTTATTATATCTATGCCATCATGGCTGCAGGAGCAGGTGAAGAGATCGATGTTGACTATACGGGCAATATCAGCACCGGTTCTGTTGTCCTGACAGAGATCGGACAGGCTGCGGCACCAGGCACGCAGGAAAAGATCGATGAGATCAGGGAGAAGCTGGAAAATGATGAACTGTATGTTTTTGATACCTCCACATTTACGGTTGACGGCAAGAACCTCGATTCTTATAAGGCGGATGTTGATACGGATGCTAAATACGAGCACGAAACAGAGGTAATCTCTGATGGCTATTTCCATGAGTCCGTATATCGCAGCGCACCTTACTTCGATCTTCGAATCGACGGAATCACGCTTCTGGATGAAAGATATTAAGAAAAGCTGACGCCCACAAACAAAAGGACAGCGGTCCGGGCGTCCAGAACAGAGGCTGTCACATGTTTTTCAACCATGTGGCAGCCTTGTTGTGTTCTTTGGGAGGCATAACTCTGACCGGAGAGCATATTGTTTCTTTACGCGCAGGATCATGCGCCTGAGGGGAGGAGAATATTGGATAATAATACACCTGCCGTATCCCTGCGGGGTATCACCAAGGTTTTTGGCCAGGTGGTAGCCAATGACCACGTGGATCTTGATATTCGAAAAGGCGAGATCCTGGCGCTGCTGGGAGAAAACGGCAGCGGAAAGACCACACTGATGAACATGCTTTCGGGCATTTATTATCCCGATGAGGGTCAGATCTTCATTGACGGAGAGGAAGTCACGATCCGTTCTCCGAAAGATGCCTTCCGTTACGGAATCGGTATGATCCATCAGCATTTCAAGCTCGTTGACGTTTTTACAGCGACAGAAAATATCATTCTTGGACTGAACGAAAAGGGCAGGCTGGACAGGGCTGCGGCATCCGCCCGTATCCGGAGCATCTGCGAGACTTACGGATTTCAGATCGATCCGGAGAAAAAGATATACCAGATGTCAGTCTCCCAGAAACAGACGGTGGAAATTGTCAAAGCCCTGTACAGGGGAGCGAATATACTGATCCTGGATGAGCCTACGGCTGTTCTTACTCCGCAGGAGACGGAAAAACTTTTCGCAGTCCTCCGGAACATGAGGGCTGACGGAAAGGCGGTCATCATCATCACCCATAAGCTTCACGAGGTACAGGAACTGTCTGACCGCGTAGCCGTTCTTAGAAAAGGCGCTTATATAGGTGAAATGATGACAAAGGACACCAACCCCCAGGAGATGACGAATATGATGGTGGGCCATGCTGTGTCCCTAAACATTCAGCGCCCGGAGCCGAAGGATCCCAAAACCCGCATTGAAGTAAAGGGCCTGACCGTGACTTCTTCGGACGGTGTCCTGCGCCTTGATCATGTATATTTCGATATCAGGGCGGGAGAGATCCTGGGTATTGCAGGCATTTCAGGAAGCGGCCAGAAGGAGCTTCTGGAGTCCATTGCAGGCCTGCAGAGAGTGGAATCCGGAAGCATCACGTATGTCACGGATGACGGGAAGAAGGAGGAACTGGTCGGCAGGGGACCTCTCGAGATTCAGAGAATGGGTGTCGCCCTGTCTTTCGTGCCGGAGGACCGACTGGGCATGGGACTGGTCGGGAACATGGATCTGTCAGAGAATATGATGCTCAGGTCCTTCCGGGACGGCCCTTCCTTTTTTACAAACAGAAAAAATCCGCATGATCTGGCAGAAAAGGTCGTGGAGGAACTTGATGTCAATACGCCGGGCTTATCGATTCCGGTGCGCCGTCTTTCCGGCGGCAACGTGCAGAAGATCCTGGTCGGGCGTGAGATCGCCTCTTCCCCCAAGGTACTTCTGACGGCTTATGCTGTCCGGGGACTGGATATTAATTCCTCCTACACGATTTATGATCTTCTGAACAAGCAGAAGGAGAATGGTGTTGCCGTCGTCTATGTAGGAGAGGACCTTGACGTTCTTTTAGAGCTCTCGGACCGCATCCTGGTTCTGTGCGGCGGACGCGTGAGCGGTATCCTTGACGGAAGAACTGCCAATAAAAACGAGGTTGGGATGATGATGACAGAGCTCGGAGGATCCCGGAGGAAAAAGGCCAGAGAGGAACTCGAAAGAAAAGACGCGCAGGAGGCAGACAGCTTACGTGCGGCGGGAGGCTCAGATGTTCCGGCGGAAGGTTTCTCAGGCAGCAGGCAGACGGCTGACAGCTTACGCGCGGCAAAAGATGCAAAGGCTCCTGCAGAAGGGATTTCAGGAGATGGGCAGGCTGCGAGGGACGCGGTGGAAAGCGAGGGCAGTGGATTTGCAGGATAATTTACAGAATCGTTCTCACATTCATCCGCAGAGCGGAAAGTCCAGGGAGCCCCTTTTTCACATTACAAAGAGAAAGGCGCTTTCCTTTAAAGCGGCCTGGGGGATACGCATTCTTTCAATCGTTGCGGCCCTCCTTGTCTGCGCTGTCATCACGACGATCGTAACAGGGCTTAATCCGTTCGCGGTCTATGCGACCATGTTTTCCGGCGCCTTTGGAACACAGAGACGTATCTGGATCCTGGGAAAAGATATCGCCATTCTTCTGTGCATCTCCCTGGCGCTGACTCCGGCCTTCCGGATGCGGTTCTGGAACCTTGGGGGAGAGGGACAGATCCTCATGGGTGCCCTCGCTGCTGCTGCCTGCATGATCAAGCTGGGTGATGTGCTGCCAAATGCAGTGCTGATCGTGACAAGCATAGCGGCAGCTCTTGGGGCGGGAGCCCTCTGGGCCTTTATCCCGGCTGTCTGCAAGGCCAGATGGGGGACGAACGAGACCCTTTTTACCCTGATGATGAATTACGTCGCGACTCAGCTTGTGGCATATTTCGTCATTGTATGGGAGGTTCCCAAAGGTTCAGGAAAGATCGGCATCATCAACCAGTCCACAGAGGCGGGATGGCTTCCCGTGATCGCCGGGAACCGCTATCTGCTCAATATTGTCTGCGTAGCTGTTCTGACGGCTTTGATGTACATATATCTCACGTATTCCAAACAGGGCTATGAGATCTCCGTCGTCGGCGAGAGCGTTTCGACTGCCCGATATGTTGGCATCAATGTCGGCTGGACCATCGTCCGGACGCTCCTTCTGTCCGGCGCGATCTGCGGACTGACAGGATATCTGCTGGTAGCGGGAACAGACCACACTCTGACGACGACACTGGCCGGCGGCCAGGGCTTTACTGCAGTCATGGTCGCATGGCTTGCCAAGTTCAATCCCCTGGGCATGGTGCTCTCTTCATTCCTCCTGGTCTTTCTGGCAAAGGGAGCGGGAGAGATCGCCACGATCTTTACACTGAACCAGTCCTACGGGGATATTCTGACTGGCATTATCCTTTTCTTCATCATCGGAAGCGAATTCTTTATCACATACCGTGTCAATTTCAGAGGGCACTCCGGGGCAGAAGCCGCCGCCGTTACTGCTTCAACCGCTAAGGCCGGATCGACAACAGCCCGGAAAGGTTTGTCCAAGAAGGCGGAATCCATATCATCCAAAGAAGATTCGTCCGTGAAGGCGGGATCCACGGCAGCCGCCGGTTCGCCCGCATACGGAGAATCTGAGACGCGGGAAAAGGAGGGCTCCGGAAATGTTTGATTTTGTTGCTTTTATTCCCAGAATGGTCGCTCAGAGCATTCCTCTTATGTTCGGCAGCACGGGAGAGACCATAACTCAGAAATCGGGAAATCTCAACCTCGGGATTCCCGGCGTCATGTACGTGGGCGCCATCTCCGGGGTCATCGGAAGCTTTCTGTATGAGCACGCATGCAAAACACCTGACGCTATGAATCCGGTCCTGACCATCCTCATTCCTCTTGTCTCCTGCCTGGCCGGATCCCTTCTGATGGGGCTTCTGTATTGTTTCCTCACAGTTTCCCTGAGAGCAAACCAGAACGTGACCGGCCTTGCCATGACGACCTTCGGCGTCGGCTTCGGCAACTTTTTTGGAGGATCGCTTATCCGTCTTACCGGAGCAGATGTGCCTTCGATCGCCCTTTCGGTGACATCCAATGCCTTCCGCACGACCCTTCCCTTTGCCGAAGCGACAGGCGTGGTCGGCAAGCTCTTCTTCTCTTACGGCTTTCTTGCCTATGCAGCCATCATCATCTCCCTGGTGGCGGCCTATGTGCTGCGCGCCACCCGGACCGGCCTGCATCTGCGCGCTGTGGGGGAAAGCCCGGCGACCGCGGATGCGGCGGGCATCAGTATCACGAAATATAAATACTGCGCCACATGCCTGGGCTGCATGATAGCCGGGCTCGGAGGACTGTATTATGTCATGGACTACGCCAACGGCGTCTGGTCCAACGATGCCTTTGGCGACCGCGGCTGGCTGGCGATCGCGCTGGTCATCTTTACCATCTGGGATCCGGCGATCGGCATTTTGTCCTCTTTCCTTTTCGGCGGCCTGTACATCCTCTATCTGTACATCCCCACCGGCATGAACCTGGCCGTGAAGGAGCTCTACAAGATGCTGCCCTATATTGTTACGATCATCGTGCTGATCATCACCAGCATGCGAAATAAGAGGGAGAATCAGCCCCCTGCAAGCCTTGGACAGTCTTATTTCCGCGAAGAGAGATAAAACGGATACTGTTACATCCTCAGGAGGGCTTGAACAGCATCGATAAAACGCGGACCTGCCATAAAATCCGCTGTTTCATCCTGTATGGAAGGCAGGATGAAACAATACAGGTCGAGAAAAATAAGGAGCGCCCGGTCAGAATGTCTGGCCGGGCGCTCCTGTCATACCCTGTATTTTTACTTTTCAGCCCTTTCTACTTATGTTTATTTGTTTAAAGTGTTCATTTGTTTAAAGTGTTCATTTGTTTAAAGAAGGACAAAAGAAAGAACTGCTGCAGGGAGGGCTGTTTACTCCCAGAAATCCTTTGTTCCAAGCTCTTTGCCCAGCGCGTCCCTTAGCTCCATCATGGAAGTATAGTTGGGAAGCAGGAAGGCTGTGCGCCCGTCCTGCCTGAGTTTTTTGACGATCAGGTCATAATCCGTGACAAGCTCTAAGAGGTCATTGCCCTCAGAGGAAATCTCTGAAGTATTTGACAGGGCAGTCTGTAATCTCTTGTACAGGTCCTGCGCGCAGTCTCCGGCTGCATATATTTTTTTTAGATGAGGATCGGCTAAGAGCTTTTCGTAGTCGACGTCCTCAATCCAGGAGATATCGTGACCGTCGCCTGTTCTATTATTTAAGCAGAGGACGGCAGTATAATCTTCGCCGAAACCGGTCACATAGGAAAAAGCCTGATTGCAGCCGGCGGGGTTTTTGACCAGGATCATCTGTAGGCGCACGCCGTGAAGGTCAAAGGTCTCAAGCCGCCCGAAGGCGGAGCGGACGCTTGATAAAGACAGGACCGCTTCCCTGAGAGGGAGTTTTAAAGCTTTGGACGCGGCGATGGCGGCAGCAGCATTGTACACGTTGTAGACTGCAGGGAGGGCAATGCGGACCGGCTGCGGCTTTTCCTTTTTACCTGTTCTCATGTGGACGGTGGTACCCGCAGAGCCGGCTTCATCGATCGATTCAACAGCGATGTCCGGCGTTTGTCGGCGGCAGCCGCATTTAGGACAGCGGAATCCGCCAAGATGAGCGTAAACATGGTAATCGTAAATATATTCGCTTCCGCAGACGGGACAGGTCCCTGCATCTGACAGATCCACATTTCCTTTAACTCCGACAGATGACTCCATACCGTACCAGATGACCTTGTTGGGGACATTTAAAGAAAGGGAAGAGGAGAGGGGATCCTCCGCGTTCAGGACAAGGATCGACCGGGGGCTCCGCTCTACTCCGGTCCTGATCTCCTTGAGGGTATTCTGTACGCTTCCGTAACGGTCAACCTGGTCGCTGAAAAGGTTGGTGACGACGATCACTTCAGGATGCAGAAGGGGGACCACCTGCTTTAATGCGGCTTCGTCACATTCAAGCACAGCATAGGGGTATTTCGGCCTGCCCAGCCAGTCAGTGCTGCAGAGAAGATCCGAGGCAATGCCGTGCAGAAGGTTTGCTCCTGACTTATCGTGAAGACAGCTGTGACCGGTCTGCGTAACAGCGTGGGCTATCATATTGCAGGTCGTTGTCTTGCCGTTTGTGCCTGTTACCACAACTATTTTCATCTTTTCGGCAGGAACCGCAAGAACGTTTTTTGATATTTTGAGAGCTGCGATACCGGGGATCGCAGTTCCTCCGCGTCCTGTCTTCCTAAGAATGGAACGAGTCAGTTTGCAGACAGCGACAGACAGGACGGTCTGGACTATATTTGGTTTTTTCATGATTAACCAGCACCTCATATGATAAACAGTGGATAAATTCCACAGAGAATCATACCACATATGAAAGGGGAAAACAAAAGGTTTAATGAGCAGTGACCTCCAATTTTCCGGAAAAAAAAGACACCGTTTTTACACATATTTTTTATATAATTTAAAAAACTATACAGTTAAAATGGGTTTTGGCTCAAGACAGATGAGACAGCAGATGGAAGATAACGTTTACCCGGAGACAGTTAATTCAGGAGGGAAAAGGCCATGAAGACAATCGCCGAACAGATTCTGTCCAATAAAATCCTGATGACAGGGACTATCGCCTGGCTCATTTCCCAGGTATTGAAGATCATTCTTTATACAATCATCAACAAAGAGTTTGTTCTGGAGCGTCTCTTTGGAGACGGCGGAATGCCAAGCAGCCATTCCGCGACGGTCACCAGTGTGGCTATTACCTCGGGGATCGTGTGCGGATGGGAGTCGGGAACCTTTGCCGTATCGGCGATCCTGGCGATCATAGTAATGCACGATGCGATGGGGGTACGGCTGGAGACCGGAAAACAGGCAAAGGCAATTAACGAGATAATAGAGCACCTGCTCAATGCGGATGCAGTAGACCTGACGCCTGAAAAGGTACTTAAAGAATTCGTTGGGCACACACCGCTGCAGGTTGCGGCGGGGGTACTTCTGGGTATTGCGACTGCTCTTGTGATGAATATAAAATGAATGGTGATTTGATAACGAGAATGTTGACCAATATAGTTAATATACAAAGAATATGACTGTACCAGTCAACAACTTGTTTTGCTGCTTTTTGTGCCCGGCCGCCCTTTCAGAACCGGCCTGCTTGCAGGTTTTATCCTGATATTCGGTGTTTTTGCTGCGTTCTTTCTTATATCGTTCTTTCTTATATATAGATGCAGGGGTGTAAGATATTACGCTTTTTGACGTTTTTTTTGATATACAAGATGTTAGAATGAGTTGTATAAAGGAATACTATATAAGGGAGAGACTGATTATTACTAATTGATTAAAACAATTTGAATGCAGGATAATTGAAAATATAATCGTCGAAGCGAGCAGTCGTTTTCGATGTGAAATTTAAGAAGGCAGGTATACGAATATGAAAGAACTGATCCAGCGGATTACCGCTCTATTATATGACAAAAAGAAAAGAAAGATCCGAAACAAGGTGGGTTATGCGGTAGCGTGTGTGGTCGTTTTTATTACTACATATGCGTTAATTCTTCCTGCCATTACTATGGAAAAACACGTTGCCTGCGGGATTCCCGAGCACCAGCATTCAGAAGAGTGTTATGAGGAACGTCTTGTCTGTGGGCTGGATGAATATATTCCTGTTTCGGATGAAGCCGGCGGGATCGATGTCATTGCAGAAGATGATTCCTCAGGCCTTGACGTTATCGAGGATTCAGAACCTGTACAGGGCCATGTCCATACTGAGGCCTGCTATGAAAAGGTTCTGGTCTGCGGAATGGAGCCGCACACACATTCGGCTGCCTGTTATAAAAAACAGGATTCTTCTGTTGCGGAAAACACCGTGGATGAAGGCCCGGCCCCGCAGGAGAACGGCTCTGTTGAAGGGGATTATATTGAAGAAAATGAATCCGGAGACGAACTGGTTTATGAAGAAGGCGCTGCGGAGGATCTGACCGACGAGTACCTCTCTTCCGGGCAGGAAGATATTCCGGCTTCTGAGAACAACGGCGCGCAGGATGTATCTGAAGGAGA
>DEPS01000201.1:2084-35565 GCA_002358875.1 Lachnospiraceae bacterium UBA3386 | reverse complement strand
GCAGGAGGATATTTCGGCTGCTGAGAATGACGGTGTGCAGGATGTATCTGACGGCGCTGCCGCTGCTTCCGGCGATGTAAGGGACGGATCTGTATCCGGGCAGGAGGAAACAGGAGAATCTTTGACCGGTCCGGTCGATGCGCCTGCAGAAAACGGCGTCCAGGAAGATGGCGACAGTCAGGCTTCCGGGGACGAAGCTTCAGGTCAGCCTGTAGAAGACACAGACCAGTCTGCTGTAGATGCGGCTCCCGCTGATTCCGGGGAACCTTCTGAAGACCAGTCGTCTGAGCCTGAAAACTCCATAGTATATTTAGATGATGAATCTTCTGACGGCGGGCAGGCTGCCGGCACAGATGCATCGAAAGACGGTGCGGCCTCTGAGAATACAGAAGGTGAAAATGAAGTGCCCGAACAGGGTGCGGAAGACGGAAGCACCATTCAGGAATCCGGTGCTGAAGGACAGCAGGCGCAGGCAGAGGATCCTTCACAGGGTTCTGTTTCGCTTGCGGATTACCTGACCGGCGCAACGGCTGTCTACTACAGCCGCACAGCAGGGAACGACGGGGAAGACGAATGGAAGCCTGTCGAAAATGATACTGTGCTGATGCCTTCCGATAAGATACGCGTCTATCTGGCATATCAGCTTCCTGGAGGTCTTCTTAATGGAACAGATTCCCGGGCCAGGTATATGCTTCCTGAGCAGCTCTGGCTGAGCGGCAGCAGGGTGGACAGGATCAACCATTTCGAAAACGGGATCGCGTCCGGCACAGAGGACGAAACTGAAAAAGCATCGCTTCTTGGCGCCGAGGCTGTTGAAGGAACGCGCCGTCCGGACGAGCAGAGATCCGGGCAGACGGAATTTATCTCCGCGATCGTAAACATTGAAAATGTCCAGGATGCAGAAGGACGGCTTTCCGGGCAGGAGCTCGTATTCAGGTTCGTCCCCTATACTGTTGAAAAGAACAGCGATGTATTTGACGCGGAGGGAGCCCTGTCTTCGAAGGGACAGGAAGTAAACGGCTATTTCACGATCGATTACATGGTCAATGAGATCCTGTCCGGAATCGCTGCGGACGGCGGCGCATCATCTGACCAGGCCGCTGAACAGGTCAGGGAAGCGGTGATCGTTTTTGCATCCGTAAACACGGAATCCGGCCAGAGGGAGATCAGCGCGAAACTGAAGATCTCCGAGACTGCGGCGGAAGCAGACCCCGAGGAACAGGACAGCAAAACGGCTGAGGAAGACCCTGAGTCCGCAGAGGGAGAAAATGCCCAGGCAGACCCTGAGTCTGAAGAGGGAGAAAATGCACAGACAGACCCTGAGTCTGAAGAGGGAGAAGAAGCCCAGACAGACTCTGAGTCTGAAGAGGGAGAAGGAGTCCAGACAGACCCTGAGTCTGCAGAAGGGGAAACTGCACAGAAAGACCCTGAGTCCGCAGACGAGGAAACGGAAGACAAAGACGCAGATGAAGAAAATGAAGGCGGAGAAATCACCGCAGATGCTTCTGACGGGTCCGACTCTGCGGCAGAGGCTGCAGGCGGCCTTTCAGATCAGCTGCCGGATATGCCCGCGCAGAATTTTGAACAAACGATCCGGGTGAAGACAGGTGGAACGGGCTCAGGAAATGCTGTTTCCGACTTTTTCAAAAATCTTTTCGGCTTTTTCACCGGGAACGGCGGAGCTGACAGCGATGATGCAGGCGAAGCTCTTTCTTCCGAAGCGGATCTGACTGTCCACGTGGATGCGGATGAGGGAACATTCCCTGCCGGTACCACCATGACGGTAAAGGCTGTCAGCGGCAGAGAACTCAATGCTGTTTCCGAAGCCATTTCCGATACGGTGGACAGCGAGACCTGCGGTTTCCAGGCTGTCGACATCACGTTCCGGGACGCGCAGGGCGAGGAGATCGAGCCCAAAAAACCTGTCCGCGTGACTTTTTCCACTGATCTTATTAATGAAGCGGCACAGAATGATAAGATCGGCCAGCCCGTCATCGTCCATGTCCAGGACGACGGCAGCGCACAGGCGCTCTCCAGCAACGCAGCGGCCGAAGGGCCGGCAAGGGCTGCGGAAGAAAGAATTGCTGCGGGAACCGGCGCTACTGTCGGGCTTGAACAGGGCAGTGTGACTTTTGAGGCCGGCGAAACAGCTGAATCCGAACAGACAGGCAATAATATCGGAGAAGGCGGGACTGCGGATCCTGACCAGAATGGAAATGGTTCTCAGGATGGGAGTGCCGTCGAATCCGGCCAGAACGACGATCATAACGGTAGCGATGTATCGGATGACTCCAGACAGAGCGGGGATGTTGTTGAAGAAAGTGAGCCTGAAGATAAGGCAGAAACACAGACAAATGAAGAGGAAGAAGCAGATGGGATCACGGTTGATGCTGACTCGTTTTCCATCTATGCCATTGTCTACACAGTTGACTTTTACTGGGAAGTGAATGGAAAGACCTATGAATTCAGTCTTCCCGGCGGAGGCTATGTACCTTTCAAGACGCTTATGGAAATCCTGGGCGTGGCGGATGGAAACCCGAAGGTTCAGGCAGCAGACGCTGATGACGCCGAAGCGGACGAGGACCAGACTCAGGCTGCGCTCATGCTTACAGGCATTGAAGCCAGCGAAAAAACAAAGGAACTCGTCAGGTACGTTACTAACGTGACGTTTTCCAGCCCTGAGCTCATGTGGGTTGGAAAAGCCGGTGAAGACACCACTGTCGGCGCCCTCAAGGAGGCAAACAGCCTCGAAGTGCAGTATTCTGCTGACCTCACGGAAGAGCAGATCTCTCAGATCAACGCCCAGGCTGTCAAGGCCGGGGAGTGGATCCTTATCAGTCTGCAGCCGTTTGAGAGCGAAGAGACCCTCACCGTCACGATGAGCACGGGAGAGGCGTTTACCGTGAGGGTGACGGATGCGGCGTATACTGTTACACAGGTGACAACGGATTTTAACGGTAAGACTGGTGCGCTGGTGAATCTTAATTCTGTTAATAATAAACCGATTAATAATGCTCTGCAAGATACGCAAACTGAAGAGCACAAAAGCCAGGGACGCCTTGATGCTGTCAGCATTTCTCTTAATTCAGGCGTTCTGACGTCTTCTGTCCCGCTGACGGAATGGACTTTCGAGAAAGTCAAAGGACCTGGAACAGATAATCAGTATTATATCAGTCCTTCGGAAGACCAATATTTGAATATCAACATTGAAGGCAATTCAGGCAGTATTTCTGTTTCATCTACAAAACAGCCACTGTTTGTAGAGCAAAAGAATGATGGAAGGATACGAATCAAACGTAGTAGTAATGACGACTATACAGTTAACAACGAAAATAATAAAACGGAGAATGGATATCAGGCATATTATTCCACATGGGATGATAATCCCGGTGAGTGGTTTACATTTTATGATCTTGAGGAATACCGCCAGAGCCTGCCCGTAAGGCTGCACTTTGTAAAGGATGATGGGAATGGTACTCCAATATCTGTCACCTATGCGGATGGAACAGCTGTTGAAGGATCCGATACAGATGATGGCGCTGTTATTTATCTAGATAAGCTCACCATCAAGGATAATGGCATTATCGATCTAGACCAGTTCCTGGTAGATGGATATACCCTCAGTAATACACATAAATCAACATGGCAGGATCTTTCAAAAACAAGTGGTTGGAACTATCAAACTGATCCGCCTCATACAATCATTGGCAATTCTTTAAAATGGAACAATGGAGTTCTCAAATATCAAGCTTTTTATACTAATAGCGACAAAGCAGGCTCAGACTGGTTTCAGGCTGGCACCAAACCAAACCAATGGCATAAAGAAAGCAATGATCACGGTGTAGCTAATGATAATGTATTTGATTACTACCTTGTATATAGCCCTGTTAAAGGCACTACATCTACAGGGGGAGGACAATCTACGGCCACCCCTGAACTTGGGACAATTGGCAAGAGCAAAGTGCTCACAAGCAACTATGATGGGACTTATAATCTTGAACTTGGCGTTTCGACACAGGCTGACTGGTTCAATGAAGAAAAAAATTTAAATGTTATATTGGTGGTGGATACCTCCAGCAGTATGCAAAGATATTACTACAACGAAAATGATGCCCCAAAACTTAAGGATGATCCAGATAGCCGTTATTATCTTACTACTCATGCTGTAAATGACTTCATCACAGAACTGGATAAGAACAATACTAATACAAGACCTAAGGCAGTTGAGTATTCTCTTATTTATTTTAATGAAAATGCAAATTTGAGTGTGGATTGGACGGAAAATGGAGACATTATTAAGAATGCTGTCAGCAGTTTGCCAGTTGCAAAAGGAACAAACTGGGCACATGGTCTGCGTCTGGCAAAAGAACAGTATGAAAAGAAAAAAAATGAAGCTGACCTTACTGTTGTCGTTTTCATGACTGACGGCGCACCTTCGCAGTATTGGGCTAACGTTCTGAGGGGTGGCAATGATTCAAACACTCAATTATTCGTCGCCGGAGAAGGCTGTTATTTGGGTGCAAGAGATGAGGCAAGGGCGCTTGTTAATGAAGGCGCCGTGTTATACGGTTTGTTTTCTTATGGACCGGACCAGGATTTTCAAAATAACTATATTGGCAGTCTGGTAAATTATGCCTATAACAATGGCGAGGCGGAGAAAACCTATAAAATGGAAGCCCAGAAAGATAAAACTGCGCTTGCCAAGAACCTTGAAAAAGTTCTGAAGTTCATTAGTAATGAAGTCGGTTTCTCAGACGTGCAAATTCATGACGGAATCACGGAATTGACAACGGTTACTTTTGAGGATGTTGAACCTGAGTCTTTCACATATACAATTACCTATAAGGATTATGATCAGGCGAACTCCTCCTTTACAGAAAAGACAGCAGCTGTGATGGTCAGAAAAGAAACTATTAACGGCAAAGAAGAAGATATTATAGATATTCCGGCCATAACATATCATATCCTGAAGAATGGAAATGTTCAGGAAATTGTGACACAGGCCGTCTCTATCAAAGGTGCAGTTTTTAACAAAAACAGCAGTGAGAAGTATGTAGAATGGAAATTCATAAAAGATGACGGCACCCCTTATCTTACTGAACAGGGATGGACATATAAGGTCAAATTTAAAATCTGGCCAAGCCAGCCGACCTATGACCTTCTTGCCGCACTGAACAACGGAATCCTCAGTTGGGGTGATGATTACACTTATACAGATGAAAGCGGATCACATACCATCAGCGCAAATGATTACATGGCCCAAATTATTAATAATCATCCCCTTTACATTTTGAGGACGAATACGGATGCATATGTGACGTATAAAGAAACCACGGCAAAAACCGAGGGAAATGAGACAACATATGTTACCGGAGAAGAACTGACCGTTCCTCTCCCTGAGGTCGGCGGCATGCCGCTTGATAATACGCAGATCACGTTGGAGAAAGTATGGAATACCACGTTGGCCCATGACGACTATGATAAAATCTCTTCCGTTGATTTTTACATTATGCAGGATAACGTAAATGCTGTCGGATTTAATAAGGATAATTCTTCTACCTACTATAAAAAAGTAACTCTTTATAAGGATAATGACTGGAAGGCGACTGTGTCCATTGCCCCTGGCATATATGATCAGGATGGAAAGCTTAAAACAACAGGACATGATTACTCCGTTCTTGAGCCGGAAATCGATGGGCACTATGAACTGGAGGCGGTTCCGATTCATCCTATGCTGGACGGCCGGACACATGACAACGATGCACAAATTAGAGATATGGTGGATATCTATGATCCAAATAATCTCAGTGTTTTTAAAACTGGAGAAGATGGAAACTGCGTTTATTCTGTTGCAAACACTCTGAAAGCCGGTATTAACATTAAAAAGGAACTTGATGTAACAGACGAGCAGAGGGGCTACCTGAACACCAACGAATACTTCACCATTAAGGTCGAGCTGAAAGATCAAGAAGGACATCCAGTGTATTCAACGACGGACGGCGGCGGCGCAGTGGGGTATCGTATTTCCGCACCACCTGAGGTTCCGACGGGAGCGGAAGTATTGCCGACAGGAGCTACAGGAAACGATGTTACATCGTACACAATCAACGGTGTCACATACACATATTATGAAAACAAGGATGAAAATGGCGTTGTTACAAGCACAGGTTTTAATGCTCGTGGCCTTATTAATGAAGACGGCACGATTTCATTGAAGATTCGCGAGTGTGACACCATTCGTATTGTCAATGTCCCTATGGGAACCAGGTATACTGTGGAAGAAATCGTTGACAGCTCCTCTAATTTTGTCTTCAAGGAAGTGCGTTGGGAAGTTAAAAAAGAAAATATTATCTTTGAAGGAAAGACAAACACATTTAATGATCCTAAAATTACTGAGACAATTGTTCCTGATGCGGAGAACAATGTTGTCTTCAAAAATATGCCTCAGGTTACACTAAGGGATCTGACACTGAAGAAAGTCGGCACCGATTTGTCTGGGTCTGGCTTGCCGGGAGCGGTTTTCCAGTTGAAGGTGGAAAATGGAGCCGGAGCAGACCAGCCAGTCACGGCAGTGACGGGGTATAATGTCATAAAAATCGACGGGCAATCGTTGAATACTGCCACGATTGGAGGAATTGAAAGGGAAAGTGTGTTTATGACAACTGGTGGAGTACAGACCATTCAGAATCTTCCTCCAGGAAGATATAAGCTGGTCGAGCTTCAGGCCCCGGATGGGTACATCATCACCTTGAATGAGGTGGAGTTTACTGTGACAAGAGAAGGGGTTTCCAAGTGGACTGAATCGAACTCCATTACTTACACGGCAACCCCTGCCGAAGGCAATGCACAGTTAACGATTTCCAACACCCCCGGAGCCGTCCTCCCGCACACCGGCGGACCCGGCACAAGGATCTTCATGGTACTTGGCGGTATGCTCATAGGTCTTGCAGGATTGCTGTTCGTCAAGAGGCAGCGGCTGATCTGAGGAACTGTTAACAGAACTATTTGGCAACGGTTCATCTGAGTATTCAGCAAAAGTGCATTTTGCAAAGGAGGATTCAGTATCAAGAATCAGTAAAGAGAGTTTAATACAAAAGGATTCAGTAAAAGAAGTTTTCGCAAAAGAGCAGCCCCGCTCCCGGCTATGTATGATCGGGGGCGGGGCTGCTTGCTGTTTTTGAATCGAAATTTGTACAATTATATCACGCTTAGCGGTTTTCCGGTTATCATTTGTGACGTTTTTATTGATTCTATATCTGTTAGCATATATTGGATAATAAACAAGATATGGGAAAGTGGCTGTTTTGCTGGTATTTCACATTTTTTGCTTATATTCATTGTGGCAGACGTAGACGCCTGCGAAGTAAGATTAGTTGTCGAGTTGAATCATAAAGTTGAATCCATAAATTGAAGTGACAGAGTACGGAAATAGTTGCGGAGCAGGGATTCTCAGTTAAGGCAGATAAAAAAATGAAAGCATTATTATTAGAAATTGCGGCAATATTGAAGGAAAGAAAAAAACACAGGATCTGGTTCAGGGTCATCAATGTGATGGCCTGCATCGTGGTTTTTGCCACGACCTACGCTCTGATCCTTCCTGCGATCACGATGGAAAAGTATGTGGCCTGCGGGATTCCGGAGCACCAGCATACGGAAGCGTGCTATGAGCGCCGTCTTGTCTGCGGACTCGAAGAGGGCACAGAAGCATCAGATGATATCATTTCTGATGATTCTTCAGATATGGATATTGTTGAAGACCAGGGGCAGGCAGAAGGCCATGTTCACACTGATGACTGTTATGAATTTGTTCTGGTCTGTGGAAAAGAAGTACATACCCACTCAGCAGCCTGTTATAAAAAACAGGATTCTTCAGCGGCAAATGATACAGGGGCGGAAGCTTTAGACCCTGCGGAAATTAGTGATCAGAATGAAAATGAAGCCGGGGAAAATGAGACAGAGGCGGTTTCAGAAGAATCATCTGAAAATCCCGGAGCTGTCGAGAATACCGGGGATGATAATAAGAGTCTGACTGAAGAAGGGCTTGCGGATGGGGGTATTGTAGAAGAGCCGGATATTTCCGGGCAGTCTCAGACGGAGGATCCGGTGTCGGCTCCGATTTCCCTTGCGGATCATCTGACCGGTGAAACAGCGGTCTACTACAGCCGTATGGAAGGAGCTTCCGGGGAAGACATGCAGGAGTCCGAGGGTCTATACGGCGGATGGAACCGTCTGGAAAAGGATACTGTGCTGACGCCAGCCGATAAGGTGCGCGTCTATTTCGCGTATCAGATCCCTGCCGGCGTTCTGAATGAATCAAATAACAGGGCAGGGTATATGCTGCCTGCGCAGCTCTTGCTGAGCAGCAGCAGAATTAATGAAGTCAACAACTACGAGAACGGGTTCGCAGCCGGCCTTCAGAATAATGACGAAAAAACCGGATTTCTGGGGGCAGAGGCAGTAGAGGGAAACCGTCGTCCTGATGAAGAACAGCCGGATGGCACAGAAGAGTATATCTCCGCGATCGTCAACGTTGAGAATATTTCTGATGAGGGAGGAAAAGTGTCCGGGCAGGAACTGATCTTTAAATTCCTCCCTTACACAGTTGAAAAAAACAGCGATGTTTATGATGAAGAGGGGGCCCTGACATCAAAGGGTGAAGCTGTCAGCGGATATTTTTCTCTTGATTACACAGTCGAAGAAATTCTGTCTCAGGAAGCTTCAGCAGGTTCCTGGTACACTGAAGATTCTGATAGTGATGATGCTTCCGTTAAGGATGCCGTGTCTGTATTGAAGACCCGTATCATTTTTGCGGAAAAGAATGCAGAATCCGGAAGGGAGGAGATCAGTGCAATACTGAATGCTTCCGTAAACGGGACTGAAGCCGGTGAGCAGGCTGTAAATACAGAAGAGACTGTAGCAGATCGATCTGAAGCCGAAATAACTGAAACCGGAAAATCCGAAGTCGAAAAAACTGAAACCGGAAAATCCGAAGCGGAAAAAAACAAAGCAGAGAAATCTGAATCAGAAAAATCCGGGGAAAAAGTATCTGAAGAAGAAATAGCTGAAGAAGAAATGGCTGAAGAAGTGTCTGAGGAAGGCAGTGCCGAAGTAGTTTCTGCTGAGAAAAGGTCTGCTGCCGTAAAAGCTGCTGATTCCCTTGCTGAGGGTGTGTGGGATCTTGCGGATTCGGGAAATACACATTTCCTGCATGTTACAACAGATTCGACTGTAGTTGAGAATGAGCAGGAAAGGAATGCAGCTTTTTCTCTTACTTTCACATATTCACTTGTGGAGGATGTAGTACGGGCAATTGATAACTATGACAAGAATCCCACGCTTGTATATGACATGTCAGGCGTGTTGAGCAATAGTCCGCTTGCGGATTTTATCACGAATAATACGCTCGGTATTATCTCTATTGGTTCGCGTAAGCTGGGGACATATAAGATCCTCGACAATAAGGTTTATCTGGAGTTTACAGATCACTCGTATTTTGATAACAGGACTTCCATGTCCGGCTGGTTTAAGCTCACTGTTACAACGGACGAATCCCAGCTCGGAAGTGCTGATTCCTGGGAGTATCATTTCCCGGGTACTTCCGACAGCATTACAATAAGATATAAAAAGTCGGTTGAAGAAGGCAAAAAGAGTGTCCATTCCACCGTGGATTCTGACGGGAATTATACGCTTCATTATACAGCAGATATAAATGTGAATTCCGATCAGGATTCTATGACATTTTATGATACGTTAAGCGGTCTTCAGGTTTTAGATGCTTCAAGTGTGAAGATTAATGGCAAATCAGTCAATGTCAGTCAGACTGAAAACGGATTCAGCTTTGATGTCGCCTCTGCAACAGGTACGACCGGAATTGCAAAGGGGGCTTATCAGGTTACCTATAATACAAAGGTGACAGCAGCCCAGCTTGAAGAAATGACATCGGACAAGACAACAGAGAAAAACAGGGCATCTTGGAAAGTCAACGGAAATAAGGATGTGCCTGGCGGGGAAACTACGATTGAGATCAATAAACCGGTCCCTCCGGTTCCCCCGATTCCGGTTGAAAAGAAAATAACTCAGGGATCGGGCACGAGCCAGCCCGGTGACACGATAACATACACGGTCAAATATGGAGATGCCGACACAAGTCTTTCCGGTTTTCATATTTCTGACTATATCACTGATGTCGTGGTACCTCAGGGTGATTCGGTCACGCTGCAGTATGGAGACGGCAGAACAGTAGACGTGCCTTTTGGCAGGCAGGCCACGGATAAAAACTATAATAAAGGTATGGTCACTCTGTTTGACTACACCTTCCCTTCTGATACGCAGGGTTCGGGTCCTGTTACAGCTGCGTATTCTGTAAAGCTGATCGATGCAGGGACTGCCAAAGAAAACGGCGTTTATGATAAGACTGTAGCAGACAATATTGCGCAGGAGCACCGTCAGAATACAAGTGATCATAAACAGACTACAGTCACCTATGAGAAGGAGCCCAGGTATGAGGTAAGCAAGACTGCCAGCGCAAAGCCGACAGATAAGGATGGAAACTGGATTCCGGGTTCTGAAATCACCTATACTCTTACGATAGGCGATGAAAATACTAATATGGCCGGCATCAATATTAAGGACATCATGACTGATCTGCAGGTGCTGCAGGGGGATATTATGATCAAAGTCGGCAGCGGATCACCGGTAAAGCTGGCTGATTATGTTTCCGATGCTGTAAAATGGGACGATGACGGCAGATATCATTCGTATGATGTCGAACTGTTTAATTTCAATATGCCCTCCAATGCCGGAAAAGGTCCGGTTGTGATTACTTATACAACAAAGGTGATCTCTAAAGAGCAGGCAGCGGAAAATAATATCTACGGTGATATGGCGATCCGGAACACAGGTTATGGCGGAAAACAGTCCGGCGGCACCAGCGGTACCGGCCATTTCGATCCATATCCGGTCAGCAAAACCGTCACAAATTCTAATGTGGATGTGAACGGGAAGACTGTGAAAATGGGTTCCACTCTTCATTACACGCTGACCTTTGGCGACGCATCAATGAACCTGGGCGGAGTCACCATCTTTGACGAGATGACTGATCTTCAGAAGCTTGTGTCTGATGTTACGATCAAAAAGGCTGACGGGACGAGTGTTACAATGCCGATGGGTACCTGGCAGTGGGCTGAGGATGGTGTTGTCTGGCAGCATTTTGATGATGGAAGATACTATGCATATCAGATGGTTCGCGTGTTTAATTACAGGCTTCCATCTGATATAGGCACAGGTCCGATCACTGTGGAATATGACACTCAGATCATCAGCGAAGAAGAGGCCAATGAATCAGGTATAAAGGACAAAAATTCCGTTTCGAACAGATTTACAGTAAATAACCATTCCGCTCAGACGACTGTAAATGTTAAATTCCCGACAGATCCTAAGCATAATCCCATGATCTCTAAAGAATGGGATGGCTTTGATATTGAGAATAATATTGTATACTGGAACATTACCGTTGAAAAAGATGCCGAGTCAGCTTATCCGATCGAGAATATTACGGTTGCCGAGATACTGAATGACATACACATTACAGAACCCAGTCAGAAATACTATGATAACAGTGGAGGAAGAGGATTTTTTGGTTCTGATTTTGATATGGTGCATGCAGTTGTATCAACTGATGACGGGACAATTCTGACACCGGGAACTGAATATACTATTGATAAGGAGAATGCAAAATTTAACTTCCCTGTCCTCAACGAAAGAATTCATATCAGATTAGCGTTTATGAGTCCGGCAAAAATCGTTGATGGATATAAGATAAGAAACAATGTGAAAATAGAGCGTCCATATCTGGCTGCGAGTGCTGAAGCCGAATATCATAATCCTAATAACATTGATATTTATAAAGACGGCGAATACTCAGAAAAAACAAGATTAGTGAAATGGATGGTCGTTCTTAATCCTTCCAATGCATTATATCCTAAGGAGAAAAAAGGAGATCCGGTCTGGTTTGAAGACGCTGTTCCCAAGGGACTTTCGATCGTTAACTACAAAAGTCATTCAACAGACAATCCTACGATCAATGTCAGTTATAAAAGCTTTGATGGCAGGGGACACAATATCTGGCTGGAAAATGTAGAAAAGTCGGTCACCGTTGATGAAAACAACGTTATTCGTGCTGATGTTTCTCATAGTGGCTTTTGGAGTGATCCTTCAAGATATGTTGGGTTAAACGGTGAGAAAATTGAGATCTCATATTATACCCTGCTGTCAGATGAAGAATGGGACCGCATAACCAGCTCTGCTTCCGGCTCAAAGACGTTCGAGAATCACGCAACGATCAAGACCGAGGGCGGTGACAAGTTCGAAGCGACGGAACGTGTTACCGTCACATCTGAAGAATACCTGACAAAGACAGACACCACGCAGGAGAAGGATGGTGTAGTTGTTGGAAGTATTTCCGACCCTGACCTGGATGGCTCTGCATCCAAGAATATATCCTTTAAGATTGAGATCAATCCTCATGGATATATGATCAACAAAGGGGAAACGCTTTCGCTGACGGACTATATCAGTACCAATATGGATCTTGATACGGCTTCTGTCAGGCTTTATAAGGCGGAAACAGGAGCAGACGGTAAGCTGGTCCAGGGTGAAGAGGTATCGACAAAGGATATTGTTTCCTACAATGATGATTCACGTCTGCTTTCATTGACGGGTATTCCGGACCAGACACCTATGATCCTGGTTTATCAGGCGACAGCGCGTTCGCAGGGTCAGGATACTTATAAAAATACGGCAACGCTGATCGGCGGAGGAAGCCACAGCTCCTCTACCAATAAGACCCATACGGTTCAGGTCAACGATGCCGGCGTAAAAGTTGATGGAATAACAGTTAATCTGCATAAAATTGATGAAAACAATGTCACAGAAGATCTGGAGAATGCCGGATTCCAGCTGTATGAATGCAGACTGGCGATAGGCGATCTGACAAATCCGGAAACCTATAATCAGAACTACTGGGAGGCTCTGCTGGCTCTTGTTAATAAGAGAACGGCCGGAAACGCATCCGAGGAAGAAAAGAAACATATTGATGAGCAGTTTAAAATAGTAGGCTATGTTCCTGTAGGTGAACCGGTTATTACTCGTGATAAAGGATTTACCCAGTGGCCCGGCTTGAACGAGCATAAGTTGTATGCCTGGCGGGAGGTTGAAGCTCCTGATCAGTATACGGGAAACACCGATTATCATTATTTCGTAGGATATCAGCATCTTGACGTCAATCAGGAGATACCGGTATTATTGTCTGAATCAGAGCAGCTTGCCAGAAAACATGCCGCCTGGGCACTGGATGATGCCTGCCAGTTTGCAAATGATATTCGTGTGGCATCCATTGCAAACCTGACTACCTGGACAGCAACAAATATCCATACTCCCTATACTTCCATTTCCGTTGAAAAGATTTGGAAAGGGGACAGCGACAACCTGTTTGAGACCCGTCCGAAAGATGGTATCAAATTACAGCTGGTGAAGATCAGTCCGGATGGAACGAGGACAAATGTCGGTTCACCGGTGTCACTGAACGTTGACGACAATGGGACATGGCCGGTCCATATCTGGAACAGGATGTATCTGTACGATCAGAATAATCCCGAGTCAAATAACACACCGTATAAATATACTGTAGTTGAAAGCAGGGTGGACGGCTATTCCACGACCTATTCAGATAACGGCGAAGGCCAGATCATCGGTACCATAAAGGTCACAAATAAGATGATCCCCAGAAATACCAGTATCAATGTCAAAAAGGTATTTTCTGATCCGGAAACGGAAAAACCTCGCGAGATTCCGATCACACTGATACAGATCCGGACAGACAAAGAAGGGAACCAGACCAGAGCCGAGTATCAGAATACCCGGCTGACAGAGAGCAACGACTGGAAAGCTGCCTTCACAAAGCTTCCGACAACTATGGAGGATGCCGAAGGCAGGGCCTATTATCTGACTTACACCGTTGTTGAGGATACTGCTTCACTTAAGGATCAGGGCTTTGATTATGATGTGTCTTATTCTGACAATGGAGAAGGAGTGATCGAAGCACCGGAGAATGATCCTCTGGTGATCACCAACAAAAAGTCAAAAGGAACCATAAAGGTAACAAAGATTTTCAGCGGGATAAAATCGCTTCCCGAAGGATTCAAGATCACAGCTTCGTACGAGATCGAGGGAGAAAAACATTCCGTTGAACTTACGACCAAGTCTGAAGGCATGACCGGAGATGGCAGCAGCGATCATCCTTATACCTGGGAGATATCGGATCTGCCGATCGGGACTGAAGTAACCTTTGTTGAAACAGGGTATGAAACTGCCGGAAAAACTGTAACGATCACAGGAACGGGAACTTCCGAGGATCCTGCGACCGCAAAGGCCGTGGCTGCACCGGATCCGGAAGAGGTTGGTTTTATAAACACTTACGATGATGCAGTCATTGATCTCACCCTTGTCAAGGCAGACGCAGGTGATGAAGAGAAGAGACTGACCGGGGCTGTGTTTAATATTTACCGTTATGACAAGGTGGATTCGCCAGCCTATGATCCTGAATATTCACGGGAAAATGTGGAGGTGGATTCGCACGGAGAATTGAAGCTTACAGGTCTGAAGGCAGGCTTCTATGAAGTCGTTGAAACACAGATACCGGCAGGATATGCCAAAACAACTTCTGATCCCTGGTTTAAGGTAATAGAAGAGAATGGCCTGTTAACAGTCACAGTCTTGAAGGGGGCGGAAACTGTCCTCAGTTATTCTGCGGCTGACAATACACTGACTGTAAAGAATATGCGCAGTGCAGCGCTCCCCGCCACCGGTGGTCCGGGGACAGAGATCTTCACTATCATCGGCTGCATCCTGGTCCTTGGGACGGGTGTGTTGATATTGAGAAGATGGAAAACGGTATGACATAATTAAATATGAAAGAATTACTTCGGCAGGTGACCGCCTTATTAAATGACAGAAAGAAAAGAAAGGCATGGATGAAACTGGTTTCCGTGCTGGCAGGCATTGTGGTTTTTATTTCAGTGTATATGTTGATCCTGCCTGCACTTACCATGGAAAAGCATGCTTCCTGCGGGATTCCCGAACACCAGCACTCGGATGAGTGTTATGAGCTCCGCCTTGTATGCGGACTTGAGGAAAACGAAGATACTTCAGATGATATTGTGACGGATGTCATTTCTGAAGACAGCTTTTCTGATATGGATATCGTCGAAGATCTGGAACCGGAGCAGGGTCATGTTCACACTGATGCCTGTTATGAGTATGTTCTGGTCTGCGGAAAAGAACCGCATACACATTCGGCAGCCTGTTATAAAAAACGGGCTTCTTCTGATGTAAAAAATTCAGCCATGGACGTATCGGCTTCCTCTGAAGACATCATCCCGGAAGAGAATGATTTCCCGGAAAATGGTTCCGGAGATGACCTGATAGAAGAAGATGCTGTGCAAGAGGAAGATTCGGCTGATGAAGTTCTTTCTTATGAACAGGGAGATACGGCTGTCGAGGAAGATGACGGAGCTTCTGCTCCTGATCAGTCTTCTGATGCTGCTTTCGACAATTCTTCAGAGGATCAGTCAGCAGTGTCACAGACATCGGAGATCATCATGATGGGAGGTGATTCTGATGGGCAGGCTTCTGAAATAGATACAGAAGCCGGTGTGGTTAATGGGGCAGGGACAGATAAACCCGAATCAACCGCGAACACACTTTCTTCTGATAATGATACTATTCAAGACAAGGATGGAAACAGTCTGCCGGAAGAAGAGACGGCCGATGGAAATGCCATCCAGGAGTCTGAAATCACCGCACAGACCTCCGATATAAAGGATCCGATCACGAACCGGTTTTCCCTTGCAGATTATCTGACCGGCGAGACCGCTGTTTACTACAGCCGTGCGCAGGAGTCAGTGGAGGAAGGCGGACGGGAGTCCGGAGGTTCTTACGGTGAATGGAATCGTGTTGAAAATGAAACTGTTCTGACGCCTGCCGACAGGGTACGCGTCTATTTGGCATACCAGCTTCCTGCCGGTCTTCTAACTTATACAAATTCTCAGGCAGGGTATTTGCTTCCTTCCGGGCTCAGTCTGGACAGCAGCAGGATGGACGAGATCAATCACTATATGAACGGGATCGCAGCCGGGACAGAAGACGAAGCTGAAAAAGCATCCCTTCTCGGCGCGGAAGCTGTAGAGGGAAAACTTCGTCCGGATGGACTGGGATCCGACAGTTCCGATGAGAATATCTCGGCGATCGTCAATGTCGAGAATATCACGGATATAGATGGAAACTTTTCCGGGCAGGAGCTTGTTTTCAGGTTTATCCCCTATACAATCGAAAAGAACAGAGATCTTATTGACGAGGAAGGTATCCTGATGTCGAAGGGACAGGATGTCAGCGGATATTTCATGATTGACTTCACGGTTAATGACATTATGTCTCAAAATTCTGAAGTCGTGTCTGCGGAAAATGAAGAACCTTCTGTCCAGGATGCGGAGCCGCTTAAGGAGGCTGCGATCGTTTTTGCTCATCAGGATCCTAAGTCCGGACAAGAGGAGATCAGCACAAGGCTGAAGGTTTCTGAGAGACCGGAGGAGACCGATACTCAGAAACTGGAAAATAACCAGGATCCGGAGAAGAAAACGGAAAATGATAATACTGACGCTCCCGCCGAAAATGAAGATAAGGGAGAGGGTGAGGAAAAAGCAGCGGACAAAGATACTGTTGCTAAGGCAGAAGAGCCTGGCGCTGAGCAGACTGCGGACAGTGAAGAGTCCGGGAAAAAGTCCGAAGGAGATCCCGTGAACCAGACCGGCGAAGGGTCTGAAGAAGATCCTGTAAAACAGTCCGGGGAAGAATCTGAAGAAGATTCCGAAAGACAGACCGGCGAAGGGGCTGAAGAAGATCCTGCAAAACAGTCTGCGGAAGAATCCGAAGAAGATTCCGGAAGACAGACCGGCGAAGGGGCTGAAGACGTTTCCGGTAACCAGACGGGGGAAGAGTCCGAAGAGGTTTCCGGGAAAGATTCCGGTGAAGAATCCGCTTCCGGAAATGAAGAAAACGGACAGCAGCAGGGAGCTGCGGAAAACTCTGATCAGGGCCTGGATTCTGCGGACACGAAAGAGGCCGCGTCGGATGCCGGAACCGGCCAGGAGGCGGAAGCTGTAGATGATGGTACAGCTTCTGTAGATGCAGATACGGCTTCTGTAGATGAAGGTACAGCTGCTGAGCAGGAAATGCCTGCGCAGACATTTGAGGAAAGTATAAGAGTAAAGACGGGAGGACAGGCCTCCGGCAATTCGGTTTCTGAATTTTTCAGAAATATTTTTGGTATGTTCGCCGGGAAAGGAGATAATGCCGGCACCGGTGGTGCCCAAACCACTCTCTCGTCTGAAGCGGAGCTGACCGTCCATGTGGATGCGGAAGAAGGAACCTTCCCGGCCGGTACCACAATGACTGTAAAAGCGGTCGGCGGCAAAGACCTGAATACTGTTTCTGACGCTATCTCAGAGGCCGTGGACAGTGAGACCTGCGGTTTCCAGGCAGTCGATATCACTTTCAGAAACGCACAGGGAGAGGAGATCGAGCCTCTGAAACCGGTCCGTGTGACGTTTTCCTCTGATCTCATCAGCGAGGCGGCTCAGGATGAAAAGATTGGTGATCCTGTCGTCGTCCACGTTCAGGATGACGGAACGGTTCAGACTCTTTCAAGAACTTCAGCGGAAAACGAAGATTCCGATAACGAAGATTCCGATAAGGAGAAAAAGGAGGAAGAAGCTGCCGCAGCGACAGAAAACAGCCTCTCTTTTGAGACCGGTGAGAATAACGAGTCTTCGAATATCTCCCCGGAAGATCCCGGCGTGGCAGACGGACAGAATAATGTCGTAAATGAAGGCAGTCAGGAAGGTGATCAGGAAGGCAGTCAGGAAGACAGTGAGATCAATGAAGACGCAGGATCTTCTGAATCCGCTGATTCCTCAACAGGGGCACTCTCTATTGAGGCGGATCAGTTTTCTATCTATGTCATCGTATACACGGTAGATTTTAAATATTCGGTAGACGGAAAGACCTACGAATACAGTCTGCCCGGCGGCGGTTATATTAATCTCCGCGATCTTGTGGATACCCTGGGGGTTGCAAAAGCTGCGGACTTCAGAGATGCTGACAGTTTTGTTACGCAGGTGAAGGACGTAAAATTCTCCGACGAGAGCCTTCTCTGGGTCGGCAGAGCTGAAGAAAATATGACGGTTGGCCAGTTAAGACAGTCTGCGGGCATTGAGAGCCTTTATGCAGCACAGCTTACAAAAGAGGAAATGGAAGAATTCAACACGCAGACAGTTCCTGCCGGAAGCTGGGCTCTTATCAGTCTGCTTCCGTTTGACAGTGAAGAGAAGCTGACTGTCACAATGAAGAACGGGGACGTCTGGACTGTGGATGTCACAGATGCCCAGCTCAAAAAGACCATGATCACGGCGTCAGGAGAAACTTATGAGATCACTGTGACATTTGGTGACTACGCAGAGATTCCTGAGGGTTCGTCCCTGGATGTTGTTCAGCTTGAGGAAGACGATGCTGACTATGCCGGTTATATCGCACAGACAGCGAAAGCTGTGGAGCGGAGCTTAGATGCACTCAGCTATATCAAGCTGCTTGACATTCGCATCCTGGATCCGAAGGGAAAAGAAATTGAGCCAAAGTCTCCGGTGGATGTCCAGATCAGGGTCCTTGACAGAAAAGAAGCGGAGGATCCTGTTCAGATCATCCATTTCGGGAAGGAGACGGAAGTCCTGGAAAACACGTTGGTAGGAGATTCGGTCTGTTTCAGAACAGACGGCTTCTCGGTATACGCTGTCGTAACGCTGGATAATCTGAGCGAGCTTTCAGGTAAGGCTTTTAGTGTGATCAACACCCAGGGCGAACAAAACCCCAAGGGAACAGCGCTTATGGCTGCGGCTTCTGACAGTAATAATACTGCGCTTCAGGCAAAATCTACGACTGTCCGTCTGGATCCTGTCGGAAGATCGGAAAAAGTTTACATCGCCAATAACAGCGATATCTCTGTCTGGAATTTCGAGTCCATAGACGATCAGGGGCGGTATTTAATTACAGCAGCGGTAAATAATTCGTTGAAGTGCCTCAGGATCGGCGCGGATGGTGTCTCTCTTGTCGATCCCCTTAATATGGATGCCGACTGCAGGATCCTGGTGACAGAAGGGACAGGAAAATACAAGGGAAAGTATAAATTCAGTACGGAGCACGGATCGCTGAAGCTGGACAATACCAAATTCAGCAGGGGCGGTCCAAAGGACAGCAATGACCAGATATGGATGAGTTTTGCGGATCGCTCAAATCTTAATGAAGATGATTTTGTTGTTTATACTGCAGAAAAGGCGAGCGTTTCCGGAACTGTTGATGAGAACGGTGAGATCGTAACAGATGTCAATAACGATGACAGCGTAATTATTTATACCCGTATCTGGAATGAAGATTCGAGCCGGTATGATTATTACGCGATCGACTACGACGGAAAGCTTGTCAAAGCCTATGAGAGCGGAGACACAATTTCCTGGGTCGGCAGCAAGGTCAATACCATGCTGTGGAAGTTTACTGAATATTATTATGAGGGAACGAACACACCCAATTACTACTACGAGCTTCAAAACGAATACTCCGGCAAGTATCTTGCCCCGCAGGTCTCCGGGACAGACTTTTTGTCTGACAAGACGATCGGTCTCAATCTGAACGGCCGGCGCTATAATGATTATTACAGCACGATCCTTGCCTGGGACGACCCCTACTACGATTATGCCTCGCTGAAGGTGTCAAAAACGGACAACTGGCAGCTGGTTTCGGCACCCATGTCGAAAGCTGACGATTTCTATTTTGCAAAAATGGTTCCTGCTGCGGACAACAGTAAGCTGACTCAGGTATCCACAGTCGATAATAACCAGTTCGGCATCAAGGTCGAAATGCAGGATTATCCTTATCAGGGATATTATATCGGCGGAGGATACCGTTCAGAGACACAGACAAAAATTCTCGGCAGGAACTCCGAGAGGACATCAACTAATTCAAATGCCGCTTATTCGGGCCTTCTGTCCAGAAATCTTCAGAATGACGGTTTCCCTCTCACAACACAAAAGGCCAAGGAAGCGGGCGCGGAAAAGGCGGGCGTATCTCTTTCTCAACTGTATAACAGCACGATCGGAGTAAACCATCAGTTCCTTACAAGCACTTACAAGGAAACAGGATATTTCGAATATAACTGTACGCAGAATTTCGCTCATCTGATCACCAATACAAATGATTCCTGGTACGGAAAAGACAATCCGGACGGCGGCAAGTACGGCGTCGGTGATTTTGTCGTCTACAACCAGATCGGAACGAGCGACCTGGCTGAGAAGGACACACTAAAGCACGGGCAGTTCCTTCCTTTCAATGACCTTAATCCGAAGTACAACGGGAACGGAACCTCGAAGAAGAATCCCAAAAACGAAACGGATCTGTACGGTTACGCTCTTTCTTCTCTCGATCCCAGAAAGGGAGAAAAGCTCTATGGTATAGGAGCAAACTGGCCTGGAAATACAGGTACAAATACAGGAGATGTGGATTATTTCTTCGGCATGAAGCTGTCTGCTCAGTTTATGCAGAGCGAAAACGGCCTGGATGCCTGGGGGCACGACCTGGTCTTCGAGTTTTCCGGAGATGATGACTTCTGGCTTTATGTGGACGGTATGCTTGTTCTTGACCTTGGTGGAGTCCACTCCGCCATCGACGGCAGCGTAAACTTCAGGACAGGAAAAGTCTACTATTATGATGATAAGGGTAAGCTTTCTGAAACGACGCTCCGGGAGCTCTATAAAAAAGCTTTCCTGGAAAATCATCCGGATCTGACCGGGGATGAAGCTTCGGTACAGGAATTCCTGGATGGATATTTCAAGGATGGCGGTACAGTATTTAAAGATTTCTCCGGCCATACCATGAACATGTTCTACATGGAGCGCGGTGCAGCTGCATCCAACCTTCACATGCGCTTTAACCTGACGTCTTATACCGAAGGCGAGGTTCTTCTGGAGAAGGAAGTTTCGGGATCCGGCAAGGTCAATACCACCTTCCCCTTCCAGGTCTGGTATGAGACAAAGACGCCGGATGGTCTGAAGTATGTCCTTTGGAATAAGGAGGATACAGTTACCGATATCAAGACGGGAGATACTCTGACCTGCGGTGAATATGAGGCGGGCGGGCTCAAATATGACAGCGTCTATTTACTGAAACCCGGGCAGACTGTATCGATCCGGCTTCCGGAGGAGGATACAAAATATTTCATCAGGGAATGTGCCCTGGATTCCAATACCTTCGATCAGGTAAAAGTAAACGGAGCGGTCATTGACGGTTCGGCAGCTGATGTATCTGTCGATACAGAATACGGTGTATCCTCAGGAGGGACCGGCACGGCAGCTTCTCCGAACCGGCTTAAGGATTATGTCATAGCCGATTCCACTGTTGCCGGCCGCAAGAAGGTCATTTACGACAATCATGTGGATAAAAATGTTGTCAAGAGCCTGACTATTACGAAAAGGCTCTGGGAAGATGAGGAAAAGACAAGGCCGGTCTACAGCGGAAACGGAGCAGATGCAGACAACACGGAATTTAAATTCCGCATTTACATTGGAAAGGAAGGCGATGATAATTATTCCGTCTATAATACCGGAAAGTATTATGTGAAGGATCCGGAGGGATATTACTGCAAGTTTGAAAACGGCGGATTTGTTTCTACAGGAAAAACTGACATCCTGGATCTGGATACGACTGTTCCTGAAGGAAATTGGAAAAGCGAGCGGGAAATGGCAACCTTCTACACTTCTCCCGGAGGTGCTGTTGACAGGATAAAAGAAGGATATAGTATCGAAATTCCTGATCTGCTGGCAGGGACGGCTTTCCTTGTGGAAGAGCGCGACGGGGAGATTCCCGCGGGCTATACACGCCTGGGATACAGTGTGACGGAAGGGGCATATACCCATGACAACACCGGAATGTCGAAAAACGAGGATGTGATCGACCCGGCATTGGAACATCAGACAGTAACGGTCCACAATCGTCACGGATACGGACTGATCGCCGAAAAAGTCTGGTCGGATGCCGATTTCATGGAGTCACATGATTCTGCTTATTTTGCAGTTTATCTGAGAAAGGGCAATGAAAGAGAGCTTGTTTCCGGAACTGTACGCGAACTGAAGGATCCTGAGACATCTGTCAGATGGTTCTTCCCGCAGCTGGAAGACGGAAAAACATTAAATGATTACGAGGTCTATGAAGTAGCCCTGACAGGTGACGGTATTTCTGCAGACCCGGCAACCGGTAAAGTGACCGGTTATGATTCCATTGAAAGGAAAGAAGCCGGCAGTGTGATCAGGATCGGAGGCAAATCCAGTGAGCACGGCTATTCGGCCGATATCAATTATACCGTCGATTACCTAAGAGAGATCCTTTCCGACGCGCAGATAGAAGAAAAAGTCCACTCGCGCAAGGATAAGGTGCTCAATTCCAGACCCGGCATAAAACTGCTGAAAACTGATATGAACGGAGAACCTCTTGCAGGCGCTAAGTTCGAGCTCAGCGAAATCGGCGGTACAACAAAAACCTTTACGACTGACGAGAGCGGACTGATCGCTGTTGCTTATCTGAAGCCGGATAAAGAATATACTCTGAAAGAGGTCGCGGCGCCGTACGGATATCTGTCTCTCATCGATGAGCTGAAGATCAAAGTCAAGTACACAGATAATGCTGCTGACGGTGAAAAGGATGTTACGGTCTACGTGAATGATTCCGAGACAGATCCGGTTAACGGGTATTACTCAATTAATCAGGTATCCAGGCCTACGGTGAACGACATGCCGACCATAACCGTCAAAAACAGGGATAATGTTCTCACGGCTGTGAAGGTCGATTCCTCTACAGGTCTTCCCATGCAGGGCATTGAATTTTCTCTCTACCGGGAAGTGACAGAATCCGGAACAGGAAAGCCCATGCCTGACTATAAGCCGATGGAGGGCTATGAGAGCCTGATCACGAACTCTGACGGAATTATCCCCAGGATCGTGTTGAGAAATTCCGAAAATCCGGACGGTCTGACAGCAGGCAACTACTATCTGCATGAGGTGGCAGCACCTTCTGCCTACAAACCGGCAGACGTTGATATCAGGATCTGTATCGCAGCAACCGGACAGATCACGCTTGAGAGCGCAAAACGCCCGAATCAGACAGGATCCTGGACGATCGAGAATCTGCCTGATGATGTTGCGGGCATAAGCCTGACAGAAAACGGGCAGGTTACGATTACGGTCAGGAATACACCAAAAGACCCTGTCCGGATCAAAAAAATGGAAACGGGCTCATCCAAAACCCTTCAGGGGGTCGAGTTCAAGCTTTACAGGCAGAACCAGATCGAAAATGCCCGACCGGTAGAAGGGGCAGAACCCTGTCTGACAGGAGTGACCGATGAGAATGGTATCCTGAATCTGGGCGGTTTGGAAAACGGAACTTATTACCTGTTTGAGACAAAGACACTGGATGGATATCTACTGCTGGACAGCCCGGTGGTGATCTCCAGTATCACAGAAAAAGGCAAAATTAAAATACTGGCATCACTGAATGCTGAAAGTCTCAAGTGCAGCCCTAAAAAAGTTGATGGAAAGGATGTCTGGGAGATATCGGTCTATAATTCCACCGGATACGAGCTTCCGGAAACCGGAGGGACTGGCAGCGGCATGTTCATCCTTCTTGGCAGTATCCTGACTTTAGGGGCAGGGATCCTGCTTCTGGCGAGAATAAAGATTTTAAAAAAATAGTAACTGTGCTACTTCCCATATTTTAAGGTATCTGTTACACTTTATCTGGGCGGGCTGCATTAGCTGCCGCTCTATGGGATGTTAGTTGCAGTAAGCATGATGATAAACCCGGAAGCACATTTATGCTTTCGGGTTTATTTCAGGAAACGGAGAGTAAATGAATTGTTTGAAAGTATTCTTATCCGTTGGTCTTTCGATCATTTTGTCCATTAACGGATCTTTGTGTCCTGTCTTCTCCAGGACTGTTCTTGCTGCGGAATCAGTGCAGGAGGATACATTTTCTGAAGAAGAAACAATATCTGAGGATCCTGAGGCGGATACGGATTCAGAACAGATTCAGGATCAGGAACAGGCTCGGGATTCAGAACAGATTCAGGATCAGGAACAGGCTCGGGATTTAGAACAGGATTCGGAGAATGCCGCGGATAAAAGAACTGAAGAAAGCTTTTCTGATGAGCATCATCCGGAGAACTCAGGCGAAGAATCAGCTGAAGAAGACTTTGACGGAAGTGTTGAGACAGAGGTGTCCGAAGATGTGAGCGTAGAACCTTCAGGTGAAGATCTTTCCGGCAGTACTGCCTCAGATGAACCCGTGGGAGAAAACATCATTGATGAGAATGTTCCCAAAGAGGACTCCAAAGATACTGTCCTGGAAGAATCCGTTTCCGGAGATTCTGCTGACGACAAAGACGATGGATCTGTGGTTGTGGATGAACCGGGAGAAGAAGAGATCTGGATCCCTGCTAAAGAGAGCAGTTCTGACGGAGAGAACGATGACATCTTTGCAGCCTATGTAAACCGCGAATTTGGTCTTGAAGGAAGCCTTAAGGCCGACACGGGGGATTATCAGGTCTCCGAGCCTGCGCGAAAAAGCAACTATGCTTCCACCAGGCTGACCGGATATAACAGGACGATTTATGCCTTATTGATAGGGAAGATCAGAAAGGTTGCGGCAGGTGAGCTTTCATCAACTGTCTTTGAAGTGTCCCTGGGAGATCTTGGACTTTTGGATAAGACCTGGTCGGCGCAGGACCTGGGAGTGGAGGCAATCACACAGGTCGATGAAAATGGAAAAAGAACTATCACCGCTGAATCTAAAAATGCTTTGAATGAGCTTATCGGCATAAACTTAAAAGTGATTAACCAGGCTTTACTGGCGGACTGTCCATATGATTTTTACTGGTATGACAAGACGAAAGGCGTCTCCAGGCAGCCTTTTTCTTTCAGTGCAGCAAAGGAGGAGGGAGAATGGAGGTTATATTATACAAGAACTAAAAAATCGACCTTTTCCTTTAAGGTGGCCAAAGAATACAGTAAGACAGGGGAAATCGGAACCTGTGAAACAAATTCTGAAATCGGCCAGGCTGTTTTGACTGCGCATGCCAATGCTCTGGGAATTGTTAAAAAATATGAAAACGAATCGGATTACGAAAAGATGGACGGGTACAGGCAGGAGATCTGCGATGCTGTCAGCTACAACAGTGAAGCTTCATCGAGTAACACAATTGCTTATGGCAATCCCTGGCAGCTGATCTGGACCTTTGACAATGATCCGGATACTAAAGTCGTCTGCGAAGGATATTCAAAGAGCTTCCAGTACCTCTGTGATCTGAGTTCGTGGAACACGATTTTCAAAGAATGCATCTCTGTGACAGGTTATCTGCACGGAACAAGCAGTCCACATATGTGGAATATAGTGACTCTCAGGGACGGGACAAACTATCTGGCAGACATCACAAACTGCGACGACGGTATGGTGGGTAAGGGAAACGGAGGCAGAAACCTTTTCCTGGTCGGGACAGGTGATTACACAGTTGATAAGTCCTACGCTTCAGGCAGCGCGCAGGATGGCTACACTTTTCCCGGGCTCTCCTCCTCCCTCCATTATACCTATGACAGCGATGCGTTCAGCAGATTTGGCCTTGACAGGCTTATGCTTTCATCCGGTAAAGTGACAGCTGGTACAGCTGCGGATGGGGAGTACAATGGAAATCATGAGCATATTTGTCTTGTTTCAGTAGTAAAGGAGGCAACCTGTACAGAAACAGGGATTTTAAGGAACGAGTGTGCAATCTGCGGAGACATCATCAATGAAGAAATTCCGCTTCTTCCCCATACACCGGGAGAATGGACTGTGAAAACTGCTCCGACTTACGATGCAGAAGGCGTGAGTACGACGGTTTGCGCGGTCTGCGGAGCAGAAATGGAAAAGGCTGTCCCCAAACTGATCCCTGTAACAGGCATTGTCCTGGATAAAGAATCCATCACTCTGCATAAAGGAGAGACTCAGGAGCTGAAGGCTGCCGTTGAGCCTGCGGATGCGACAGATCAGAAAGTAATCTGGTATTGTGAAGACTATGATGTTGCCACAGTGACTTCCCTGGGAGTTGTAGAGGGTGTCGGGAACGGGACGACGAAAGTCACAGCAAAGTCAGCTTATGGAGACGGGGCTTTCAGCAGATCATGTCAGGTGACAGTTACGACCCCTGTGTCGGGAATCAGCCTTGACAAAACATCGATTTCACTGTTAAAAGGAGAATCACAGACGCTGAAAGCGACGGTTCAGCCGGGGGATGCCTCTGATCAAACCGTGATCTGGCAGTCCGAAGACGTCTCCGTTGCCACGGTGACTTCCTCAGGAGTCGTAAAGGGTGTCGGGAAAGGGACGACAAAAGTCACAGCCAGGACTCAGGATGGCGGTTTCACTTCTGACTGTCTTGTTACGGTAACTCCTTTGTACATGAAGGATATGCAGATCTCGGTCTCCGGAACAGGGTATACCTACGATGGGAAAGCAAAAACTCCCGGTGTAACAGTATTTTCGAAACAGCTGAACAGGACATTGATTTCAGGAAAGGATTATGATGTTTCTTACCTGAATAATATTAATGTCGGAACAGCGAAGATCGACATTGCTGCCCGTACGGGTACCGCTTTTGAGGGTTCTGTGACCAGAACTTTTTCCATAGGGCAGTACACTCTTTCGAAAGCATCTGCAACTGTAGTATTGTCAGCAGAGGCGCTGGTCTATAACGGAAGCCCGAAAACTCCCGCTGTTATCGTTACTGCGGGCGGCAGGATGCTGGTAAACGGAAAGGATTGTACCATTTCTTATGGAAACAATATCAATGCGGGTACAGGCACTGCGTCATTAACAGTGACCGGAAAGGGCAATTATAAGGGCAGCGTCACAAAATCATTTTCAATTTCCAGGGCTTCACAGAAAATAACAGCCAGCGCAAAGACAGGGATCATTTCTGCGGGAAAGGAGACATACGTTACCGTGTCCGGAGCAAAGGGGACGAAGACGTTTACTTCCTCGAACACATCGGTTGCAGTTGTCGGCAAAAGCACCGGAAAGGTGACCGCAAAGAAGGCCGGCACGGTGAAGATCACTGTAAGAAGCTCTGCAACAGGCAATTATCAGGCAGCTTCGAAGACTGTCACCGTTAAGGTCCTTCCTGGCGCCGTGAAAAAGCTCACAGCGGTTAATCTGACCAAAGGTATCAAAACAGTCTGGGAGAAGGTGAATGGAGCAAACGGATATGATCTTTATCGCGACGGAATTAAAATAAAATCCTTAAATAGCGGCAATATCCTGTCTTATATTGATGAAAAGGCAAAAACCAATGGCAGGAAGTATACCTATACTGTAATTGCCAGAGCTGTTACCGGTACCAGCAGACAGAAAAAATCAATCGCGGTTTACCGCCTAAGCACACCTGTCGTAAAGAGTATCAAAAACAATGCTCCCGGAAGTATGACTCTGACATGGGGAAAGAATGAGAAGGCCTCCGGATATCAGATCCAGTACAGCCTCTACAGCGGTTTTGCGAATACAGCGACTATTAAGACTATTACCGTTACTAAAGCCGGTACTGTGACCAGGATAATAAGCAATCTGAAAAAAGGAAAGGTCTGGTATGTACGGATCCGTGCGTACAGGGCTGCAGCAGACGGCAGCAGGTTTTATTCAGAATGGAAATCTTCCAGGTGCACGTTATTAAAGTAAAAGTAACTGTTTGGAGCAGGTTCTGCTCAGAATTGAAATCCTGCAAGTGCGGGATATTAAAATAATAATTGTAATTGTTCTGATTTCCACGGCTCACAATGCTTTGCATTGACTGCTGTGGAAATCTTATTATTAAATTAAGTATTAAAGTTAAAAATAAGTATTTTAGTTAAATTAAGTATTGTAAAGGAGCGCAGGATGGACGAACGTTTGAGCAGACAGCTGGCCTTTGCCCTGGAGATTGATAAGGAAAAGAATATTTTCAGACAGACCCACCTGTCCGGACATGGGCGAAATGAAAACGATGCTGAACATGCATGGCATATGGCATTAATGTCATGGCTTTTGAGGGAGTACGCCAATGAAGATGTGGATATCACCCGTGTCATGCTTATGTGCCTGATTCACGATATCGTGGAAATCGACGCAGGTGACACCTATGCCTACGATGAAGAGGGGCTCGCGACCCAGAAGGAAAGAGAAGAGGCTGCAAAAGAAAGGATCTTTTCTATTCTTCCGGAGGATCAGAAAAAGGAGCTTGCGGCATTGTTTGATGAATTCGAGGAATATGAAAGCCCGGAATCAAAATTTGCCCATTCCATGGATAATCTCCAGCCTCTTCTGTTAAATGACTCAAACGGCGGCGGTGACTGGCGTGAACACAATGTGACCGCGAAACAGGTCTACGGACGACAGGGCAAAACCAGGATGGGATCTGAAATCCTGTATCAGGTAACGGACCGGATCATCCAAAAGAACATAGAGAAGGGAAATATAAAAACAGATAAGCAGAATATAAGCAGCCCAGACTGCAGTCTGTCAGATATCTGTGCGACAGATTCCGGAAAAACAGCGCCTGAAACAACGGTTCGGGAACAGGCAGCAATTGGTAAAACAGCCCCTGATAGAAAAGTATATAAAAAAACAGAACACATGGAGGAACTTTATAATACCGTTGCCCGTCTTCGGGCGCCGGATGGCTGCCCCTGGGACAGGGCACAGACACATGGGTCTCTAAAGGCAGCCTGTATAGAGGAGGCTGCAGAGGTGATCAGCGGGATCAACATTCTGGAAAAAACCGGAAAGCCGCAGAGCCTGTGCGAAGAACTCGGGGATTTGCTGCTTCAGGTTATTATGCATGCGCAGATCGCTGAAGAAGAGGGATTGTTCAGTCTGGATGATGTGATCATGTCAATCAACGAAAAGATGATCCGCCGCCATCCCCATGTATTCGGGAACGAGGAGCAGGCGGACTGGAAATCCATCAAAGCCATGGAAAAGAAAGGCAGGGATTGGGAGGAACCTTATCTGTTTGACGCGTTTCATGAGGCTGAAGCGCTGATTGACGTGGCCAGAAAGCGAAAAAATCAGCCATGAAGAATAGCAGTATTTTACAGTTCCTGAAAATACCGGGTCAGTGGTTTTGAGTATCTGTTTTCAATAACAGGTGAACCGGGCAAAATATGTGCAAAAATACGCCGGAGCACAGAATTAAAATTACAAAAATATTACAAGTGTGTTGAAATTATTAATAATTTTGTCTATAATTTGATTAACTGTTTAACGACAGCTAAATCATATTAATTCTGATAAAGTGGAACAGTTACTCTTAGAAAGTAAAGAATTACTGTTAACGCCCTCAGGAGGGCGTAAACAGTAACAGTAAAGAACATAAGAGCTGATCATTCCTTTTCGGGAGGATAATTATTGATTAACAAAAGTTGTAAACCCGGCAAAAATACACGTGCGGCACGCCGCCTTGCGGGTATTCTGCTGACCACCACTATGGCGGGAACTCTTGCTGCGGGTGTCCCTGCGCCAATGTACGCGGCAACCTGGCAGGAGAACGCCGATTATATCTTTTCGATCCTGACGCAGAAGATGGGATATACGGAAGCTGCTGCCTGCGGCATAATGGCAAACATCCGTTGTGAATCCACCTTTAATCCGCATGCCTGGAATGCCGGCGGCGGAAGCTACGGGCTCTGCCAGTGGACCGGAGGGCGCTATGGGAGGCTTCGGAGCTGGTGCGGTTCAAACGGTTATGACTATACCACCATAGACGGGCAGCTTGCCTATCTGGAATACGAGCTTCAGAATCATTATCCCGGTGTCGAGAAATATATCAGATCTGTGGAGAATACTTCGTCCGGCGCCTATGATGCAGGACAGTATTACTGCTATCATTTTGAAGCTCCGGCAAGCAGGGGAAGTGTGTCTGTTTATCGGGGAGGACTTGCCAGCGGAACCTTCTGGAGTTCCTACCGCCCTGCGGAATGGTATCTGGTCGATGGTATATGGCATTACATACTGCGCGACGGCAGTTACCAGACTTCGTGGCTGACTCTTGAGGATAAGACTTATTACTTTGATGAAGACGGAAAACGGATCGTAGGCTGGAAGACCATCGACGGAAATCGCTATTATTTTGATAACGACGGTGTGATGGCAACCGGCTGGCAGAAAATTGACGGCAGGAGCTACTATTTTGGAAATAATGGTTCACTGGTAACCGGGCTCGTCCACAATGGCGACGAATGGTTCCTGCTTGACGAAGCAGGTGTCGTTCAGGCCAGCTCTGCGATGGAGAGCTTTGCTCCTGTCTGGATTGCTTCCGCAAAAGAAGAGGAGAGCAATTTACAGAAGATCGATTCCGGAGATGCTGTTCAGCTTGCAGACGCGGAAACAGAATCGATATCTTCGTCAGACACAAAGATAAAAGAATCATCCGGGATTGGGTCGCTGGAAGAGGAAAAGAAGGAAGTAACAACACTGGCTGATGCCGGATTTGCTGCACCTTCTCTGAATGAGGACAGGAATGTACCTGTATTATCCCCTGCAGCCTCCGCCAAACAAGATGCCAAAGAATCCACGTCTTCAATCAATGTTTTAGAGAAGGCTTCTGAAAAAGCTTCAACGCTATTGGCAGATGCGATCAAATCGTCACAGGATGCTTCTTCATCTGATTCACCTGAATCGGAACAGAATGTGCTTCTGGCAAAGGATGCGGTGGGGGACATTGCGGAGGATGATGAAGATCCTTCAAACGACCCGGGACTCGCAGCAAGGGCAATGCAGGACGCGGCAAACGCTCTTAATGAAGAACCGGAAGAGGAGGAGAGTATCGCTGCAGCCTGGATGAAGGAGCTTCCGCTTACTTTCTCAGATATCTCCAGTCCTGAATCGATCACCGCCCTTCCTGCCGCAGGTATCCGTTTTGATTCAGATGATCTCATGGCTGCGGCGGATCTTTTATCAGATAAGAAAGAGACAGCATCTGGGAATTCAGCCGCCAATCCGGAAGATGAAAAAGACAAAGAAAACGAAAAAGAAAAACCGGATGGAGCTATTGCTGATTCCGAAACAAAGAATCCGGATGAGGTCAGCAGCAATTCAGAATCAGAGAAGCCTGATATAGACACTGTCGATTCTGGATCAGAAAAGCCTGATGAAGACACAGTCGATTCTGAATCAGAAAAACCTGACGAAGACACTGCGGATTCTGTTTCCGAAAACCCTGAGGATGACAGGAAGGACACTTTAAAAACTAAGACCGATGCTGCAGATACCGGAAATACATCTTATGAAACGGTAAAAGAGGATACACAGAACAAAATTGCCGGGAAAGAAGATGATGAAAATGAAGGTTCAACAGCTGAAATAGCAGAAGAGGAAGAAGAAAAGGAAGAAGACACTGATACATCAGAAATGCCTTTTCAGATTCCGGAGGAAGATCCTGGACGCAATAGCCAGATCTCCCTGTCAGATCTTGAAAAGGAAATACAGAGTACAGACCAGGTTGCTGAAGGTACTGATGCACACCAGAAAGAAAATAAGACAATCCTGATCTCATTAGCGGGAAATATTCCTGATATCCATAGAGACGAAATGGACAGTCTTGTCGAAATTCTTCGTGAGAAAAAGATCCTTTGCGCAGTAACATCTTCAGGCCTTGACATTACCCCTGATGTAACAGCGGATTTTACACCGTCTGATACAGATGATGGAAAATATATTGTTACTTTCCATGTGGAGTTTGGTGAAGACAGTGCGGAAACAACCTCTTATGTTTTTGTTATTAATGATTAAAAACTGATACAACTGGTTAATTTTAAGGCAATATGGAAATAAAAAGCTGTGAAGTCAGATTATATACATACTGACTCCACAGCTTTTTCATTTTTTTCAGTGTTGACAAGATCCTGTTATTGTAAATATAATATCTAACAGTTAGAAGACCTTCTGTTATCATATATTTTAACAGCTATTGCCTTTATTATATTTGATGATATTTTTCTGACTGTTCTTTCGCAGGATCCCGATGCACCCTGTCTGTTTGTCTTTTCCTTTCTTGCTGGCACCTGAAGGAGGAGACGGGCTATACGCGCAGGGTGCATTGGGTTTTTAATCATGTATCCTCAGATGTATCCTCAGACCTGAGACGGACGATGTTGCGGGCACTTTTCCGGCGGTCTTCATCAATTGCGGCATAATGCTTCCGGGTAGTATTGACATCCTTATGCCCGAGAACGTCTGCCACAAGATATATATCGCCGGTTGCCCTGTAAAGACTGGTCCCATAGGTGCTTCGCAGCTTATGCGGGGTGATTTTTTTTAAAACAGTCGCCTTTGAAGCATATTTTTTTACTAAATTCTCTACAGCTCTGACAGTAATGCGGCGGCACTGCAGCGAGAGAAACAGGGCCTCTTCATGCCCTTCGCGCGGTATCACCTGCCTGCGCAGAAGCAGATATTCCTTTAGCGCTTCCTCTACCTCATCACCAAAATAAACGACTGCCTCATACCCGCCCTTCCGGTGAACCTTAAGTCCTTTTTCCTTAAAATCAATATCGCCAATATCCAATCCCACACACTCTGACACACGGATCCCTGTACCCAGAAGAAGCGTCAGTAAGGCGACATCCCTTACCCGCGTCTTCTCATGAAAACGAAGCTGATTTTTCGAGAGATCTGTGCCGCTTTCCGCCTGATCAAGCATCTGCGCCACCTCATCGTGGTCCATCCTGACGATCGGCTTCTCATGCAGCTTTGGCAGCGGAACAAGAGATGTCACATCCTTTGAAAGGATCTCGGAGCGATAATAATATTTAAACAGACTCCGGACAGCAGAGAGCTTTCTTGCTTTTCCCCTCTGGTCATTTGTGATTTCCTGTCCGTCCTTTTCATAACAGGACAAATATTCAAGATATTCCTCAATGTCCTCCTTTTGAATCTGTTCCAGAAGTCCTATCGGATAATCGCGGATAGCAAGACCCTTCAGGGAACTGTTCGTATTCTGCAGATACTCAAAAAATACACGCAGATCATAAGCATAGGCAAGACGCGTCCGCGCTCCGGTGGAAACCTCGATACCACGAAAAAACGGACGACAAAAGCGCGGAAGATCCTCCAGGATCTCCCGCATTTTTTTTGTGTTTTTTATTTCCTGTTCTTTTGAGTACATTATTTTATTCCACAGTATACATATTACGAAAACGACAAGCGGGAGGAATTCTTTAACGAATGAGTTGGCGGACTTTGCCTTCAAGCCTCATCCCTCATCATCTTTAAC
>DEPS01000201.1:0-1953 GCA_002358875.1 Lachnospiraceae bacterium UBA3386 | reverse complement strand
CCCTCATCATCTTTAACGAATGAGTTGGCGGGCAAAGCCCGCCAACTCTTCGTTAAAGATGTCTTTTGCGAATAAACGAGGGCCTCTTTTGATTCTCTTCCCTTGTCGGTATATGTATGGTGTCGATTAATCTTCTATAACGCGTGTGGCCCAGACGGCATCGCGGTTTCCGATGTCGGTAGCGATGATTCCGCGTTCTTCGCTGTAGGCTTCGATGGTCATACCGTCTCCCGCATAGAGGGCTACATGGTAGACATAACCGTTGGAGGCAAAGAAAATGAGGTCTCCGGGTGCTGCTTCACTGATCGGGATCTGTGTGCCAAAACGGGACTGGTCGTCAGCGACTCTTGGCAGACTGTAGCCAAACATGGAATACAGTGTTTTGACAAAGCCTGAGCAGTCGCATCCGTACGTCAGGGAGTTGCCGCCCCATACATAGGGGTTTCCAATGCATTCAGCCGCGATCCTGACAATTTCTGTGCGAACATTGCTGTATGCAATGCCGTCACGGACAGAATTCAAAGTGAAATACAGCGCTTTGTTTTCAGATGGTGTAACCAGCTGTTCTGCGGTCGCTATAGATTCCTCTCCGAGCTCCTTAACGACTTTCAGGGCTTTTTTTCCGGTCGAGAGGTCTGACAGGCGCATAAAGCCCCGCGCATTGCCTGATTCCACATATACCCAGCTGTCATTGACCTGCATGATAATGTAGCAGAGATTGCCTGATGACAAGCGGCCGATCTGTACAGAATCATCAGAGGCGTTTTCCAGAATATAGGAATCGGATTGAGCTATTGCATATTCTTTGTCAACCAAAGTGGATTTTGTCGTGCAGCGCTTGTAGGCAAATGCCTTGTTTTCACCTGCGGGAATGATTTCGATGGCAAATTTCAGCAATGCTTCCGCATTGGCCGGGGTTTTCTCTCCGGAAAGTGCCGCAAGCGCGGTAAGCTTTTCCTGAAGATCCTTCAGGATTGTTTTTGCATCATCTCCGCGAATGACTCTATTGGCTCTAATAAAGCCACGCACATTGCCGGATTCGATATACAGCCAGTCGTCTTTCTCTTCACTCAGGACATAGAGCGCGTCATTTTCGTCCAGGCTTCCGACAGGACGGGATCCGTTTTTCATATCCTCATAGACAGACTGGTCATATGAGGAGAAGGCAAGATCTTTTTCAACTGTAAAAAATCGAAAATCATCTCTGATGATGGACAGCCCGGAAACAATGTTCTGACTGGCGATCAGCTGTTCGTTTGTACCGGAATATTGCAGTGCCTGATCGTATCCCGTGGGAACTTCGTCGGGATCCAGATCAGTCTTGCGTTCCTCAATAGTTTTGTTTTTATCGGTTTTTGCTGTGTTCTGCGGAGTCACAGGTAAAGGAAGGCCTGTATCCGTAGTCGTCGGAGACACCACTGCCGGAGTCCCTGTATCAGCAGTCTGCGGATTTTGGTTTTCCTGGCCTGTTCCATCCTGATTTTCCGGGATCGGATCTGAAGTTTTGCCTGAGCCGGAATCATCTTTTGACTTGCCTGAGCCGGAATCATCTTTTGTTTTATCCGAGCCGGATTCATCTTTTGTCTTGCCGGATTCGGAACTGTCATCGGTCTTGCCTGAGCCGGAATTGCCGTCAGTACTGCCTGAACCAGAGCCATCGGACTTTCCGGAAGTTTTTCCGGAACCTGAATCTGAATTTTCGTTAGTATTTCCTGAGCCGGATTTATCTCCGGAAGCATCTTCATTATCGGTGTTGTCAGTATTATCCGTGCCGGAGCCTTTCCCGTCGTCCTCCTTATTACCGGAGTCATCACTATCACTGCCGGAGTCATTGCCGTGATCACCTGAGTCGTCGCTGCTGCCACCGGAGTCGTCGCTGCTGCCACCTGAGTCGTCGCTGCTGCCGCCGGAGTCGTCGCTGCTGCCACCTGAGTCGTCGCTGCTGCCGCCGGA
>DEPS01000086.1 GCA_002358875.1 Lachnospiraceae bacterium UBA3386 | reverse complement strand
TCTCAGGATAGAGTGTATATAAAATATAAATAAAAAAGTGCCTTCCCGTCTGATCAGGACGGGAAGGCACTTTTTTGTTTACGGGATATAATCCGCATCGAGGCGGGGAATCGTGCGGAAGCGGACGGTGATATTGCCTGCTTCGTCTTTGACCCTGTAACGGACGGTGTCTCCGTTTACGGAGACCTCCACCTTTTTTGTGATATCTCCGTCGTGGTTGTCATAGGCTGCATATCCTTCTTCCTCATACAGCTCTCCGGAACGGACGAAATAGCCTTTATCCCGGGTGAGAGTGATCTGGGGAGGGGTGGTGTCCGCCTCTGTATCTGCGGTCTGAGACCGGTCTTTTCTGCCGGGGGGAGAGATGGCGGAATACAGGAGGGAGAACATGATGAGAGCGGGAAGAAGGACCAGGAGAATATTCTGGATATAGTGCCAGGCGGCCATGCCCCTGCCGGAACTGTCCCGGTCAGATCTGTTGCCGGAGCCGGTTCTGTCGGATCTGTACCTGTCGGAATTATTCCTGCCGGAGCCGGTTTTTTCCGGAGTGTTTTTTGCTGACACTTTTCGTCTTTTCTTATCTTTTATTTCTTTCATGGCCTGTTTCCTATTCTGGCGGTGCCCTGAACTGTGACTTCCTGTCATGATTTTTCTTTTTTTAAACGGTTTTTTCTATATATAAATAGATTTTTCTGCTTTTTCAAACTGATTTTTTTGCTTTTTCAAACTGATTTTTCTGTTGACGGACGCAGGCTTCTGTGCTATTGTATTCCAAAAGACTGCAGGAACTCTTTTTTTTTTTGCGCGAAAAGCCGCGTTTGCGATGATCCTGACCGTATCCTGCCAAGAAGGCGGTCTGTGAGGAACGTGCGCTGCCCGCTTTTGACCCGGGCGGGGGTTTTTCGCTGGTATCGATAACAACGCAGTGATTTGGAGGTTCGGCATGCGTACAAGGATTACATTATCATGCACCGAGTGCAAGCAGAGAAATTATAACACAACAAAGGACAAGAAAACACACCCTGAGCGTCTTGAAATGAAGAAGTACTGCAGATTCTGCAGGAAACACACTGTCCACAAGGAGACAAAGTAAGGAGTCATTCATGGCAGCGGATAAGAAAGATAAAGCACAGCAGTCTGGCCCCGGACTTTTTTTAAAGGGTGTAAGGACTGAATTCGGCAAGATCATCTGGCCCAGCCGTGAGACGATGGGCAAGCAGCTGGTCGCGGTCGTCTGCGCCACAGTCGTTACGGCGCTTTTGATCGCAGTCATCGATTTTGGTGCACAGAACCTGATCGACGTGCTTGTAAAGATCAATGCGGGCTGATCATTGTTTGGATGAGGTAAATGAATGGCAGATAACAACTTCGATGCGAAGCCTGTGAAAGCAAGGCTGAAGCCGGGGGTGCTTCCCGGCGTACGCGAGATCAGGCGCCCGGATTTTACCAAACGGGCGGCGGATATCGAGAAGGCAGAGGAGGAGAAGCAGAAGGTGCTTGCCGCGCAGGCAGGGGATGAAGACTGGGAACAGTCCGTTTCAGACTCGGAGGACGCTGCGGCGGTCGTCGCTTCCCTGGCTTCTCAGGAGGGCGCTTCATCAGAGGATCAGCTCGACGAGAGCGCGATCACGGATGAGCCCAAGTGGTATGTGGCGCATACTTATTCAGGTTATGAAAACAAGGTGAAGACGGCGATCGAGAAGACGATTGAGAACCGCCGCCTTGAGAATCAGATCTTTGAGGTCCGCGTTCCTATGCATGACGCGGTCGAGGTCAAGGACGGGAAGAAGAAAAACATTTCCAGAAAGATGTTTCCCGGCTATGTTCTGGTCCGTATGATCATGAACGACGATACCTGGTATGTGGTGCGCAATACGAGGGGTGTTACCGGCTTCGTAGGTCCGGGCAGCAAGCCTGTTCCGCTGACTGAGGCGGAGATGAAGCCTCTCGGGATCCGGATCAGGAACATCACGGTCGATTTCGAGGTTGGCGACAGCGTGTCCGTCGTCGCAGGTATCTGGAAGGATACCATCGGGATCGTTCAGAAGATGGATTACAGCAAGCAGTCCGCCACGATCAATGTGGAGCTTTTCGGGCGCGAGACCCCCGTGGAGATCGGATTTGCTGAGATCCGGAAGTACAGTTAACATAAAAAGTGATATTTGGCCGGTGCGGTCCGGCGAAAAAATGCGGCCGCGCGGGATCGAATATAATTGCGGCAATTCGTGGAGCAGGCGCGCACGGCCTGACCGGGCGGTCATGCAAAGCGATTGAAAACAGCATCGTGGGAGCAGCAGCCATGCTGCGAATACCACAAAGGAGGAAAAATGGCTAAGAAAGTAACTGGTTACATCAAATTGCAGATTCCTGCCGGCAAAGCGACTCCCGCTCCTCCGGTAGGCCCTGCTCTTGGTCAGCACGGCGTCAACATCGTGCAGTTTACCAAGGAATTCAACGCAAGGACCGCGGACAAGGGTGATCTGATCATCCCCGTCGTGATCACGGTCTATGCGGACAGGAGTTTCAGTTTCATCACAAAGACTCCCCCGGCACCCGTTCTTCTGAAAAAGGCAGCGGGCCTGCAGAAGGCTTCCGGTGTCCCGAACAAGGAAAAGGTCGGCAAGGTCACAAAGGACCAGATCAAAGAGATCGCCGAGCTTAAGATGCCCGATCTGAACGCGGCAAGTCTTGAGGCCGCCATGAGCATGATCGCCGGCACAGCCAGAAGCATGGGAATCACTGTAGAGGAATGAGTAATCGCCGATAGGAGGAAATAAATATGAAACATGGTAAGAAGTATGCGGAAGCGGCGAAGCTCGTCGACCGCACAGCTGTTTATGAGCCTGCAGATGCTATCGCGCTCGTGAAGAAGACCGCGACTGCCAAATTTGATGAAACTGTTGAGATCAATATCCGCACAAGCTGCGACGGCCGTCACGCAGACCAGCAGGTCCGTGGTGCTGTCGTTCTTCCTGCAGGTACCGGTAAGAGCGTCCGCGTTCTCGTTTTCGCCAAGGGCGCCAAGCTGGACGAGGCACAGGCGGCGGGCGCCGATTATGTCGGCGGCCAGGAGCTCCTTCCCCGTATCCAGAATGAAGGCTGGCTGGATTTCGACGTTGTCGTTGCGACCCCTGATATGATGAGCGTTGTCGGCCGTCTCGGCCGTATCCTCGGACCTAAAGGCCTGATGCCGAACCCCAAGGCCGGTACGGTCACGATGGATGTCACCAAGGCGATCAACGATATCAAAGCCGGTAAGATCGAGTACAGGCTGGACAAGTCCAACATCATCCACTGCCCGATCGGCAAGGCTTCCTTCACCGAGGACCAGCTGCTGACCAACTACACCGCTCTGATCGATGCAGTCGTCAAGGCAAGACCCGCGGCTGTCAAGGGCCAGTACATCAAGAGCATCTCTCTTGCGACCACCATGGGCCCCGGCGTCAAGGTCGTCTGCAACAGGTATTAATTAAACAGCAGTCGAACGCTTATGAGTGCCGGAGGCATTCATAAGAGGGGGCGCTGCAGGAGTGGGCAGGGAATGTGTTTCACCCAAAAACGTATTTCCTGAAAAAACTCTTGACATGCATTCCGCGGAATGCTAAATTGTATAAGGTTTTCACCATGCCGAAGACAGCGGGTGCAGACGATCCCGGATCCGTCCGGAGATCTGACGCGTAAGCAGATGAAACGCCCGCCGAGGATGAGTAGGAATTCGATGAGGACAGACGTGCGAAAGATATGATTTTTTCCGTCTGTTCTGACAGATCGGTATTTTAAGCTCTCTTGTCTTTCGGACAGAGAGCTTTTTTAAGCCTTCTTTCGTGCATGGATCATACAAACCTGAACGGGCGGGATGTCCGCCTGTCTGAGCGCACAGGCATTGCAGCGCCTGTGAAGGCTCGGCCTGTCACTGATGAAATCTATAAGGAGGTAAGATAATGGCAAAAGTTGAATTGAAGCAGCCTGTCGTTGAAGAGATCATCTCTAAGATCGATGGCGCGCAGTCTCTGGTCCTGGTCGACCACAGAGGCCTGACAGTTCAGCAGGATACGGATCTCCGCAAGCAGCTTCGTGAAGCCGGCGTTTTCTATAAGGTTTACAAGAACACGATGATGAATTTCGCGTTCAGGGGAACCGAGTTCGAAGGCCTTTCCGATCTGCTCAACGGACCCAGCGCGATCGCGGTTTCCAAGGATGACGCGACAGCTCCCGCCAGAATCATCTGCGAGTTTGCAAAAACCGCGAAGAATCTGGAAGTGAAGGGCGGCGTTGTTGAGGGCAGGGTCATCGATGTCAAGGGCGTCGAGGAAGTATCCCAGATCCCTTCAAGGGAAGTCCTGCTCGGCAGACTCCTTGGCAGCATGCAGTCCCCTGTTGCGAACTTCGCACGTGTCATCAAGCAGATCGTGGAGAAGGACAGCGAGGGTGCGGCTCCTGCGGAAGCTCCTGCAGAGGCCTAAGCTTTTGGCACAAAAGAGCCGGAGCATTACAGGCAGATATATTTTTTAATTATCTATTGTTGATGAATATTATTTCTTGAATGAATAAGGAGGTCATATCATGGCTAAACTTACAACTGCTGAATTTATTGAAGCGATCAAAGAGCTGTCCGTTATGGAACTGAACGAGCTGGTCAAGGCTTGTGAAGAGGAGTTCGGTGTTTCCGCAGCGGCGGGTGTCGTCGTAGCAGCGGGCCCTGCAGCGGCTGCAGAGGAAGAGAAGACCGAGTTTGACGTCGAGCTGACTGATTTCGGCGCACAGAAGATCAAGGTTATCAAGGTTGTCCGTGAGATCACCGGCCTGGGCCTGAAGGAAGC
>DEPS01000167.1 GCA_002358875.1 Lachnospiraceae bacterium UBA3386 | reverse complement strand
TTTTTATATGCAAAACCTGAGCTTGGAGATCCGGATTCCTTTCGGATTTCCAGGTCTGCACAGCCCTTCTTCGTTCCGCTTCCAACAATATGATTGTCTGCTGTGTTTGTCATTTTGCTCCTCCTTGGACGAATTAAGCAACATGTGCTGTCATGTGTACAGAGGGGCTCCGGCGTGTTCTATGTCCCATGGCGTAAAGACATATACTGGATCGCGAGGCACATCAAAAAGATATAAAAAAGATGGATACCGCGAATTCGTCCCGCCGGAGCCCCAGGGAAAACTGTGGCTCCGGCAGGTTTTTGCATAGAACATTTATCGCTGCCGGTATGACAAAGCAGTACGCGCCTATTAGGCGCTATTATGCTCTGGTGATGAGTTTTATTCTATCATTTTAGAGTTCTACGGACAAGACAAATTTCGCATTTTCGAATTTCTTGTGGATGGACCAGGGGACGGTTCCCTGTTTCAAAAATGGACCAGGGGACGGTTCCTTGTTTCAATATTTCGAGCCTCAATGGCGTAAAAAACGAATCAGGGCGGCATTTACCAATATGAACCGAGGAACCGTCCCCTGTTCCACCCTGTCGGCCACCCTGATTTATTGAATTACTGAGTGCTTTCCAGCAGTTTCTTCTGGATCCTCGCCATTGTGTCAATATAATACGAATACTCCTCGGTTGTAAGTTCTTCTGAATCGATCTGTTCAAGCTTTTGCATCGTTTCCGTATATTTCTTCATGTATTCGTTGTATTCCATGATCATTCCTGCAGGATTCTCCGAATTTGCGTACTTCTTCATGAACTCGATGTATTCATCAAAAAATTCCTCGTAGCTGTCCATTGCCTCTTTGAATTCGGGCGAGAGTCCATCCTCTGAGGAATCCTTCTTTTCATCCTCCTGAGACTCCGCCTGGTCGTCTTCCGTCTCTTCTGCCGGCTCATTTTCCTGTTTATCTTCCGACTTCTCCGTCTCCTGGTTCGTCTCTTCTTCCGGTGTCCGGACCTCTTCCGCGTCGGACTGTTCTTCCTTCGATGAGTCCGACTCCTGTTTCGTCTCTTCTTCCGATCTCTGAGTCTCTTCCGCGTCAGACTGCTTTCCTTTCGATGATTCCTGTCCGGATTCCGAACCCTGGTCGTTCGAAACTGCAGATTCAGTTCGGGTTCTGCTCTCTGTCTCCTTGTTTTCCCGGTTTCTATGATTTTTAACATTTCCTATAAGTGCCAGAATGATGATCCCTACGACAATAATCTTTATGATCCTTTTCATCCATTTCCTCCTTTTTCTGTTCAGTTGACTGCTGTTAATCAGTATATCCGTCCTTCGTTCTGTGGATATTCACGATTCGTGAACCTCCTGTCATTCGGGCAGGAGGAAATCATTGTGCCAGCGCCCGCCTACTTCACCTTATATCCGGAGCTGTGTCTCCCGGATCACATAGAAAATCCTCCAGTGAAGCTCCATAATGGAGTGCGATCCTGAAGAATGTCTCCAGATCCGGAAGGCGGTAGCCGCTTTCATAGTTGGCGATCGTGGTCGCCCCGTATCCCAGAAGCGCTCCCAGCTGATGCTGTGTTTCCCCGTGCTCCAGACGGATCCTCCTGATGTTTGCCCCGATCATCTGCGCTGTAATTTTTCTTTTTTCTTCCATTTCTGTGCCCTTTCTGCCATTTACAGGCAAATAGTGTCTGTTTCACAAAAGGGCTTGTAAATTTCGCGCAACATTGTTTCCTGCAGGGACTTGCTGATTCGCGCAGTACGGTTTCCTGTAAAGGCCTGGTGATGCCGCGCAGCATTGTTTCCTGCCAGGACCTGCTGATTCCGCGCAGTATTATTTCAAATTAATCACACTATATCGGAACTTACATTTTTCTTTACTTCTTGCCGGGCTGGATAAACCACGGATCAGTACTTGTGATCCCCTAAAAAATTCTCACAAAAAAAGCTCCGCCTGCAAAAACAGGTGGAGCTTTTGAAAAGGAGAAAATGAAAAAATACAGGTGAGGCTGTTGTCAATCATCAATCGGGCATTGATACTGCACAGATCCTGAAATTTTTCCCAAAAGCACGATTGCTTTTGATAAGTTCATCATAATAGACAAATCTTAATTATCCGATAGCAAATTTCTGAATAATTCTTAATCCAATGGACCAGGGGATCTGAAGATTTTATAATTTGGACACGATTTTTCCTTATTATGTCACTACAATGATAAAGGCCAGACAGTATGAAAGGCCCAACAGGGCTCAATTGCTGTCTGAAATTTATGAGAGGAGATATTTATAATATGAGGAAAGCTGCAAGTATCATTGCGATCATCCTTTCTCTGTGTCTGCTGGCAGGCTGCCGGTTTCCGGGCGGAAGCAGTGTGACCGGTTCCGGTTCGGATTCTGATTCCGGAAAGGAAACTGTTTCCGAATCCTCAGAGGGAGATGCTGCTGAATCAGGGGAAGATGCTTCTGAGTCAGGAGTAAATGCTGCTGAATCGAAGGACAATGCTTCTGAATCAGGAATAAATGCTGCTGAATCAAAGGACGATGCTGATAAATCAAAGGACGATGCTTCCGAATCAGGGGAAGAAAATTCCTCCGATTCCAAAGAAGAACACGGCTCCGCATCCTCTGTTCAAAATGATCCCCTGTGGTCTGATCCGGACAGCATGAAGGCCATGGTCATTTCCGATCTGCATTTTACGGTGGAGAAGGATCTGGATCATTCTCTTGTTCCGGGCATTGCCCTGGCTGAGGAGATCACTGACGCAATCATTGATGAGGTGATCGACAGGCATCCTGATGTCCTGATCATGACCGGGGACAACACCAACAGCGGGTCTTCTGCAGATGTGGCGGGACTTACTTCAAAGCTGCAGAGGTTAAAGGACGCGGGGATCAGGCTCATTTTCACAACGGGGAATCATGATTATGGCGGCATGGACGCGGGGGATTATGAGCGTGCTTATTTCGGTCTCCTTGATCCTGTCGACAGAGATCCCGATTCGCTCAGCTATACTTCGATCGTGAAGGACACGGTCTTTTTCGCCATGGATGATAATGCCGTTCATCAGGGCGGAGAGGGTGAGTTTTCTTCTGCCACCATGCAGTGGCTTGAGGATACACTTGCCCGGTATAAGGGCAGAAATATCGTCTTCCTGTCTCATCACAACGTGCTGTTCGGCTACAGGACGGATGTCGCTTCCTCTAATCTGATCCAGAATGAGGAGCTCGCGTCTCTTTTGAAAAAATACGATGTGCGCCTTGCCATGACAGGTCATGCACATTTTCAGTACATTCTGGAGAAGGACGGGCTGTGGGAGATCCTGAGCGGAATGCCGTTTTCGGGAGGGCATCTTGTCGGGAACCTTGCCGTTGGCGGTGACAGGGCTGTATACTATGCCGAGCCGATCGACTTCGCGTCATACGGAAATAATATTGCAGAGAGGCTGGAAGAGCTTGATCAGGAAAGCTCTCTGGACATGAAAAGCGTGATCTCTCAGCTTCTGGATCAGGAAGGCCTCAGCGGTTCCCAGAAGAAACAGATACTGAAGCTTCTCGGCCGGTATTTTCTCAGCTATTCGGAAGGGACACTCATGGAGCATGTGGAGGAATTGCTGAAGGACCCCGCTTACGAGCAGATGATCCAGGCTCTGGAGAATTATAATTACGGCCCGTGGATAAAGCAGATGATCGAGTCGACAGCGCACAGCTCCAGGGAGCTGGAAATCAAGCTCAGATAGCAGCGTAAAAGGGGCATATCACATTGGAAAAACCAGTGTGATATGCCCCTTTTTACCTTATTTCAGTTTCTTTCAGTTTCTGATAAATGCGGTATCTGCGGCAGACATAGCCTCGTCCTGTGAGCTGTAGCGTTCGGCCCGCATGTGGAGGTCATACTTTTCACGAAGCTGCATGATGGTGGTCATCATGGGAGATGCATGGTGGACATCGATCGAAGCCTGGTCCTTCCAGCTGTCAATGAGAAGGACAGTTTCCGGGTCCTCCATGGAGACAAAATAATCGTATTTGAGGTTCCCGTCCTCGGCGCGGATGGCTGCAACTGTTCCGCTTTCTGTCATTTCTTTCGCAAATTGTAAAGCACTTCCGTTTTTGCCTGTATAGTACAGGTTCATGGTGATACTGCTCATGGTGTCCTCCCTTACAATTTTAATGTTTATTTATCTTAGCGAATAAAATTTGTGCCCTGCCTCTCCTCTTTTTCAGGGAGACCGTACTTTTCCTTTGCCAGTGCGATTCCTTTCATCAAAAATGCCATGTTTCTGGCCAGGACGCGCATTGTCTGAAGTCCCTCTGCATCCTGTGAGGCCTGCCCGGGGTCCATGCCGTGCACGCTGTTCCAGTACTGGCTGGATGCGATGGGCATACTGCTGATCGTGAAATATTTGTTCAGCTCATCGAAGGTGGCGGAACATCCGCCCCGCCTTGCGACCGCGACGCTCGCACCGACCTTCATCGTCTTGTCAAAGGATGTACTGAAGAACAGTCTGTCAAGACAGGCGATCAGGGTCGCGTTTGCCGAAGCATAGTAGACGGGAGAAGCGACGACCAGGCCGTCGGCTTCTTCAAATTTCGGCGCAAGCTCGTTTACAATATCATTGAACACGCATTTTCCCTTTTCGTAGCAGCTTCCGCAGGCGATACAGCCGCGCACTGCCTTGTTTCCGATCTGGACGACCTCTGTCTGAATGCCGTCCGCCTCAAAGATTTTGACCATTTCATTAAGCGCAACAGATGTGTTGCCGTTTATCCTGGGGCTTCCGTTTAAGATCAATACTTTCATAGCGGTTCTCTCCTTCCCTGATCCTGATAATTATACCGGCAAAGCTGATATAGAAACGCCAATGCAAGACACAGTGCCGTATTTCTTTTCACTAATTATTATTGCATACTGTGTCAAATATCTGCAAATCAGGCAAGGAAATTTGTTTGTATGAGGGAAACTGTTTGTTCACATTATTTGACTTTTACAGATATACTTGCTATAATTTGTTCAATATTGTGATTTGTGACTGGTCATGCAGGCAAGACTCACATGGAACCATCTGCCTTCAGGTATCTCCGGGTACCTCAAAGCGGCTGTGTTTTTTGCGGGGTCCTGCCTGTTTTTTTTTTCAGGGAAATGTTAAGGGATGACTCCGTTAAAGGTCACTGTTGTTAAAGGCCGCTGTTGCCAAATGTCACTGTTTCAAAAGGTCACTGTTATCAAAAGTCACATTGTTCTGCCACAGCATAAGATAAGGAGGGAGAAAAATGGCAATGGACTACATCGAAACCTCGAAAAAAATCATCGAGGGCGTGGGAGGCGCGGACAATATCGCCAGCGCGACCCACTGCATGACCCGTCTGCGCCTGGTCCTGAAGGACGAGGGCAAGGCAAACGATACAAAGGTCAACAAAATCAAGGGCGTCAAAAGCGTCATCAAACAGGGCGGCCAGTATCAGGTCGTCATCGGCAACGAGGTCTCCAACCTCTTTAAGGAATTCTCGAAAATGGGCAAATTTGACGGCAGCAATGCAGGCAAATCCGCCCCTGCCAAGCCCAAGGGCAACCCGGTCCAGAGGCTGTTCGGCTTCGTGGCCGACTGCATGACTCCGCTGCTCCCGGCCATGCTGGGCTGTGGTATGTTGAAGGTGGTGCTCACCCTGCTGACCACTTTCTGCGGCGTGGACTCCACCAGCTCCACTTACATCCTGATCTTCTCCTTCGCCGACAGCTTCTTCTACCTGCTGCCGGTGTTCCTGGGTCTGACCATCGCCCAGAAGATGGGCGGCTCTCCCATGCTGTTCATGGTGGTTGGCGCGGCTCTGTGCTACCCCAACCTGGCGGCTCTGATGAGCGGTGAGAACCTGGGCACCTTCCTGGGCATGCCCTGCACCCACCTCTTCGGCCTGCCCGTCATCTGCTCTACCTACACATCCTCCGTGCTGCCCATGCTGCTCATGGCACCCGTCATGAAGTGGGCGGAGGACTTCGCCGACCGGGTCAGCCCCAATGTGCTCAAGTCCTTCTTAAAGCCCATGCTCTTCATCATCATCTGCATCCCCTGCTCCCTCTACGTCCTGGGCCCCATCGGCAACGTGGTGGGCAACGGCCTGGCCAACGTGTTCACCGTGATGTACAACACCGTGCCCTGGCTCACGGTGGGCGTGCTCTCCGCCGTCATGCCCTTCATCGTCATGACCGGTATGCACTATGCCCTCATCCCCCTGTGCATGAACAATCTGGCCACGCTGGGCTATGACGTTATTGTGCTGGTGACCATGTACTGCTCCAATCTGGCCCAGGGCGGCGCTTCTCTGGGTGTTGCCGCCCGAACCAAGGACACCGAGACCAGGTCCGAGGGCATCGCCTGCGGCATCAGTGCCATTGTGGCCGGCGTTACCGAACCCGCTATGTACGGCATCAACCTTCGCTTTATGAAACCGATGATTGGTGCGGTGATCGCCGCCGGTGTGGGCGGCCTGTTCACTGGTCTGACTGGCGTGAAGAGCTACACCATGGGCGGCTCCGCCTCCATTCTCTACCTGATTACCTTTATCGGCGGCGACAGCCCCATGCGGGGCGTCATCTTTGGTGCCATCGGCGCAGTCATCGTGCTGGCCCTGTCCTTCGGCATCACCTTTGTTCTGTTCAAGGACCCGGATGCTGTTGACGAAGACGAAGAAGATGCTGCTACCGAGGGCGGGGCAGCCTCCGCAAAGCCTCTGGTGAATAAGGTCGTCATCTCCGCCCCCCTGACGGGCCAGGTGGTGGATCTGGGCAGCGTGCCTGACGAAGTATTTTCCTCCGGCGCCCTGGGCGAGGGCATCGCCATCGTCCCTTCCGACGGCCGCGTGGTCTCCCCCTGTGACGGCACCATCTCCGCCACCATGGATACCAGGCACGCCGTGGGCATCACAACCGCAGAGGGCGTTGAGCTTCTGATCCACGTGGGCCTTGACACCGTCTCTCTGGAAGGAAGGCACTACGACTGCAAGGTCACAAAAGGCCAGAAGGTGAAAAAGGGAGACCTTCTCATCACCTTTGACATGAATGCCATCAAGGCCGAGGGCTTCCAGCTCCACACCCCGATCCTTGTCACCAACTCCGACGATTTCGTTTCCATCAAGGTCGCAAACGTCGGAGCCGTCACCGCCGGCGACGAGCTGATGACTGTGGTATAATGATATCGACCTGTACGGTTGCAAATGCCAAAGCACTCAAACCGTACAGGTAGAATAATATTCAAAAATCCTTTAATACCATCCAACCATCATTCAACCATCATTCAAAAATCGTTCAAAGGAGATTTGCCATGTCTGTTTTGAGAGAAGACTTCCTCTGGGGCGGCGCGACCGCTGCCAACCAGTATGAAGGAGCCTGGAATGTGGACGGAAAAGGTCCCTCTGTGTCCGATATGTGCACCAACGGAACCCACACCGAACCCAAGTGGATCACCACCTCCATCCGTCCGGACCGGCTCTACCCCAGCCATGAGGCCACCGATTTTTATCATCACTATGAGGAGGACATCGCCCTGTTTGCGGAGATGGGCTTTAAATGTTTCCGCATGTCCATCAACTGGACCCGGATCTTTCCCACCGGCATGGAGGAAGAACCCAATGAGGCGGGGCTTGCCTTCTACGACAGGGTTTTTGACTGCTGCAAAGCCCACAACATTGAGCCTCTGGTGACCATCTCCCACTATGAGCTTCCCTATGCCCTGGTCGAGAAATACAACGGCTGGGAAGGCCGTGAGGTCATCGACTGCTTTGTCCGCTACTGCAAGGCTATCTTTGAGCGCTATCAGGACAAGGTGAAGTATTGGCTCACCTTCAACGAAATCAACGCCGGCACTATGCCTCTGGGCGCTGTCCTCACCACCAGCACCGTCAGGGGCTATGAGGGCCCCGTCACCACTGTCCCTGACATCAAACAGGAGCGGTATCAGGCCCTGCACCACCAGTTCGTGGCCTCCGCCACCGTCATCAAATACGCCCACGAGCACTATCCCCGCTTTAAAATGGGCAACATGATCTGCTTCATCACCAGCTACCCCTCCACCTGCGACCCGGACGACATCCTCGCCAATCAGAAGGCCATGAACATCACCAACTGGTTCTGCTCCGACATCCAGGTCCGGGGCGAGTACCCCAGCTACGCCAAGCGGTTCTTTAAGGAGAACAACATCTCCATCAGGATGGAGCCCGGAGACGAGCAGATCCTCAGGGAAGGCCTCATCGATTTCTATACCTTCTCCTACTACATGACCAACTGCATCACCACCCACTCTGATGCAGAGGCCAGCAGCGGCAACATCGCCGGCGGCTTCAAGAATCCCTACCTGAAGTCCTCCGACTGGGGCTGGCAGATTGACCCCAAGGGCCTGCGCTACACCCTCAATGAGATCTACGGCCGCTACCGCATCCCCCTGATGGTGGTGGAGAATGGCCTTGGCGCACGCGATGAAAAGAGCGAGGACGGAAAAATCCACGACTCCTACCGAATCGACTATCTGCGCCAGCACATCGAGCAGATGAAGGAGGCCGTAAAGGACGGCGTCGACCTCATGGGCTACACTCCCTGGGGCTGCATTGACCTTGTCAGCGCCTCCACCGGCGAAATGGCCAAGCGCTACGGCTTCATCTACGTCAACAAGTTCGACGACGGCACCGGCGACCTGAGCAGGGAGCGCAAGGACAGCTTCTACTGGTACAAAAAAGTCATCGAGAGCAACGGCGAAGAACTGTGATCCTGACCCTTCCGGGGCGCCGGACATACATCACTCCACTCCCATGACGGGGCAGATGCGCTCAGCTGCGGTACAGGTACGGTTTGCGAATGCGGGCAGCGCGGCATCCGCCCCGGGAGAACAATAATCTAAACATTATTATTGCACCGATATCACCAGAGTGATACAATTTTAGTATCACTCTGGTGATATTTATTTATAGGAGGACTCTTATGGATTCACTTATTCTCCGGCATGGGTCTGTAAAGATTATCGAGAAGCCACTGTATGGTGCGGGAAAAAATTATAATGACTATGGTCCCGGTTTCTATTGTACCGAACACGAGGAGCTTGCAAAAGAATGGGCCTGCATCGAAAAAAAGGGCGGATATGCCAACAGGTATGTGATAAATACGTCAGGGTTAAAGATCCTGAATCTTCAGGATCCGTCGTTTACCATTTTGCATTGGCTGGCTGTTTTGTCTGCGAACAGAAAATTTCAGCCTGAAACTGCAGTGGCTGCGCAGGGACTTGCTTATCTACAGGAATATTTCCAGCCGGATCTGAATGATTATGATCTGATCCGCGGATACCGCGCCGATGACTCTTATTTTTCATTTGCAAGAGCATTCGTGGGAAATGCAATTTCTCTGGAACAGTTATCGCGAGCGATGTTTTTGGGAAAATTGGGTGAACAGATCGTCCTTCACAGCAGAGAAGCGTTTGAGAGAATCCGCTTTGACGGTTATGAACCGGCAGATGGAAGCATCTACTATTTAAAAAGAAAGCAAAGAGACGACGCTGCCCGGGCACAGTACAGGCAGCTCGCAATGCAGATGGATCTGGAAGGTATTTTTATGAGGGATATTCTGAGGGAAAAGCTTCGACCTGAGGATATCGTTGTGAGGTCTGAAAGATGAGGGCATACAGCGAACTGTATCTGTCTGATGCAATGAAAAATCTGGGTGGAATGCTGGATTATGCTGTCAATGACTGCGGATTTGCGGCAGGTGAAATTCTGGAAATGTTCATCATTTCCGGCAAAGCGGACCTGTTCGGAAATGGCAGTCCCGCCCTGATCGCAGGTATGTCGGGAGAGGAGCTTGCGATCTGTGTCATTCGGGAAAGCGGACTGACAAGAGAGCTCCCGCCGTTTGCGCTGCGGCTGACAAGGACAAAGGAATATTGGTGCGGCTGGATCCTCGCATATCTTCAGTGGGAGACCGGCTGGTCATTCAGGAGGATCTGCAGCAGTTGTCCTGCGGATGATCTTCTGGCACTGTATCCGCTGCTTCATGAGGCGTCTGAACAAAAAGCGTCTTCTGTTCTTCGAAGCAGGATCGAGGATGTGCGCAAACAGACCCAGCTTCAGAGAATGCGCAGCTATGCCGGCATGACGCAGGCCGCACTTGCTCAAAAGGCGGAAGTCTCACTTCGCTCGATCCAAATGTATGAGCAGCGGAGAAAAGACATCAACAGAGCTCAGGCAGAGACTCTTTTCCGGCTCGCAGATACGCTCGGCTGCGGGGAAAGAGATCTTGTTGAGTGCAGATGAGCAACGCAACCGGCTTTCCTGAAGCAATATCAAAGGGGATGCCGCATCCGTTGCAGCATCCCCTTTTTTGCGTTATTTCAATTCCTGATAAATGCGGCATCTACAGCTGACACAGCCTGGTCCTGTGAACTGCATAGGAAAACCGCAAAAACATTTATTTTAAATCCATTCATGCAGAGTCTTTTCGATTTAAAATCCTTCGATACAAATATTCTTCAGTGCAGGACCAGATAGAGGATGACTGACACGATCGTGCTGGTGATGCCGATGGCAGCCTCAAAGGGAATGAGCTTCATGCGGTCGCCGATCGTCATATTGACGGATCCGCCGGTCGCATGGAAGAAGGAACCGTGGGGCAGGGAGTCGAGGACGGTGGCACCTGCGTGGACCATTGCGGCAGCTGCAAGGCCGGAAACGCCGTTGGCCAGCAGGGCGGGCGCAAAGGTCTGGGCAGCCACGGTAGCTCCCGCAGTGGTGGAAGCAGTCGCTGCCGCCATGAGGATTCCGGAGAGAGGGGCGAGCACGAAGGCCGGCATGTTCATGGCCTCGAGGGCTGATGTCACGTCATACTGCAGGGCTGAGGCTTTGATGATACCCGCGATCGTACCTGTTCCGATGAGCAGGATGGATACGCCCACGACCTTTCCCAGTCCGAATTCAGTATATTCGATAAAGTTCCTGATCTTCCCGGTCACGATCATGCTGACCACGCCGCCGACAGGCAGGGCGATCAGGGGGTCAATTGCAATTCCGGCAAGAGGACGGAGGGCCAGCATGATGATGACGACCGCAGGTCCTAAAATGGCAGCTCCAAATCCGGGGAGCTGTTTCCCTTCTGTCCCTTCAAGATCCGAAGCCTTGATCTCTTCGCCTTTTTTCCTGACAAGGATGGAAGAAAGGACGATGGTCATCACGAGTGCACAGACCGCGGGGATTATATTTCGCGCCATGACTGAAGTGAGGTCCTGGGAAAAGCCCTCTGAAACCGCAATGGTGTTGGGGTTGGGGGAAATGATGTTTCCGGCTTTTCCGCCGCCGATCATGGCAATCAGGATGCCGCTTCTGGAAAGGCCTGCCCTCTTTCCGATCGCGAGGGCGATGGGCGCTACTGTGATCACGGAAATGTCCACAAAGACTCCGACCGCGCAGATGATCATGGTCGCGACCGCAATGGCTGCCACCGCGCGCTTTTCACCGAGCTTTTCCACGATCGTTTCGGCAATCTTCTCAGCGGATCCTGTCTTGATGAGCGCACCCGCAAGGATACCGCTGGTGAGGATCCTGAGGACGGAGGACATCATGGAACCTGCTCCGCTGACCATTGTGCTGACAGTCACGTCAAGTCCGCCACCGCCGATCAGTCCCCCGATGAGAGCCCCCAGAATCAGGCTGTAGGCAGGCTGTACCTTTTTTATGATCAGAACGATAGCGATCAAAAGGCCGGCTATTGCTCCGATGGTTGTGAATTGTGCATCCATTTGCTTCCCTCCCGTATATGTAAAAAACTTTATGTATTATTTATGCTGAACTTTATTTCATGTGCCGGCGTTTTCCTGGCAGATTTTTACTTCTCCATGCGAATCCCGGCCCGGACCATGCGGAAGAGGCGCACAGCGCCCTTGTAGTAGAGCTCTTCCGCGCGGTCAAGCGCCTCGGACAGCCCCATGGGGCCGTCGACGGTGGTCATGATGGAGTCGATCCCGTGCTCGTAGATCTTCTCGTATCCGTCCCCCAGTCCGCCGCACAGGGCGACTGCGGGAATATTGTATTTCTTCGCGCGGTCGCCGACACCCTGCATGACCTTGCCGAAGCAGCTCTGCCAGTCGGTCCGCCCCTCGCCGGTCACTACAAGGTCCGCTCCCTCCAGCACACGGTCAAACTCAATGAGGTCAAGCACCGTCTCGATGCCGGATTTCATATCCGCGTGGAAAAATGTCTTCAGCGCCGCGCCCAGGCCGCCCGCCGCGCCCGTACCGGGGGTATCGTCGGGATTGATTCCGAATTCACGAATGATGACGTCGCGGTAGTTCTGCATTCCCTTTTCCAGCCGGTCCAGGATCTCCGGCGTCCCGCCCTTCTGCTTACCGAAGGTATAGGTCGCTCCGTCCTTCCCGCAGAGGGGATTGGTCACATCGCACATGACGGTAAAACGGGCATTTCGGACCTTCTCGGGAATCCCGCTGGTATCGATGTGGGCGACCTTCTCCAGCTCGCTTCCGCGGCCCTCCAGGACATTGCCCTCTGCATCCAGAAAACGGACGCCCAGCGCGCTGGCATAGCCCATTCCGCCGTCATTTGTGGCAGAGCCGCCGATGGCGATCGAGATATCACTGAATCCTGCATCGATGGCGGCCAGTACCAGCTCGCCTGTCCCGTAGGTCGTGGTGTTTAGGGGATTCCTCTTCTCTTCAGGGACCATGGGAAGGCCTGAAGCCTGCGCCATTTCGAGGACGGCTTCTTTTCCATCCAGCTGTCCGTAGCTTGCGCTTACCTTCTCCATCAAAGGTCCGTGAACATCCGCATATGCCAGGGTTCCCTTTCTGGCAAGGACCACGGCATCCGTCGTCCCCTCGCCGCCGTCCGCCACGGGAACGCCGAAGGTCTCGCAGGGCCCGAACACCTCATGGGCTGCCTTTGTGAGAAGCTCCACTGTCTTCTCGCTGGAAAGTGTCCCCTTAAAAGAATCTGAAGCAAAAATAAGTCTCATGTTTTTCCCCTTTCCGGTCCTGCGGACCCCCTATTTTGCTACTTTTTACTTTGTTACTTTTTTACTTTGTAATTTTGCTGCCTGGTTATTCTGATCTTTATTGCTTTGTTTTTTAAATCTTCACGCTTTAGGCTCTTCGTTTTTGGTCTCTGTCGCTCTTTCTGTATAAAAGTATATCCCTGAGACAGCAGTTTTTCCATAATCTGTGCACATGAAAAAAACGCCCGTTTTTGTGCTGTCGTAACAAAACAGGCGTTTGATTTTGAATAAATTCTTTCCTACAAACTGTAGTAAAGAAGGGTTAAAAAAGTGCGGTCGGAAGCATTGCGCACGGGGTCTATACCAAAGAGATCTTTTACCTTATTGTAGCGGTACATCAATGTGTTTTTGTGGATATAGAGGCGCTTTGCGGCTTCCGTGAGGTTGAAATTGGTCTCGATCAGGGCGCAGGCCAGCTCTTTGAACTGTTGGCGGTCCTCTCCCTGCAGCTGATGTCTATAGTGGTAAAAGACCCGATGCAGCTCTTCTCTGGGAAGGACAGAGTAAAAATAGGCTGCTATATGATCTCTGAAAAAGACCACCCGGTCGCCGGCTTTTCCGGCTTTTCCTGCTTTTCCGGCTTCTCCTGCTTTTCCGGCTTTTCCGGCTGACGGCAGGCCCGGATCCGCGGCCGGGACTCCTCCGTGAAAGACCGGCTCCGCCGCTCGCGCTTCCAGCCACAGGCAGTGGCGGTAAGCGTGGATATACTGTGTGAATGCCCGCTGGGCGGATCCGACGTAGAAAACGGCGCGGACATCTGCCCGCTTCATCCACCGCAGGGTCTGTTCAAGATAGGACAGGATCTCCTCCCGGTAGCTGAAAACCGACGCAGTATTTTTTTCTTTCAGGGTCCGGAAGACCAGTACATGCGAGTCATCCAGTGTACCGCTCAGATCCTGTTCACAGTGGCCTTCATTGGTTTTAATGGACTGTAGGACCTGCTCGGGCGGCGTATTGTCCAGGATCCTGCAGAGGATGGGGATCCTCGTGATCGATTCGTCGTATTCCAGTTTTCCGGCGGCCGCGCGCAGCTCTGCGGGATTCGCATTTTCCGCATGGGTGAGAAGATATAAAAATGTCTCCTTGCGCCCCTGGCGCAGCAGGATCCTCTCCTGCTGTTTTTCGTATTTGAGCATGGCTTCAATGGCCAGCCGGGTCACCATGGCGACCTCCCGGATGTGGGCGGGATCGCCGGTGACGCCTACAACGCCTTCCCGCCTGCCCCCGTCCACGATCGCCATGTTGATGCCCGGAAGCACTCCCGGGAAGGTCCTGTCGTCCTCGACGACGATGCATTCCGGCCCGCCGCGGAGGATCCTGGCTGCCGCCTCGTGGTAGGTGCCGATCCTGTGCTTGTCCCGGCTGGCAATGATCACTCCGGATTCATCCATAATATTGATGTTATATTCCGTATACTCGACGATCTCGTCGATAAATTTCTGCGCCATTTCCGGCTTGATCATCGCAGGCCTCCGATACAAAATGGTTTACGCATCTGTCTCTTATTGTTTACACATCTGTCTCTTATTCTTTTGTAGCGGAGCTTGAAGCATCCACCTCGTCTGAGGATGCCGCATTATCTCCTGTATTGGAGTTTGCATCCTCTCCCGGCATTGCGGGGGGATTTCCGTCCGGCTTCGCAGGGGGATTGCCGTCAGGCTTCGCGGGGGGATTTCCATCCGGCTTTGCGGGCGGTGTGTTTGTGCTGCCGTTTCCGGGCGCGCCGCCGGGGCCTCCCTGTCCATCAGGTGCTCCGCCGGGGCCTCCGTTCCCGTCAGGTGCTCCTCCGGGGCCCCCGTTTCCGGTCGAAAGTGTAAATTCAATGGCTTCTCCCGTCGAGGCTGTTCCGGCTTCGTAGGTGGTGTCGCCGACATGGAGGGTGTATCCGTTCAGGTCGATGGCATCCGCCCCGCAGGTGAGGCTGGTGACATATGAATCGCCGGTCAGGACCCATTTGGAGCCGTCCTCGATTTCCACGTAGACGCTTCCCGATGCGCCGTCCGGATTGACCGCACCCGTGAAGGTGGAGTTATCCTTCAGATAGAGGTTCACTTCGGAGACCTCGTCCGCGATCACATCGCCATTGATCTCCTGGGCCGATGCGGTCAGGTTGACATGTCCGCCGTTAGAGCCGCTGCTGCCCCAGCCGGCTGCTGCCGCGCGGAGGAAGACGCCTTCTCCATTATTAATGATCTCGGCATTTGTCAGATCCACTGTCGTCGCGGTATTGGTCACAAAGAAAACATCCCCGTTCAGGTTGGTCATGGTGCCGCCGTTCATCGTGAAGGAAGAGGTTCCCTCTGCCGCGTCACCGGACATGGACTGATAGATCATGACAGCCTGGTAGTAGTCCGATTTGTCGCTGTTCTTCTGGTTGTTGTCCGCAGTGAGATCAACATTATTGAGGGTGACGGAGTTTTTGCCCTCCACCACGATGCCCTGGGAGGCTGTGGAGGTCATCTGCGCATTGTTTACCGTAATGTCCGCAGTGGAATAGACCACCGGTGAGCCGACGCCGTCTGTCGTGTAGGTGCCGCCGGTCACATTGACTGTCCCGCCTCCGCGGTCGGACCGGATCGCAGCCGACGACCTGCCGCTCGTGTGGATCGTGAGATTGTCAGCGTTCATGGTCCCGCCGCCTGTCGTCATCAGACCGCCGGAGCAGTCGCCGCTCGTCTCGATATAGGAATCGGAAATATTGACGGTTGTTCCTTCCCCGTAGCTGAAGACGCCGTTTGCATGTGTTCCGTTGGTATCTATGACCATCTGGGTCAGGTCGAGGGTCGCGCCGTTTGTCGCGAAAACAGCGGCATTGTCACCGTAGAAGTCCGCCTCATCTCCTGAATCCGAGCTGCCGGTCTTGGTCACCTGTGTGTTGGAATAAGAGGCAGAATCTCCGTCTGCCAGGATGGCATGTCCGCCGTCCTCTGTATTTTCGACCGTTTCCGAGACAGTAATGTCTTCTTTTGCAGGTCCAGAAACGACCGCCGCGGCAGCCTGACCGCTGTCAGCTGCTGTCTGTTCGTCCGCCTGAGTTCCATCTGCGGATGCACTGTCTGTCCCGTCAGCTGCAGCCGTTCCTGATGCAGCTTTGGCCGCGTCCTCTCCGGTTTCACCGGATGCCTGACCGCTCTGTGTCGTCTCAGTATCTTCCTGTCCGCCAGCCGACTCCTCTGAATTTTCAGAAGATTCTGCCGTTACTGTTTCTGTTCCTGAGGCAGTGCTGCCTGTCGATGCCGCCGAGCTGCATGCAGCTGTGCCCGCCAGAAGTGCGGCCATCGCCACACCTGTTATCATGATCCTGTATTTTGTCCTGAGTTCTTTTGCCTTCATAATTTTTCTCCTTTCCGCAATGGCAGGAAATTTCTCATAGGCAGTTCTTTCAGTATCCTGTTCTGCCAGCCATGCCTGACTTTATGTTCTGATGACTTTATGTCCTGATCCAGGGCATCTTCAGCTGGAAGCTTTTGTTGAACATTCTTTTGAGGAATGTTCCTGCTTGTTTTTTCTATCTGCAGTGCCCTGTGTTTTTGTGTACAGGCAGAGAATATCAGGGTTTCCTTAAACGAAACTTAAAAAAACATACGATTTTGTTAAAAATCTGTGTGCAGGAAGCGGATTCTGCACAAATTAATGAAACACTGTTTTTTTATGATCTTCTGCGTGCTTTTTGAACTTATACGGGTGAAGATCACTCCACCGATGACGTTATGGAAAAACTACGCATTGCTCCGCGCTTTGCGCTCCCGGGAAAAGGATCTGCCCTCTCATTGAACAAGTGCTGTTTTTACTGTATTATAATCACGAATGTAAGCCTGTGTTCATTTTTTTTTATTTTTCAAAGTTGAGAAGGGAGGAAAAGATGAAAAAAAGAATCATTAAGGCTCTTGCTGCCTTCGCAGCGGTCGGAATCCTTCTGAGCGGCTGCGGAGGGAAAGGAGGTTCTTCTGCCGGAAAGGGGACAGACAGTACCTCGTCAGCACAGGAAGAGGCCGTTCTTCATCTGGCGATGAAGGATGATCTTGTTACTCTTGATACTCAGAAGACATCAAACGATTATATCACACCGATGAATGTTTTCGATACGCTGTTCACGATCAATAAAAAGGCCGACGGGTCGACCGAGATCCTGAACAGTCTGGCCAAAAACTATGATGTGTCTGAGGACGGTCTCATCTATCACTTTACCCTGAGGGACGGCGTCGTATTTTCTGACGGCACTCCTCTTGTAGCGGATGACGTTCTTTTTACTTTTGAGAGGATTTTGACCATTCCTGACAGCGCGCAGACGGATTTCGTCATTGCCATCGACGGTGCCCAGGAGCTTCTGGACGGAGAGGCGGATTCGCTGCGGGGCATGAAGGTCGAAGACGACACCCACTTTACCGTCACGCTGGCTGAGCCCTTTGCCGGCTTCATCGCAGAGCTCGCCGCGCCCTCCACTGCCATCTATTCGAGGTCGATCGTCACAAAGGCGGGGGACGACTTCGGCGTGGTACCGGAGAAGACCATCGGCACGGGCCCCTATATCATAAAGGAGTGGAACCGTGGGAGCGGCCTTGTTTTTGAAGCAAATCCTCTCTACTGGGGAGAGAAGCCCACTGCACAGAGGGTGGAGCTGAAGGTCATGGATCCTTCATCCATGAGCATGGCCTTCCAGAAGGGAGACCTGGACATTCTCGACTGCATTTATCTTGACTCCGCCATCGTCAACGCCACCTTCAAAACACCTGCCTACAAGGACAGCCTGACATCAGTGGACTGCCTGGGCATTACCTTCCTGATCCTGAATGAGGATATCAAGCCTCTGGACAATGTGAATGTGCGCAAGGCGCTGCAGATGGCCATCGACCGCCAGTCCATCCTGGATACCATCTTTTCGGGAGACGGGAAACTGGAAGACGGTGTCTACCCTTCCGGCTGCCTCGGTTACAGCCAGGAAAACCAGGGCTGGATCCCCTATGATCCGATCAAAGCGGCTGCATTATTGGAGCAGGAGGGATACGGGAAAGGTTTTACAATGGAGATCGCCGCCGACTCCGGTGCTGCGGACTCCGTCATGAACGCCCTGCAGATCATCGCAAAGAATCTCGAAGAGGTGGGGATCACCGTAAAGATCAAAAGCTATGACCACGCCAGCTGGCTGGATCTGAGAAACAGCGGAAAAATGCCGGCATTTATGGGCACATGGACCCTGGACTTCAATGATCCCGACAACGTGATCTATACTTTCTTCGGAAGCGAAGACAATACCAAAATCCGTTCGATCAACTATAAGGACAAAGAGACCATCGCGCGCGTGGGCGCGGCAAGAGCCATCACAGACGAAGACGCCCGCATGAAGGAATATGCCGCCCTGGAGAAGAAGCTTGTCCAGGAGGATGCGGTCTGGGTTCCCATGTATTCCCTCAAGCACCTGTATCTGAAGGGTTCCAGAGTGGAGAGCTTCACACCTCAGTGGGCCGGCTGGAGCGACGTATATTTTAAGGATATTGTGTTGAAGTAAAAATGTCAGCCGGTAAAGCGCTGCCGGCCGCAGACGCTTTACCGGTATTGAAAGATTCCGGACAGGCGAGAAGGTGATAGAAAATGAAAGGCTTCCTGAAAAGAGTATTCGGGGTATTTCTGGTACTGTTCGGAGTACTGGTCATGACCTTTATCATGCTCCGGGTGATTCCCGGAAATCCCGCAAGCGTCCTGCTCAACGAGCACGCGAGCCAGGCTGCCATCGACAGGATAACAAGATCCATGGGACTGGACAAACCGCTTCCGGAGCAGTTTCTGATCTATCTGGCAGGAGTGGTCCGGGGCGATCTGGGGCGAAGCTACAACCTGTCCAGACCGGTCGCCGATCTGATCGCCGAGGCATTCCCGGGGACACTGAGGCTGGCTCTTGCCGCGGCACTGTTTGCATGGTGCTTCGGTATCACGGCAGGCGTCATTTCAGCAGTCTTTGACAACCGCCTGCCCGATTTTCTCTGCATGGGCGTTTCACTTCTCGGCGTCTCGGTCCCTGTGTTCATGGTGGCGCTCACTTTACAGTACCTGCTGTATTTTAAGCTGGGGATACTTCCCCTGACCGTGGACGGGACCATTCCTTCCCTGATCATGCCCGCCATCGCGCTGGGCTGGAACAGCGCCGGAAACGTGGCCAGGCTGACCCGTTCTTCATTGATCGAGCAAAAGAGCGCGCCCTATATAGAGACCGCGATGGCAAAAGGGCTGACCCGCCGCGCCGCCATTGTCAGGCACGGGCTCAAAAATGCCTTTCTGCCTGTCCTCACCCTGATGGCTCTGCAGCTTTCGGACATGCTTTCCGGAGCCGTCATCACAGAGACCATCTTCGGGATCCCGGGGCTGGGAAAGCTCTCCCTCTCCGCCGCGCTCACAAGGGACATGCCTCTTCTGCAGGGGACCGTTCTGTTCTCGGCCTTCCTGATCGCGGCGGGCAGCGTCATTGCGGATTTTCTAAATACGGTCCTGGACCCCCGGATCCGGGAGTGATGTCATGTGATCATCAGGGCCTCCGGAGGTGCGGGAGTGATCCTGCACTGTCCCGGAAAAACAGGCAAATCAGTCCCCGGCCTTGCATCTTAAATGCTAAAAACAATTTAGAAGCTAAAAACCATAAAACAAACGGTCTTAAAATGAAACAGATATTAAGAAAGGTTCTGGGGCTGCTGCCCGTCCTGATATTGGTTATTATCATTCTTCTGGCTCTGCTGGCCCCTGTTGCCGCCCCATACGGCAAGGCGGAGCAGGATCTTCTGTCCCGTCTTCAGCCTCCGGGCGGTGCGCATCTTCTGGGGACGGATGAGCTGGGAAGGGATGTCTTTTCCCGGATTCTGTACGGCACCAGGGTCTCGCTCGTGGCGGCAGTCCTTCCCACGGCGGCAGCCCTTCTTCTGGGGACAGCAATGGGGCTTTTGTGTGCCGCGCTGGGAGGATGGGCGGATTTTCTGATCATGCGCCTTGCGGACATCACCCTGTCCTTTCCCGGCATCCTTCTCGCCATGGTCATTCTTTATACCTTCGGGGGCTCTCTTTCCTCGGTCTTTCTGTCGCTGACCATCATGGAATGGGGGAGCATCGCCCGCATTGTGCGCTCCGTCACACTTCGCATCAGGGAGAGTGAATTTGTCCTGGCGGCGAAGACGATCGGCGTCCGCCCCTGGACTGTCGTTCTCAGGCATATCCTTCCCAACCTGCAGTCGGTCCTGATCGTCCTTTTTACCCTGAATGTGCCGGTATCGATCCTTTCGGAGAGCTCTCTGAGCTTTCTGGGGATCGGAATACAGCCCCCGGACGTGTCTTTAGGGCTTATGGTCAACCAGTCACGCCAGTTTCTCTTCCAGATGCCCTGGCTTTCGCTCGCTCCCGCCGGAACGATCATGCTTCTGGTTCTGGGCTTCAATTTTTTAGGTGATAATCTGCGGAAGGTCCTGGATCCGGAGGGCGAGACACAGAGTATATAGGGATGAAAAATCGAAAAGATATGAAAGAACAAACAGAAAAAGCTCCTCAGCTGGAGATCCGGGATCTGACTGTCATGATCCGAAACGGGAAGAAAGAATTCCGGGTGGTGAAGAATGTCGATATTCAGATCCCCGAGGGCAGCATCGTGGGCCTGGTCGGGGAATCCGGATGCGGAAAGAGTATGACTGCAAAAGCGGTAAACGGGCTTCTTCCGGCTGCGGCAAAGATCACAGGAGGAGAAGTGCTCTGGCATGACGGACAAAAGACAGTCTGTCTCTCGAAGCTGCATGAACGCGAACTCCGAAAATACTGCGGGGGCCAGATCGGCATGGTCTTTCAGGAGCCGATGACTGCCCTCAATCCCCTGATGCGGGTCGGCGATCAGATCAGCGAGGTTCTGCTTCTGCACAGGTTATGTAAAAGCAGGGCCGAGGCAAGGGAGAGATCGACTGCGCTTCTGGAGAAGGTGGGCATCGCGGAGGCAGCCCGCAGGTATGATTCATGGCCTCATGAACTGTCGGGCGGCATGCGCCAGAGGGTGGTGATCGCCATGGCGATGGCCGCGGAGCCAAGGCTTCTCATTGCGGACGAGCCGACGACGGCACTGGACGTGACGATCGAGGCCCAGATCCTGAAGCTGATCCGGCAGCTGTGCCGGGAGCGGAACGCGAGTGCCCTGATCATCACCCACAATATGGGCGTCGTGGCTCAGCTCTGCGATTACGTGTATGTCATGTACATGGGAACGATCATGGAGCGCACCCCCACTGCTGAGATCTTCAGGAATCCACTCCATCCCTATACGCGGGGGCTCCTCTCTTCGATTCCGAGGATCGGCAAAAATCCGGAATTTCTTCAGACTATTCCGGGAAATCTTCCGGAAACGGGCACAAAATTCCAGGGATGTGAATTCTGTCTGCGCTGCAGCAATGATATAAAGAAATGCTTTTTTGAGAGGCCGCAGCCCTACAGGGCTCAGGAAGGGCATTTCGTCAGATGCCATGTAAAAATATCTGCCATGTAAAAATATCCGGCAGATCATGACTTAGGGTTTATCCGCCGTCACATAAAAAAGGCAGGAACAATGAGTGAAAAAGAACTGATATCGGTCAGGGGAGTGTCAAAAAGCTTCCCGCTGGGCAGAGGAAAAGTGCATCACGCCGTTACCGGCGCGGATCTCTCCATTTTTGAGGGGGAGACGCTGGCACTGGTGGGCGAATCCGGCTGCGGAAAGAGCACGCTGGCAAAGCTGATTCTGTGTATTCTTCAGCCTGATGAAGGGGAAATCTTCTTTGACGGGGAAAAGATCTCGGGACTTTCCGAAAAATCCCTCCGTCCATACAGAAAGCAGATGCAGATGGTTTTTCAGGACCCTTCCTCAGCCCTTGACCCCAAAATGAAGATCCGGGAAATCCTCGCCGAACCGCTCAGGACCTGGAATCTGTGCAGAAATAAAAAGGAGACCGATGAAAAGATCCTCGATCTCCTGGAGCTTGTGGAGCTTCCGGAAAGCTGCCTTGGCCGCTATCCCCGCCAGCTCTCGGGCGGCCAGAAGCAGCGGATCGGCATCGCCAGGGCGATCGCTTTAAATCCCAGGCTTCTGGTCTGTGACGAATCCGTATCCGCCCTGGATGTATCTGTGCAGGCCCAGATCCTGAATCTTCTCAAGCGCCTGCGCAGGGAGCTCTCCCTGACCTGCCTGTTCATCAGCCATGACCTGTCCGTTGTAAACTTTATCGCCGACCGGGTCTGTGTCATGCACGACGGGAAGATCTGTGAGCTGGCACCGACACAGGAGCTGTATGCAGATCCGAAAAATGAATATACCAGATATCTTCTCTCCTCCATTCCCCGCCTTCCGGATCCGCAGACAAATGCGTAAATGGCTGTAATAACTTGTGATAATTCTTGTAATCTAAAAGATAATCTTATTTTCGTTCAATAAAACACTACGATAATCTTATTTTTGTTCAATAAAAAACTACGCGGTGCCGACGCTCATCAGAGCGGTGCATCACGTAGTTTTTTTACATTTCCAGCGTCAGGACCTTTTTCTCCTTTTCCTTCTGCGAGAGGAAGTATTACCGTTTTCCCTTTTTCCTTCCGCGGGAGGAAGTATTACCGTTTTCCCTTTTTCCTTCTGCGGGAGGAAGTATTCCTGCTGCCCGGGTTTCCTCTACCGCCTGAAGCGTTCCCGGCGCCCGGACCCTCTGCTCTGTTTGAGCCTTCCGTGCTCTCTGCAGCCGTCCGGGAAGCGTTCCTGTTTCGCTGAGCGGCTGTCCGGTCACCGGCGGACGCTCTTTCCCTGTCTGCGGAAGCGCTGTTTCTGTCCTTTGAAGAATCGTTTTCGCGTCCTTTTCCCTGCCCGGTCAGCGCCTTTAACGAGATCAGCGCAAGCACGACTGCGAGCAGGACCAGAAGGATGGCAAGGACAGCCTGGATGTAGTTCCAGATGTCTCCTCCTGCGGAGAGCTTGGCTATGATGGTCTGTACCAGAGAACAAATGGTGACCAGCATCATAAAGCACATGGGGATGAAGAACATCCTGTTATTGCGTCCGATCTCCCCGAGCCAGGCACAGACCGCGATCAGCCCGAGAGCGGCGAGCAGCTGGTTGGCTGCGCCGAAAAGAGGCCATATCTTTGTGTAGCCGGTCATGCCGAGCGCTATACCCAGAACGACCGTGATCCCTGTGGAGAAAAAGGGATTCACCAGGATCCTTCTTGCGCCTCGCACTTCCTCCGGAGTTTCTCCGTTCACGAGCCAGAATTCCTGGAACATGTAGCGCGCGAGACGGGTAGCTGTGTCAAGGGATGTCAGGCAGAAAACGGAGACAGCCAGAACAAGCATCTGGTACATGATGTTCTGAACACTCTCGTTCGTGAAGGAGCCGATCATTTTTGAAATACCGGTCGCAAAGACAGCGGTGGGGGAAGCAAATGCGGAAGCAAGCTTTCCTGTCTCGGCAGAGACCTCTCCGACCGCGTCGGCCCAGACGTAGCCGACCGCGCAGAGAGAGAGGACTGCGACGACGCATTCGATGAGCATGGCGCCGTAGCCGATCGGCTGTGCATCGCGCTCATTGTCGATCTGTTTTGCTGTTGTGCCGGAGGACACGAGTGAGTGGAAGCCCGAGATGGCACCGCAGGCAATGGTGATGAACAGGGCCGGGAACATGCTGCCGACCGTAAAAAGACCGTTGCCCTTTGCCTCAGCAAGACCGAAGGCAGGGATTGCCAGGGATCCGGTCCCGGTCAGAGCCGCTCCCAGAACGCCGACTACAGAGACAATGATCATAAAATAAAGCAGGTAGGAGCTGAGGTAGTCACGGGGCTGCAGAAGAATCCAGACCGGCGTCACCGACGCGATGAGGATATACAGGCCCAGCACCCACATCCATGTATTATAGGAAAGTGCCACAGGGTGGAAATTGAGGCCGATAAAAACGATCAGAACGATACCTGCGACTCCGACCACGGTCGCGGGACCGACGCTCACATTCCGGCGGTAAACCAGGAATCCGAAAATCATCGCGAGCACGATAAACAGGAGCGAGATCATGGCGGTCGAAAGGTTTGCTTCGAGCGCAGCGCCCTCGCGCATCACACCGGCTGAGGTCGTCGTGCCGAAAGTATTGGCGACGATGGACCCAAACGCGGCCACGACCAGAATAAGGGTCAGATAGGCGAAAATAATGAACAGTCTCTTTGCCGTCTCACCCATTGCATCACGGATAACTTCGCCGATGGACTGGCCTTTGTGGCGGATCGAGGCGAAAAGCGCTCCGTAATCATGAACCCCTCCGAAGAAAATACCGCCGATCAGTACCCAGAGAAGTACCGGGACCCAGCCGAAAACGGCCGCCTGGATCGGGCCGTTGATCGGACCCGCGCCCGCGATCGAGGAAAAATGGTGCCCCATCAGGACCGGCGCCTTGGCCGGGACATAATCCATCCCATCCTCCATTTCATGGGCAGGCGTCTTCCGCCGGGGCTCCACGCCCCACTGCCTTGCAAGCCATCCGCCGTAGAAGACATAGCCCGCGAGTAAAACGATGACGGAAACCACAAGTATCAATGCCGCATTCATAATGCGTACTCCTTTCTGGCTGCATACTTTCCGCAGTCAAAAAATAAAAAAAATAGAACAAAAATGCCGCCATGAAAAAGCGGCATGACGCTCTGCGGTTTGCAAAGCCCTATAAGAAGGTAACCTCGTAAAAAACAAAGCATAACACGGCTTTTCCATAACGCCGCAGGCGGAGACAGCCTCCACCTGTATAAATATAGAAAAGGCGGCCAGGCCGCCCTTTTCCCAAAAAGAATTGTCAGTCTTCCTCTATAATCTTCTGATAGTACTTTCTGACGTCCTTCGCGCCCGGGCTCACTGTAACACACCGCCCGGGAAGGTCTGTCAGGATGATCCTGCCCTGGGCAAAGCCGCGGAAGGAAAATCTGTATCCCCTGTCAAACCGGTATTTTTTCACTCTGCGGACCGCATCCTCTTCGACAGCACCTTCACAGATCAGAACGAGCGTCAGAAAGGACCGCATATGGTCTTTTTCCGGGACATCCTTTCCATGCCTCACAAGGACAGGTTCCATATAATCTGTTACGACTCTTTCCAGCTCCTCCACATCTTTGGCGGCGCAGCGCCCCAATCGCGCAAAAAGCACGTGTTCATATTCCCGCGCCCTCCACAGAGAAGCCTTTCTGGACAATACATATTTTTCACTGCACAAATCATACCGCGCGTAAGCAGGCCAGACCCTGCCTTCCGCTTCAAAATCCCTTGTGATATCGTGGGAAGCCGCCAGGACCTTCAAGATCGCGTCCAGATAAGTTTCAAAATCCATTCTCTATATCCTTCTGCTGTCTTTTACGAAAAAGTATCTTTATTTAAAGATTTAAAGATTTAAAGCTTCAGTTATCAATGCCCTGTAATACATCAATTACAATGCCCTGTAATACATCAATGTTTATCAATGCCCTATAATACATCAATGTTCTGACTAATTCCAACCTATTTTTTCCCTGCAGTGATAGGTATTTTTTATATCCAGCCGGGTTTTATATCCGCCATCCGGTCAGTTCTGCTGTTCACCGGTGGATTCCCTCAGAATCAGTTCCGTCTGAATATAAGCCGTCCGGAACTCGAGGACAGGTTCGCTGACTCGCATAAGGAGCATCTCCGCCGCGATATTGCCGATCGCCTGGGTATGGATATGCACCGTTGACAGGGAGGGAGAATGAAAGCGTGACTCCGGAGAATCATCAAAGCCCATGACCAGAATATCCCAGGGACAGTTTACTCCCATGCGGCGCAGGGAGCTGATCAGATTAATGGCGATGAAGTCGTTTGCGCAGATGAATATCTCGGGAAGGCCGGGAAGCTTTTGAATCATCCGGTACAGCTCCCCGGTGAAGTCGTCTGCGCGCATAGACGTTTTCCCGGGCGGAAAGTCCAGAATGGAATAAGGCCGGACAGGCTCAAAACCAAAATACCCGGCAGCGGAAATACAGGCGGTGCCCCTCTCAAAAAAGGAACGGCAGTGCATCATGTTTCCTATAAAGCCGACAGTCGTTTTTCCCATGTCGGACATCTTTTTCAGAAAGGTATAGATCCCTGCCTGGTTCTCCATCAGCAGCACATCGGCAGCCAGAGGCTCCCGGTTAAAAGAAACCGGCGCATCGATCAGAAGGAGGGGGATCTTGAGGGAAGCGAGCAGGCGGCAGTATTCATAATTGAAGAGCTCGACACAGAAGATTGCCGCAAGATTCTCGGGACGGAGGCTTCCGGGGAGCTGCAGCGCTTCCAGTTCCCCCGGCAGGATCCGGTAGATCGTCATGCTGTAACCCTGCGAGGAAAAAATCTGCTGCATGCGGTCCAGCATGGTTACTGCAAAGTGGGAATTTCCCGGCATGGAAGCAGTGACCAGGGCAATTTCTGTTTTCCCCCGGACTCCTGAAGCGGAAGGCATGTCTCTTCCGGTTTCCACCCAATTTACACGCTTTGAAGTTACCGGTATGGTAAGACCTGCAAAGCTGGCACCCGAGAGCTGACGGTAGCCCATTTCCACAGCCTTGCGCAGGATCTGCTCCCGCGTGCTGTCGGCGATGACCCCCGTATTGTTGATCGCTTTGGAGACAGTATTTCGTGAAAGGCCGAGAGCATCGGCGATATCCTGCATGGTGACACGGGCAGACATATTGCTCCTCCTGAGAAAATTAGAGTGCTGAACGAAAAGAATTGACATTTTTGCAGATAATTGCTGATTTTATAATACAAAGTTTCATCGTATTGGTCAAATGTCAAAAAAATGTAAAAGTTACAAATGTAACACTGCCCACACAACAAAATGCACATAATCGCAATATAATCTTTGTATATACTATATATTGTCACAAAGTACCAGGCATACAGACAAAGATAGCGTTGACACATCTGCCCAGTAATACTATAATGACTTTGTTGTTTTTGTATCAGTTGTGCATTTGTAAAGTTATACTTTTTTTGTATGGACGAAATAATGTACTCGATTTGTTTTTCAGCCATCACCAGTCAGACGGAAGTCCGCATGTCAGACATAAGGCAGAAAACCAAAACATGACCTTAAGGAGGCGTGCGGATGATAAAGGGGCATAAAGCAGCCGGCCAGAGAATGGCCGCTGCTGAGCAGGCACAGAAGGAAGGGTTACTGAAAGTTCTTCCGGAACAGCGTCCGCTGTTTCACCTGACACCGCCGACAGGCTGGATGAACGATCCGAACGGTTTTTCTTTTTATAAAGGAAGATTCCACCTGTTTTTCCAGTACAATCCCTATTCGACACATTGGGATACGATGCATTGGGGGCACGCAGTGAGCGATGACCTCCTGCAGTGGGAATATCTGCCCGTTGCGCTGGCACCGGATGATCCTTATGACGAGATGGGCTGCTTTTCCGGATGCGCGGTCGGGCTCCCTGACGGGAAGATGATGCTGATGTATACCGGCCTGAGGTATATCGGAGATCCCGTCCGGAAGGACGCGCCGGGCTTCATGGACTCCACACAGATCGTACAGACCCAGAGTGCGGCTGTCGGTGACGGAATCACTTTCGAGAAATATGAAAATAATCCGGTGATCCCCGAAACAGTTCTTCCGGAGGACATCAGCCGGCATGATTTCCGTGATCCGAAGATACTCTGCCTTCGCGACGGGACATATCTTGCTGTTGCCGCCGCCAAAGGGCTGGACGGATACGGGCAGATCCTGATGTTCCGGAGCCGGGACGGCTTTTCATGGGAATACTGGAAACCGCTTATCCGCAATTACGGGTGCTTCGGAAAGATGTGGGAGTGCCCCGACTTCTTTGAACTTGACGGAAAATGGGTCCTTATCATCAGTCCCATGGAGATGCTTCCTGTCGAAGGCAGGTATCCAAACGGCTATGGCTGCATGGCCCTGATCGGAGATTTTGATGAATCATCCGGGACCTTTGCGGTACAGAAGGACCAGCCTCTTGACTGCGGTATTGATTTTTATGCCGCGCAGACCCTTCTGTCTCCGGACGGAAGAAGGATCATGGTCGGCTGGATGCAGAACTGGAGCACTCTGGCCATGCATCGTGACGATCTGCCGTGGGCCGGACAGATGAGCCTTCCCCGCGAGCTTTTCTTTAAGGGCGATGTCCTGTGCCAGCGTCCCGCAGCAGAACTGACACAGCGTCATGTCGATGAGGTACACTACAAAAACGTCCCTGTGTCGAGCGGCGAAGTGAGCCTTTACGGCGTATCCGGACGGATGATCGATCTTGATCTGGAGGTATGCACCGTACCGGGAATACCTCTTTACCGGTGGTTCTCCATCCGCTTTGCCCAGAACGAAATACACAGCACCCGTGTCTTCTTCTTTCCCCTGGAGGGAATGGTCCGGCTCGACCGGTCAAATTCCGGCTCCAGGCAGGCAGTCGTACATGAACGCGTCTGCAGCATCGGACCGTCCCCTGACGGACGTATCCGGATGCGCATTATTCTCGACAGGTTCAGCGCCGAGGTTTTCCTCAACGACGGCGAATACGTTATGAGCGCTGTGATCTATACAGATCTGTCCGCGGACAAGGTCTCCTTCCTTGCGGAAGGCAGGACGATCCTCAATGTGAAAAAAAGGTCGATCCGCGGAAGATAATTTCGTTCCGCTGCACATCCTGAACAGGAGCAGTCCGGAACACAGGCCCCTGCCTGCACGGCTGCAGCGCATCAGCGCAAATGCCCGTGCATGGCAGAATGACTTCGGTACTATTAATTGCCCGGCCTGCAAAAGGAAAGACGGCGCGCCGTCCGGCACGGCATCTGCCTGAAGCAGAATCGGACATTTTTATGGGCGAAAGCCCGGAAAGGGAGGAAACATGAGAAAACATTTTCGGAAAGCAGCCGCTGCGGCATTTGCCGTAATCCTGGCGGCAGGAGTTCTGGCCGGCTGCGGCGGCGACACAGGAGCGGCTTCGAGCGGGGGTGATGGAACCTCCATCACGATCTTCAACTCCAAGATGGAGATCCAGGACAAGCTCGAGGAGAAGGCTAAGGCGTATTCCGAGGAAAAGGGCGTGAACGTCGAAGTCTACTATTCCAGCGACACAGTAGCAGCACATCTGGCAACCCGTTATTCTTCCAACGAGCCCTACACACTCTCCATGGTCGATGCAAAGGACGTCTACGCACTGGCTGCAGAGCACGCGCTTGATCTGACCGGCGAGCCCTGGGTAGAGAACACGACACAGGCCATCTCCATCGACGGCAAGGTCTACGGCTTCCCTGTCTGCGTCGAGGCCCGCGGCATCATCTACAATGCCGATGCGATCAAGAACGCGACCGGCGAAGACTTTGATCCCACCTCCATCAAGACCACTGAGGACTTCCAGGCCATCATCGACAAGCTTGTCGCGGGCGGTATGGCTGCTCCCACCGGCGTTATGAAGGAAGACTGGTCCCTGGCTGCACACTTCTTTGCAGAGATTTATGAGCAGCATGATGATCCCGATGCTTTCATCGCAGGCATCAAGGACGGCTCCATCAAACTCGCTGAGGACAAGAAGTACAATGAACTGCTGGATACCTTCGATATCCTTAAGGCCAACAACTATGCCAAGGATGCTGCGATCTCCGCAGAGCGTGAAGTGACCGAGCAGAAGCTGGCAGAGGGCGAGCTTGCCTTCATGTACGGCGGCAACTGGGACTGGTCCGTGCTCAATGCTTATGACTACACTGAGAACATGGGCATGATGCCTGTTCCCAACAACAGCGGCGACGGCTCCAATGAGAAGCTCGTCGGCGGCGGCTCCAAGTATTTCTTCATCGATTCCTCTGACAATACCTCTGCAGAGCAGCAGCAGGCAGCGAAGGATTTCCTGAACTGGCTGGCTAACGATGCGGAAGGCCAGGCATTCGTGGTCACCGACTGCGCTCTGGTTCCTGCTTTCTCCAACAATACTCTTGATGTCGCGGATCCGCTCGGCAAGTCCGTCAAGTCCTACGCTGACGCCGGTGCCCTGATCGGCAACTACAACTACCTGCCCGATGACCACTATTCAATCGTCGGCGCTTCCATGCAGAAGTATCTCGCAGGCGAGATCGACCGCGCAGGCCTTGCTGATGAGGTCACCGCATACTGGGCAACTGCTGAAGTAGGTGCTCACTGATCATCATTTTAATTTGAAAACCACAGATTAAAATAGCAGCAGCTGTTAAGCGCCCCATATTTGGAGATGCTTAGCATTTGCAGACGCGGAGTGACAGACAGCTGCAGGTCGCAGAAATTGATTCGACAGCATCTGCGGGATCCCCGCAGATGCTGTTGTCTGATTTAGTATAACCGAATCCTGTTTGCGGACGATTTTCCGTGAACGGCCAACCAGGGGGAACTATCTAATGAAACGAAACACCATGTCATACAAAGTACAGCAGTACCTGATGTTTGCAGGCGCTGCCACTGTGCTTTTCCTGGCTGTCGTGATCATTCCGTTTATATACGGTATTTATCTCACGCTCACCAGCTGGGACGGAATCGCCAAGACCAAGCCCTTCGTCGGCTTCGCCAACTACGCGGAAGCCTTCAAGGACATTGCCTACTGGCAGGCGCTTGGCAGGACTGCCATCTATTCCGTCTTCGCCGTCGTCCTCATCAACGTCGTTGCCTTTGCCCTTGCATATCTCGTGACAAGCGGCATCAAGGGACAGAACTTCTTCCGCGCGGGTTTCTTCGTGCCCAACCTCATCGGCGGTATCGTCCTGGGTTATGTCTGGAAGTTCGTCTTTAACCGCGCCTTCGTGGCCATCGGCAACGCCATCGCAAAGGGCAATGTCCCTTCGCTCCTGTCGACGACCAGCGGCGCCATGTTCTGCCTGATCCTGGTTTCGGTCTGGCAGTTCGCAGGCTACATGATGCTGATCTACGTCGCCGGCTTCATGAGCGTCTCCGACGCCCTCAAGGAAGCAGCCATGATCGACGGCTGCACGCCCGCCCAGGCCATGTGGAACGTCACGATCCCGCTGATGCGCGCCTCCTTCGTGCAGTGCATCTTCCTGAGCATCACACGCTGCTTCGTTATTTACGACGTGAACCTGTCCCTGACTAAGGGCGAGCCCTTCAACACCTCCGTCATGGCGGCCATGCACGTTTACAACACCGCGTTCACCTACAAGAAGTACGGCCTCGGCCAGGCGGAAGCCCTGATCCTGTTCGCTGTCTGCGCGATCGTCGGTGTCACGCAGGTCTACATCGGTAAGAAAGGAGAGGTGGCAGCATGACACAGAACGAAAAAGCCGCAAGAAAGAAAAAGATCATGCACGCGGTCATGTGGATCGTGCTGCTTGTCCTGTTTATCTGCTTCATAGCGCCCTTCATCCTTGTCGTCATCAACGTGTTCAAGACCAAGGGCGACATCACGGCCGATCCGCTGTCTCTTGTCGGCGCGCACGGCTTTACCATGAAGAACTTCCCGGAAGCCATGAAAAAGATGAACTTCTGGCTGGTCTTCTGCAACTCCGCGATCATCACGGTCAGCGCTACGGTCCTGACCATCCTGGTCTCCGCCATGGCATCCTTCGTCATCGTCCGAAACCAGAAGTGGACGGCCTGCGCCCTCCTCTTCGGAGCCATGGTCGCTTCCATGGTCATCCCCTTCCAGGTTCTGATGGTGCCCCTGGTCTCCGTCTACGGCGGTACGCTGGGCGTCCTCAACCACAGGCTGACCCTGATCCTGATGCACGTCGGCTTCTCCGTCTCCATGGCGACCTTCATGTTCCACGGCGCGATCCACACGAACATCCCGCTGGAGCTGGAGGAAGCAGCCTACATCGACGGCTGCACACGCTGGCAGACCTTCTGGAAGGTCGTGTTCCCGCTGCTTAAGCCCACGATCGCGACTGTGGCCATCATCGATGCCATGGCATTCTGGAACGACTACCTTCTGCCCAGCCTGGTGCTGACCAAGAAGAACCTCTACACCATCCCGATCGCCACGCAGGCCTTCTACGGGACATATTCGACCGATATCGGTCTGGTCATGGCAGCCCTGCTGCTGGCCATGGCTCCCATCCTGATCCTGTATGTATTCCTTCAGAAGTACATCGTCGAAGGTGTTACCAGCGGCGCTGTGAAGGGCTGATCCTGTATATATTCCTTCATAAAGTGCATCAAAGCACTGTGAAGGGCCGATCAGGTTCTTCCATCCTGCAGGTCAGGCTTAAAAATGTATTTTAACATTTTTATATTTTCAAAATAAAACACCCGCCGTACAGCCTGGCTGTATGGCAGGTGTTTTACTTATTCATACTCATAAATTGATGCCGGGGGCAAAAGGTGATTTTGCCCCCGGCTCAGTATTATCACAGACCTTTTGACCCTGACATCATAAAACACGTCTCATTCATTAATCTGCCGGCTTACCAGCGCGACACCTGCGCTTGTTCCGATCCGGTCCGCGCCGGCTGCCACCATGGCGTCAAGATCCGCCCTTGTGCGGACACCGCCGGCAGCCTTTACAAGCGCTCTTCCTCTTACAGTATCCTTCATGAGCTTTACGACGCGGGGATTCGCACCTGCTGTAGAGAACCCTGTACTGGTCTTGACGAATGCAGCACCAGCCTCTAGGCACAGCTCACACGCTCTGACGATCTCCTCGTCAGTCAAAAGGCAGGTCTCCAGAATGACTTTTACTGTCTTTCCTGCTGCAGCTTCGACGACTGCTTCGATATCCCTTCGGACAGCATCGTCATTTCCTCCCTTGAGTTCCCCTATGTTCAGGACCATGTCGATCTCATCAGCTCCGTCCCTCACTGCCTGCGCGGCTTCAAAAGCCTTTGCGGCCGTCGATATCGCGCCCAGAGGAAATCCCACCACAGTACAGACCTTTACATCTGTGGATGCAAGCTCTTCTGCGCAGAAGGCCACCCAGTACGAATTCACGCATACACTCGCAAAATCATATTTCTTCGCCTCCCCGCACAGGGCTCTGATCTGTTCCCGGGTCGAACCGGCCTTTAACAATGTATGGTCGATCAGCTTATTGATTTTCATTCCCCAGTTCCTCCTGTGACAGTAACTTTTTTCAGGTTTAGCAATACCTCGTTTTATTATATCAAAATTAACCATCATTGACATTATTGCCCGTCATATCCTAAAATAAACTGCATCATCCTGCCGATATTTTTCATCAATCGCAATCACTTTTTCCCGGAGAAGAGCTATGCTGACAATCCACTTCGGTTCCCTGAAGAATGAAATCTACCACCCGCCGACATATTTTGACAACCAGTATGAGGACGAATGGATCACCTCCCCCCTCACGAAAGAAATGATCCTCGATATTGATAAATCCGAAGTCATTGGAGCTCATCTGATCGAGAGCCCGGTCCTGGGGCCAATCTCCCCGAAAGAGATATCCGGCGGTGTGAAGACACTGATCCTGATGGCATATGACACTTCCGGCAGAATCTTTAACGCCTCTTCCTGCGGAGATAACTGCGCAAAATGGATCATTGAGATCTCCCGCAGAAAAGATCTTCTGATCGTCCTTCACCATGTTATGGATTTTTCCCGGGCAGGGGATTTTGACGCCATCATCGATAATACAGGGAAATATGTACATGGATATGAAGAATACCTCGATGAAGCATTTGAAATCGATGAGAGGTAATTTATGAAAGGCAAATATCATGTCGTCATCCGGAACAACCGGGTTCATTACGAATTTGATATCAAAAGAAATCTCACCATCATCCGGGGAGACAGCGGCTCCGGCAAAACAACTCTGATCAACATGATCGATCTTTTAACAACACGCGGCGCCAGCTCCGGAATTGAAATCTCCTGTCAAAAAGGCTGCAGGACGCTTCCTATAGCGGACTGGCAGATCATACTGCCTCTTCTGCATGACCAGATCATCTTTCTCGACGAAGACAGTGTCTTTATCAAGACAGAAGAATTCGCGCGGGCAGTGCGGTCATCAGACAACTACTTTGTCATCGTAACGAGAGAGGATCTCCCCAACCTTCCTTATTCTGTCGACGAAATCTACGGAATCCATGCATCCGGTAAATATCACGACCTGAAAAGAACCTACAACGAATTCTACAGAATCTATGAAGCGCCCTCTCCTGCCGCGCAGCCCCTTCAGAAGGATCCTTCAAGCCATCCTGGCACAAATCCCGGGAATCGATTTTAAGCACCGGTAAGCGCTCATGCGATGCCCACGACCTCATAGTCCTTGGCCTCGACAGCGGCCTTCAGGACATCGTCCGCGACCTCGCTGTCCATGGAGACGACAGCGGTCCCTTTCTCATGGCTTACTTCTGCCGCCGTCACGCCCTCGACTGCCTCGAGGGCTTTTTTTACGGACGCCTCGCAGTGCATGCACATCATTCCCTTGATCTCCATTGTCTTTGTCATCTTGTCATTCTCCTTTCTTTCTGCATTTTCAGATGCCTTTTTCTGTTCCTCCTGCTCCTTTTTCCGGGAATATTCCCCCAGGAGCTTCCCGTCCGCATCAGGGCGGACCGGGTATTTCTCATTTCTTCCCCAGCGCCGGGAATCGCCCTTCGTGCCGTGCACGTCCATGAGATTCAGCCTCAGCGCGTTGGTTACGACGCAGAAGCTGGACAGGCTCATGGCCAGGGCGCCGAACATGGGATCCATGGTGATGCCCAGCGGGACGAGGAGACCCGCCGCCACGGGAATCAGGATGGAATTGTAGATTAGAGCCCAGAACAGTCCCCACAGGATCGTCCGGTAGGTCTGTCGGCTCAGGCGCACGGCGGCGCTGACGTCCGTCAGGCGGCTCTTCATCAAAACGACGTCCGCGGCGTCGATGGCGACGTCAGTTCCCGCACCGATCGCAATGCCGATATCCGCCCGCGTAAGTGCGGGCGCGTCGTTGATGCCGTCTCCGACCATGGCGGTCCGCCCCTTCTCCTGCAGAAGGCGGATGACCTCTTCCTTGCCGGCGGGCAGAACGCCTGCAACGACCTCATTGACGCCGGCCTGGCGCCCGATCGCCTCCGCAGTGCGGCGGTTGTCACCGGTCAGCATGACGACGTGGATGCCCATGCCGCGAAGCTCCCGGATGGCCTGCGCGCTGTCCTCTTTCATGGTATCCGCCACTGCGATCGTGCCCAGATACTTTCCGTCCCTGGCAAAGAACAGAGGGGTTTTTCCTTCCCCGGCCAGCTCTTCCGCGGTCCGGCGGATCTCATCACTGATCCCGTCGGAACTGCCGGAAAATGCCCTGGTCCCGCCTGTGATCTTGCCGGTAATAAAGGACAGATTGCCGCCCGCCATCCTGTGACCGTCTACAGCCGCCGTCAGCCCGTTGCCCGGCAGGGCCTGGAAATCCGAGACGGAAAGAGCTCTCCAATCCCTTACACAGGCATTCCTGATATTTTTGCCATCTGTAACTGCAGATTTCTCTATCGCTGCCTGCCCCTGCACTGCGGTCTTATCCCTGCAATCGGCAATGTTTTCGGAAGAATATTCCTGCGCCCTGTCCAGCACCGCTTTTGCCAGAGGGTGCTCGCTCTGCGATTCAAGTGCTGCCGCAAAGGTCAGCAGCTCGTCCTCACTTACGCCCTCTGCGGGCAGGATGTCCGTGACGACCGGCTCCCCCTTTGTAATGGTTCCCGTCTTGTCCAGAGCCACGATCTGCACGTTGCCGGTCTCCTGCAGAGCTTCTGCCGTCTTGTAAAGGATGCCGTTTTTGGCGCCCATGCCGCTGCCGACCATGATTGCCACAGGAGTCGCCAGGCCCAGTGCGCAGGGGCAGCTCACGACGAGAACAGAGATGCCGCGCGCCAGCGAGAACCCGACCGGGCGGTGCATGATGAGCAGCCAGAAGAAGGTCACGACCAGGGCGATGCAGATGACGACCGGTACAAAGACCCCTGAGATCGTATCCGCAAGCTTGGCTATGGGCGCTTTGGTTGCCGCCGCGTCGCTCACCATCTGGATGATCTGAGCCAGAGTGCTGTCCTCTCCTACCCTGGCCGCCTCGCAGCGCAGGAATCCGGACTGATTGAGCGTCGCCGAGGAGACCTCATCCCCGGGCTTTTTATCCACCGGAATGCTCTCGCCGGTCAGAGCGGATTCATTGACCGCGCTTGTTCCCTCGAGGACGATCCCGTCCACCGGTATATTTTCGCCCGGGCGAACGACAAAGATATCACCCCGCTGTACATAATCGATGCCGATCTCCTGCTCCCTGCCGTCCCGGATGACATTCGCCGTCCTGGGAGCCAGCTTCATCAGGCTCTTTAGCGCGTCGGTCGTCCTTCCCTTGGAGCGCGCTTCCAGCATCTTGCCCACCGTGATCAGCGACAGGATCATGGCAGCGGATTCGAAGTAAAACTCCATCATGTACTGCATGACTGCAGCGCTGTCCCCGTCGACCTGGGCCCGCGTCATGGCAAAGAGCATGGCCGTGCTGTACACGAACGCCGCCCCGGAGCCAAGAGCGATCAGGGTATCCATATTTGGCGCTCCGTGGAAAAGGCTCCTGAACCCGCTGGTAAAAAACTTCTGGTTGATCACCATCACGATGGCCGCAAGCAGGAGCTGTATGAGCCCCATGGCCACGTGGTTATCATTGAAAAAGGCCGGGAGAGGCCACCCCAGCATCATATGCCCCATTGAAAAATACATGAGGATGAGCAGAAAACCCAGGGAAGCCAGGAGCCTTCGCTTCAAGACCGGCGTCTCCCGGTCCTTTAAGGCATCCTCCTCCGCCGCAAGCTTTGCGGACAGCCCCCCGGCCGCTGCTCCTGCGCCGCCATTACTTCCGGCTGCGCCCGCAGCTCCCGAGCCCCTTCCTCCGGCACCGCCGCTGCCCTTGGGAGAGGCCCCGTAGCCCGCATTTTCTACTGCCTGTATGACCGCCTCAGGCGAAGCCGTTCCCTCCACCGCCAGCGTATTTGTGAGCAGGCTGACATTACAGCTTTCGACCCCGTCCAGCCTGGAGACGGCTTTTTCCACCCGCGCCTGGCAGGCGGCGCAGCTCATTCCCGTTACTGTATATTGTTCCATCGTCTTTTTTACGTGAACCTCCATGAATACCCTATGCCTATCCAACCCGCTTCTTAAGCTAATTTCGCTTCTTACTTCTTAAGCTGCTTCAGCTGCTTTAGCCGCTTTAGCTAATTCCGCTGCTTCAGCTACTTCAGAAGCTTCTGCAGGGTTTTTACAAGCTCGTCCACTTTCTCATCGTTCCCCTCGCGCACATCATCCGCGACGCAGGTTCTGATATGGCTGGTCAGCAGCACCTTGCTGAAGCTGGTGAGCGCATTGCTCGCAGCAGCCGCCTGATTGATGATATCTATGCAGTAGGCATCCCTCTCGATCATTCCCTTGATACCGCGGATCTGTCCCTCAATCCGGCTGAGCCGGTTGATCAGATCCTTCTGCTCCTTCTCCGGGCGTGTCTTCGTCCGGCAGCAGCAGGTCTCTGCGCCCTGCATAATCTCATTTTCCGTTTTCTGAGATCCCATTTCTCCAGATTCCATTAATCCAGATCCTATTTCTACATTTTCCATTTTTTCAGACCCCCTTTTCCCGAGTCTCGAAATTTCTTATACCCCTACCGGGTATCTTAAATTGTATGTCGATTATATACCCCCGTGGGGTATGTTTCAAGTCCTTTTTGGTATTTCTTTTTTCACGGAATGTTGGATATGCAGCGTCAATCCCCTGCATTGCAGGGTTTGTTATAAGCTTGGCATTGACACCCTGCATTGCGGGGTTTATCCTTTATTATGTAATATGTATGCAGCGGCTTCACAGCCCGCTGTCTGAAATAAAGACAGGGAAGGAGAAACAGATGCATTTTGTACAGGCAGGGAAATATTCCGGCAGGGAGATCCGTCATCTCCGCATGAAGGTCAAAATGACACAGTCAGATCTTGCGTCATATCTGAACGTATCTCCCAAAACCGTGGAATCGTGGGAAAGCGGTTCCCGTCAGGCGTCCGGCGCTGTGTGCCGCCTTTTGGATCTGCTCCGGACTTCCGACAGTATCCCTTTCTGCCGCCCCCGGCATTATCTCCACGGACATTCATTTACTGTCCCGCGGGTTTCTTCAAAAGCTGTCTGGATAGACGGAAAGCACGGTCTGTCCATTTCGATACAAGATAAGGGGAAAAAGGTGCAGATACCTTTTCCACAGGAACTTCCTGACGATAAAAATCTGCAGATCTATCACGATCTGGCAGGACGACTGGCTGTTGAGGAATATCTGGACAAAAAAGAAGTGCAGGAAAGGCTGCTCGAGTACGTATCAAAAGTACGTTCTGCATCCACAGAACAGATCGATAGACAGGATCACGATTGAATTACACTAATAAACACCGTCCCTCAATAGCAGCAAGATGGGGTAGCAGACATGTTTTATTACCTGAAGCACAAAGACGACATTATCGCGGTAATGTCCATAGAAGAAGAAACCGGTGCTGTAGTAAAAGCTGAGATCATTCCCGGGAACAGCCGATGGCTTCCTTTTCTGGGAAAGACGTTGCCGAGACAATTACTGAGGATTACGCGATGAAACTGCGGATGCTGGAAGAATACCAGAAAGGTCATAATCTTTCGTTTATCTTTACTCCTTAAATCTGAGCGTGATCTTTGTCCCGCGCCCTGGCTCACTGTCCATCTCGACCGAAGCCCCATGGAACTGGGCGGCGTGCTTGACGATAGAGAGGCCAAGGCCCGTGCCCCCGACCTTTCTGGAGTGGCTCTTGTCGACGCGGTAGAACCGCTCGAAGACGCGCTCCTGTTCCTCCTCGGGGATGCCGATGCCTGTGTCTTCTACGCAGACGCAGGCCTGCCCTCCTTCTCTCCAGATGCGCACGAGAACTTCGCCGTCTTCCCGGTTGTATTTGACGGCATTGTCACAGAGGTTGAAGAGCATCTCTTCAATCAGATGCTCCGCCCCCAGGATGCAGACAGGTGACTCATCGGTCTGCGGCAGGACCTGCATGCGGATCCTGCGCTTTTGGGCCGCCGGACGCAGGGCTTCGACAGCCTTTCGGGCAGCCTGGACGAGGTCAACTTCCTCGGCAGGCGCCTGAACAGCCCCCTCATCCAGCTCCGAAATGCGGATTATATCGCCCACCAGGGCAATGAGACGCTGGCTTTCCCGGTAGATGTCCCCCGCAAACTCGATCATCTTTTCCTCGTCACAGAGTCCGCTCTGCATGAGTTCGGCAAATCCGCTGATCGAAGTGAGCGGCGTCTTGAGCTCATGGGAGACATTTGCAGAAAACTCCCTGCGAAGGCGCTCCTGCTCCCGCGCCTGCTCCTCCAGCGCCTCCCGGCGCAGCTGCTCCCGCTCCACAGCCTGCCGCGCGATGACCTCCTTCTGCTCCTGCATGCGCTCCACAAGAGGCTGCAGCTCCAAATAGGGGGATGCGTGCGGCAGGTCTTTTAATTCCATCTCGTTGATGGGTCCCGCAATGCTCCTGGCGATCCGCAGAGCCATCGCGGCAGAAATAAGAAGGACCAGCAGGATCACCCACAGCACCGGGCTCACAGCAGCAGCGATGTCCCTCACAGCGCTCAGGGGGCGCGACAGCCTCAGGACTGTCCCGTCATCACACAAAAACGCATAATACATTGTCTGCGTTCCCCCGGAGGAAGACCTTCGGATCCCCTGCCCCGATCCCTGCTCAAAAGCTTTTTTTACCTCCGGGTACTCCGCCTGGCTTGCGGTGAGATCCGGATATTCGCTGTCGTACAGGACCTGCCCGTCCCGGGCGATCCAGGTGATGCGGTTCATATTGTCAAGGCTCCTAAGATACTCAAGCCCGCCGCCCTTAAGACCGCTCGCCGCGTAGGACGCCTCGCCCTGGAGCGCCGCATACGCTTCATCCATTCTCTGTGCGTACTGCATCCCGAAAAAGACTGCCGTACAGAAAAACAGCACCATGGCTCCGAGCAGAAATGTATAGAGAAAGATTTTCCTTGTCATAATTACCTCTATATCTACCTCTATATCAAAGTGCTTTGTTTCACTTTCCCTGTTAACAGCGACAGACTGTTAGTTGTTAAAGTACAGACCACCACGAAGCTCGAGATATTTCACATATGCGCAGCATATGCTGCGGGTCTTTTCGCGCAAAACCCGGGTTTTATTATTTCTTAAGCCGGTATCCCACGCCCCGCACAGTCTCGATGCATGCTCCCGCTTCGCCCAGCTTGGCGCGGACCTTGCGTATATGGACATCGAGCGTCCGGTTTTCCGGCTCTGCCCCAAGATCCCATACCCTGTCCATAAGCACCTCTCTTGTCAGTACATTCCCGACGTTTTCCGCGAGCAGCAAAAGCAGCTGATACTCTTTATTGGTCAGCGGAACAGTCTCCCCCTTTACATATACCTCATATCTCTCCGGGCAGATCGTCAGATCCCCAAAGCGCAGTTCCCCGGATTTTCTTTCCTCTTTTGTTTCAGTCCTTCGCAGCAGCGCGCGGACTCGTGCCAGAAGCTCCATCATGCCGAAGGGCTTCGTGACATAGTCATCCGCGCCCGCATCCAGTCCTTCGACCCGGTCGTATTCCGCTCCCTTTGCCGTCAGCATGATAACAGGCAGTCTGGCTGTCCGTGGATCTCCCCTAAGCTTTCGCAGGATCTGCAGGCCGTCCTCCCCCGGCAGCATGATATCGAGCAGAAGCAATGTCGGTCTCTGTTTTTCCATTGCCTCCCAGAACTGCCCGGGCGCGGCAAAGCCGGCCGCCGCAAGCCCCTGGCTCTCCAGCGCATAGGTGACCAGCTTTCTGATACTGTCATCATCCTCCAGAATGTAAATCATGTCCTTACCGCCCTCTCTGCACAGCCTGAATTTCCGCAATACCATTAACAGATAACATAGATTTAACAAAACCTACGGGAACAGCTTAACATTTCTGCTGTATGATTGCCAAGGATAGAATTGAAAAGAAATGTCTATAAAAAAGAGCTGCTGTTTTCGGGGTACAGAATTCGAGGTTTTAAGCTCGTATCTGCGCAAAACCTTCGGGCAGCCAAAGAAAGAAGGAAAAGAGGTCAGAATTGAGTATTACAGAGGTTATTTCACTGTTCTGCGGCGTCGCATTGTTTCTGTTCGGCATGTCTCTGATGGGCGACGGGCTTAAAAAAGTCTCCGGCGACAAGCTTGAACCCATTCTCTACAAGGTCTCCGGCACGCCTGTCCGGGGTGTCCTTCTGGGCACCGGCGTCACCGCCGTGATCCAGTCCTCCTCGGCGACCGCCGTCATGATCGTCGGCTTTGTCAGCGCCGGCATGATGAAGGTCTCCCAGGGTATCAGCGTCATCCTGGGCGCGATCCTGGGCACCAGCATCACAGGCTGGGTCATCTGCTTAAGCTACATCGAATCCGCCGGGAGCCTGGCCCAGCTCCTGTCGACAACCACTCTGACAGGAGTCGTCGCTGTCATCGGAATCCTGATGCGCATGACGGCAAAAAGACAATCCGTCAGGCATTTCGGAGATATCCTGATGGGTTTCGTCGTCCTTATGAAGGGCATGAGCACCATGAGCGGGGCTGTCAGCGGCCTGGGAGACCAGCCCTGGTTTACCTCGGCGCTCACATCCCTTTCCAATCCCCTGCTGGGTATCATCGTCGGAGCCCTCTTTACAGCGCTCCTTCAGTCCGCCTCCGCCGCCGTCGGTATCGTCCAGGCCCTGTCCGTGACAGGTGCCATGCAGTTTGAACAAGCCTTTCCCCTTCTTCTGGGCATCTCCGTGGGCGCAGCTGCTCCGGTCATGCTCACCGCGCTCGGCGCAAACACGGAAGGAAAACGGGTCGCGCTGGTCTATCCGATTGCCACGGCGCTCGGAACTGTCGTCACTGCTTCCATCTTTTATATCGCCCATGCAGTCTTCCGTTTTTCCTTTATCCAGACTGTCATGAACCCCTTCTCCCTGGCTGCCGTGAACACAGTCCTGCGACTGTGCATGGTCATCCTTCTGTTCCCCTTTATGAAGGTCATCGAAACAACAGTCTGCGCGCTTGTTCCTGAACGGAAAGAGGATAAGGAGCTTCCTGCCATTCATCTCGAGGAGATCCTCCTTGCCCACCCTGCCCTGGCCCTGGAGCAGTGCCGCCTCACTATGAACGATATGGCGCGCATCACGCTGAACGGCGTAGACCTCGCCCTCGACATGGTCCGCCATCTGGACCGCGATCATTCAAAAGAGATCCGCCGGATCGAACAGGTCGTGGACGACTATCAGGACGCCATCGGGACCTACCTGGTCAAGCTCACTGCCCGGGAGATGTCCGACACGCAGAACGAGTACGTTTCCAAGTACCTGCACACCATATCGGACTTTGAGCTCATCTCCGATCAGGCGCTCGTCGTCGCGATCGGCGCCCGCCAGGCCCACGAAAAGTTCGGCTCCTTCTCCGGCCGCGCAGGCCATGAGCTCGAAGTAATGGCCGACGCTGTGGAACAGGTCACCTCGCTGGCTGTAAATGCCTTCACAAATAATGATCTGGTGCTTGCGGAGCAGATCGAACCCCTTGAGGAACTCATCGACAAGCTCTGCGATACGATGAAGATCAACCACGTCGAACGCCTGCAGAAAAAGATCTGCACCATCAACCAGGGACTGGTCTTCAACGATATCATTTCCGGCTGCGAGCGCATCTCCGACCACTGCTCCAATATCGCCGTCGCCATGATCGTTCTGGGGCACGATACCTACGACATACACGAGTACCTCACCAACCTTCGCGAAGAGAGAAGCTCCGCCTACCAGCACTACTACGAGCAGTACAAGAAGCATTACCACATCGAACTGGAATCCGGAGCAGAGCCCAAGAAGACCCCCTTTGTCCGCTCCGCCTCAACATAAGGGTCATTTAAACAAGGGACTGACACTGGTCAGGGTATTTTGTAAAATCCTGATAAATGTATCCGTCCGGGTTTTACGAACAAACTTAAAAAAAGACAGTCCACGTCGAAAGCGGGCTGTCTTTTTATTGTCACAAAGCTTAAATAAGGGATGTCTTTTTTACCACAAGACTGTAAAAAGGGCTGTCTTCTTTATCGCAGGGCTGCAAAAAGGGCCGTCTTCTTTTTCGCAGGACTGCAAAAAAGGGCTGTCTTCTTTTATGGCGAGGCCGCGTTTCCCTTTCCCATACTCATGAGCTTCTGATAGATCAGGGCCATACAGACAAGGCACATCACGATCTGAAGAGCGGAGGAACAGGGTGTCGCCAGTCCGATATGGAAAAGTGAAACCGGCGTCCTTTTGCTCATCAGGTAGGAGACCGGAACGCGGACGCAGAATGCGCTGATGATGCCCTGCAGCATCACGAAGCGGGTCATGCCGATGCCGTTGTAGAAACCGATGAAACAGAAAAAGATCGGTGTGAGCATGCAGTCAATGGCGTAGGCTTTGAGGTAATCCGCTCCGGCCGCGGCGACCTCCGCGTCTTTTGCAAACAGGGATGACAGCATGATTCCGTGGAAAAAGGACAAATAGAACATCCCCACGCCGACCGCAAACGATAACAGGATCCCGTAGCGCAGGGCTTTTACCGCGCGCTCCGGCTTTCCCGCGCCGGCATTCTGCGCCACGAAGGCGGACATGGACTGCATGAAGGCGGAAGGCACGAGCATGATGAAGGCGCAGACCTTTTCGGCGACCCCGATTCCTGCGGAGGGCACGACGCCGAGCGAATTCACGATACCCTGGATGATCAGAAATGATATTCCGACCAGAAGATCCTGCGTGGCGATAGGGAGCCCCATCTTCGTGATATCCCCGATCAGTTCTCTGTTGAACCGTATATGCCTTCTTTTGAGTGTAAAGGGAAGTCTTCTCCGGCGCATTAAAAGAAGCGAGATCAGGACGCTCACCGCCTGGGCCCCTACCGTCGCGATGGCAGCTCCGACCGTTCCAAGGTGGAAGACTGCCACAAGCAGGAGGTCGCCCGCTATGTTCGCCGCACAGGCGATCGCCACCGTGACGAGCGGCGTCATCGAATCTCCGATCCCCCGGAATATGCTCCCGATCAGGTTGTAGGCAATGATGACCAGCATTCCGCCGCCGCAGATGCGCAGATAGGCGGCCGTGAGCTCAAAGGCCTCCGCCGGCGCCTGCATCACTGCCGCGACCTTTTCCGCACCCGACACGAGCAGGACGGTCATCACGATCCCGATAAAGAAAAATAAAACAATACAGGCGCCGATGGTCTCGCCGCCCTTTTTGGCCTGTCCCCGTCCGACCTGCTGGCCAAGGATCACCGTCGCTCCCATGGCGAAGCTCGCCACCAGGTTGGTCAGAGTCAGCATGATCTGCGACCCCGTCGAGACCGCCGATACATGCGCCGATACCGTGCCCGCGTCCGTAAACCGGCCTACGATCAAAAGGTCCACAGCTCCGTACATAGCCTGAAGGAACAGAGCGGCCAGCACCGGCAGTGCAAATCGCACCAAAGGCAGGAGGATCTCTCCTTCTGTAAAAGTATTTGCCTGATTATTTTTCTGTGTCTTCATAATTTATGTCATTCCTTATCAATCCTAACCCGTGTCTGCGGCCTGGAACTGTAGGTCATCTGTCCGGCATTTCCTGCCTGCCATTTCTCTGCCTGTCATATATCCGGCTGTTATTTCCTGCCCGGCATTTCCCGGCCTGCCATGCCCTGCCTGCCATTTCCCGGCCCGGCATTCTCTGCCTGTCATATCATGCCTGCTGCTTCTCTTCCAGTCAGCCACTTTTCCGCCTCCGCCAGCGTCGGCAGCACGACTGCCTTCTCGTACATCTCCTGAGTCGGCGGCAAAAGATCCGGCACCATGACCGCCCGCATTCCGGCTGCATACGCCGCCCGGACTCCATTATATGAATCCTCTATCACAAACGTCTCTCCGTATTCCGCCTCGGGGATCCCCAGCCCGGCCGCGCACCTGATAAAAATCTCCGGATCCGGCTTGCCTCGTTTTACAGCATCTCCGCTGACGATGGCATCAAAATACTGCAGGACCCCATGCCGCCCCAGCAGCTGCCTGATCAGCTCTCCCGGTGAAGAGGAAGCCAGTCCCAGGGGCATATTCCTGTCCTTCAGCGCACGCAGGATCTGCATGGCACCGGGCTTCAGCTCGATTTTTCCTTCCTCAACAGCATTTTTAAAATAGTCTCCCGTGACACGGAACAGTTTATCCGGATCATATTGAGGAAAGTGTCCGAAAGCCTCTGTCATGATCTGCCGCTCCAGTGCGGACGTGACGCCGGTAGACCTCTTAGAAGCCTCCTCCATCACTTGCTCCGGCAGACCAAAAAGCCCGGCTGCATACATAAACGCCTGGCGGTACACCACTTCCGAATCGATGAGCACTCCATCCATATCAAAAATTACATTCATCCATTTCTCCCTGAACCATCTGTCTTCTTAATTATTACCCTCTATAATTGCCCTCCGTCTCTGCCACCGCTGCTTTAGCTATTCTTCAACATTTATACTTTATCAAAAAAACGCTTATATATCTATAAATGCCTGCATCTTCCGGTATTTATTATTTTGGTACCGAATTAAATTGACTGCATTCTTTTCTCTTGTTATAATTACTTCGGTACCATAGTAAAATCAAGAGCAGGAGAAAAAGAATGAATAAAGGTGATAAGGAAAAACTCTATATTGAGCTAACACATTTTGCCAGGAGAGCCAGGCGATATCTGCATGGGGAAGTGCCTCGTCCCGACAGGCCTTCTCATTGCGGTCCTGACGGGCTTCGTCCAGACGGACCCCCTCATTATGGTCCGGACGGCCCTCGTCCCGACAGGCCTTCTCTTTTCGGTCCGGACGGCCCTCGTCCCGACAGGCCTCCCCATTTCGGTCCGGACGGTTCCGGCAGGGAAATTTTCCACGGAATGCACGGCGCACCTGGCGGACCGGATGCTCCTCTCCCGGAATTCTCTACTGAACTCCGCGGCGGCAGGCCGCGTCATCCCCACGGGCACCGCTCTCCCGTTCTCTCCAGGGAGCGGATTCTGACGATCCTTCTGGACAATGAGAATGCAGTGGCTGAAAACACCGGGGAAATGGAAGAAGCCCAAGCTGAACATACCGGCACCGCTGCAGGTCTTAGGCAAAAGCAGCTCACCGAAGCCATGCGGATCAATGCTTCGTCCATGTCCGAGTTCATAGGCCATCTGGAGGATGACGGCTATGTTGAAAGAAATGTCGATCCCTCGGACAAAAGGGCAACTCTGATCTCTTTGACAGAAAAAGGAAGGGCGCGTGCCTGCGAACTGCAGGACGAGCGCAGGGATAAGCTGGACCTGATTTTCAGCCCTCTCACAGAAGAAGAGCAAAAGGAACTCCTCCGGCTTTTAAAAAAGCTTCAGCACCGCGGGGAGGATTAAATATCCCGTCCGGCTTTTTTACGGGTTTCAGATATTACCCCTTTAAAAATCTTTGACATCTTCAGGAATAGAACATAAATAATTCCAGCTGTACGGTTTGAGCGCTTTTGCTTTTGCAGCCGTACAGGTCGAAATAATTGTACTTTCAGGAAAGGAGGTGAAATATGCCTGTCAGAATGATGCACGGGCGGGGCGGCCGTTATCTCACGGAAGAGGAAAAGGCTTCCCGTCCCAGGGTTACAAAAGGGCTGCTCCTCCGCATCGGAGGACATCTGGGTCCCTACTGGAAGCAGCTTGTTCTGGCGCTGATCTGTGTAACTGCCTCTTCTGTCCTGAATCTGTATCCGGCCATACTGACCGGAAGGATCATTGATGAAGGCCTGATCGGACAGGATCTCCCTGTTCTGGTAAAGCTGATCGTCCTGTCCCTGGGCGTGACGCTCACCGCCAACCTGATCGGCGTGCTGGAGAGCTGGCTCAACGCCTGGATCTCCCAGCATGTCACTTTTGACATGCGCAACCGAATGTTCCGGCATCTGGAAATGATGCCCCAGCAGTTTTTCACATCCGGCAGTCAGGGGGATATCATCACCCGCATGACGAGCGATATAGACGGTGTGGAGACAGTCATCTCAAATACCTTCACCAGTATCCTCTCCAATGCGATCACGCTGATCGCCGCTGTCGCCGCCATGATGCACAAGAACGTCCTCATGGCTGTTCTGGGCATGCTGGTCGTGCCGCTTTTTGTCATTCCGACCCGCAAAGCCGGCAAAACGCGCTGGACACTCACCCGCGAAGCCCAGGCCTGCAATGACCGGATCAACGGGATCCTGGGCGAGACCATGTCCGTCAGCGGCCAGCTCCTGGTCAAGCTTTTCGGGCGGGAAGACTATGAATACGACCGCTACGTGCGCGAAAACAGAGAGATGATCGGCTACCACATCCGTGAGCGCATGGCAGGCCGCTGGTTCCGGGTCGCCATCAGCACCTTTGCCGGTGTCGGTCCCATGCTCCTTTACCTGGCGGGCGGCATTCTCATGATCCGCGGCGGGAGCGGCCTGACCGT
>DEPS01000020.1:89675-90199 GCA_002358875.1 Lachnospiraceae bacterium UBA3386 | reverse complement strand
GACCCCAACGACTTTGAGGTCGGAAAGCGCCACGGACTTCCCGAGATCAACATCATGAATGACGACGCAACGATCAACGCAAACGGCGCCAAATTCGCCGGCATGGACCGGTACGAGGCCAGAAAGCAGATCGTGAAGGAGCTTGAACAGATGGGGTTCCTTGTCCGCATCGAGGATTATACCCACAACGTCGGCACCCACGACCGCTGCGGGGCCACGGTCGAGCCTCTGATCAAAAAGCAGTGGTTTGTGAAGATGGACGAGCTGATCAAGCCCGCCGTCAAGGCCGTGAAGGAGGGCGACATCCAGCTCATCCCCAAGAGGATGGAGAAGATCTATTTCAACTGGACCGATAATATCCGCGACTGGTGCATCAGCCGCCAGCTCTGGTGGGGCCACAGGATCCCCGCCTGGTACTGTGACAAATGCGGCGAGGTCGTCGTCGCTCCCTCCGCTCCTGAGAAATGCCCTAAGTGCGGCTGCGAACATCTGACCCAGGATCCCGATACCCTGGACACCTGGTT
>DEPS01000020.1:81594-89634 GCA_002358875.1 Lachnospiraceae bacterium UBA3386 | reverse complement strand
TCCGCCCTCTGGCCCTTCTCAACCCTGGGCTGGCCGGAGCAGACCGAAGATCTCAAGTACTTCTACCCGACCGACGTGCTGGTCACAGGCTATGACATCATTTTCTTCTGGGTCATCCGCATGATCTTCTCCGGCTTCGAGCAGATGGGCGAAAAGCCCTTCAAGACCGTGCTTTTCCACGGCCTTGTGCGCGACGAGCTGGGAAGGAAGATGTCCAAATCCCTCGGGAACGGCATCGATCCCCTCGAGGTCATCAAAAACTACGGCGCGGATGCCCTGCGCCTGACCCTGGTCACAGGCAACGCGCCCGGCAACGACATGCGCTATTCGGATGCCCGCGTCCAGGCCAGCCGCAATTTCGCCAACAAGGTCTGGAACGCCAGCCGTTTCATCATGATGAATATGCCCGAAGAGGGCGGAATCGCCGCGGGCGGCGACCTTCCGGCGGACCTTCTTCCCGAGGATAAATGGATTCTGTCAGGCTTCAACAACGTCGTGCGCGACGTCACGGACAACATGGACAGATTCGAGCTGGGCATCGCCGTGCAGAAGGTTCACGACTTTATCTGGGATGAATTCTGCGACTGGTATATCGAGATGGTCAAGCCCCGCCTCTATGAGACGGAGGACGCGGCCAGCCACAATGCGGCGCTCTGGACTCTTCAGACAGTCCTTCAGGGCAGCCTTAAGCTCCTGCACCCCTTCATGCCCTTCGTGACGGAAGAGATCTTCATGAACCTGCAGGATGCGGAGCCCTCGATCATGATCTCCGACTGGCCCGTCTGGCAGCAGGCCTACAGCTTCCCGAAAGAGGAGCAGGCGATCGAGATCATCAAGGAGACCGTGCGGGCCATCCGCAACGCCCGCAATGAGCGCGGCGTGGCGCCTTCCAGAAAGGCAAAGGTCATCATCGTCTCGGAGGATGCCGCCGTGCGTCAGATCTTTGAGGAGGACAGACTGTTCTTCGAGCGCCTGGCCTGTGCCTCTGACCTGGTATTGCAGGCGGACAAGGAAGGAATCGGAGAGGGGACAGTCTCTGTCGTCCTGCCTTTTGCGACGGCTTTCATCCCGCTCGCAGACCTCCTTGACTTAAAGGCTGAGATCGCCCGCCTCACAAAGGAAAAGAAGCGCCTCGAGGGAGAACTGAGGCGCAGCGAGGGAATGCTCCGCAATGAAAAGTTCCTTTCCAAGGCTCCCGCGGACAAGATCGCGGCGGAGAAGGAGAAGCAGGCAAAATACGAGCAGCAGATGGCCGGTGTCATCCGTGAGCTCGAGGAGCTGTCCAGGGCTTAAGACGGCGGCGCGGATATTGTGCAATGATCGTTACTGTTTACGGGGCACCGGATCAGACAGGTGTTTTGCGCATGCTTTTTCAGGTAAAACACCTGTAACAGATCATCCTTTAAGGGGACATCATGGTCAGTTTTGCGGGACTTGAATTCATTTTCCGGTTTTTACCGATTTTTCTCATAGTTTACGGCCTTGCTCCTGCCGAATTTCGGGATGCCATTCTGTTCGCAGGGAGCCTTGTTTTCTATGCGTCCGGTGCCGGTTTCTTTGTCCTGCTCCTTCTGGGCCTTGTGTTTGTCAACTGGTTTGTCGGAGAACTTCTGTGGGCGAAGCCGGGATATTCCCGGCGCGCCCGCCACAAAAAGCTGCTGGCTGCGGTCATAGCGGGTGATGTCGGCGTTCTGATCCTGTTCAAGGTGCTTGCCCTTAAGGTCGATTCGGCGCTGCTGCCCCTGGGGCTGAGCTTTTACATCTTTAAGATGATCTCCTATCAGGTGGATATATTTCGGGACAGGGTCCCCAGGCGTCCGACTTTTTTTCAGGCGGCAGCCTATTTTATGATGTTTCCCCAGGTGGCACAGGGACCGATCATGCGCTTTGAGCAGGGATGGACCCTGAGGCAGAGTCCGATTCTGAGAAACCGCCGAAAGACGGAATACGCGGTCAGGCTCCTTAGTCTGGGGAGACTGGAGGACGGCCTTACCTTTTTTGCGGCCGGTCTTGGAATGAAGGTCCTGATCGCGGACCGGCTGGGGATTCTCTGGAATGAGATCGTCAAAATCGGATTTGAGAGCATCTCCACTCCCCTGGCCTGGCTGGGGGCTTTCGGATATTCCCTGCAGCTGTATTTTGACTTCTGGGGTTATTCCCTGATGGCGGGCGGGCTCGGCCTGATGCTGGGCTTTAAGTATGTACAGAACTTTGTCCATCCGTACGCCGCCTGCGGGATAGCCGATTTCTACCGGCGATGGCACGCGACGCTGGGAAGCTGGTTTCGGGACTATGTCTATATCCCTCTGGGCGGGAGCCGCAAGGGGACGGCGGCAACGATCCGGAACCTTATGGCTGTCTGGCTTCTCACAGGTTTCTGGCACGGCGGAACGCTCAATTTCATCATATGGGGCGCGGTGCTTGGACTTCTCATCGTCTGGGAAAAATATGTAGTAAGCGGGATCATTAAAAAATATCCCCTGGTCGGACATCTTCATGTAGTACTTCTGATCCCTCTTACCTGGGTAATCTTTGCAATCACACGGCTGAAGGATCTGGGAATCTATTATTCCCGCCTTTTCCCGTTTTTCGGAGGCGGGACCGCTGTAAACAGCCATGATTTTGTAAAATATTTCGGCATCTACTGGCCTTTTATGGCAGTGGGGATTCTTCTGTGTGTGCCGGCCTTTTACAATATCCTGATCTGGAAAAGAAGGCATCCTGCCGTCATCGCCTTTCTCCTGGTGGTGTTCTGGGTGAGCATCTATTTTTCATCGATCTCAGCGGGCAATCCGTTTATGTACTTTGGCTTTTAAGGGGCACTATTAAAATCGTTATTGTCTATTCAAGGAAACTGTGATCATGTGGACTGTTATTCGCGAATTTTTGAGAAGGGCGCCGCTCCTTGCCCTGATCCTTCTCATCTGGCTGATTCTTTCCATAGTGTCCTTTGCCGGCCGCCGGGGTCCCTACAAAAATTATTCCACAAAAGGCGGCAGGCTTCCCGGATTATCTCTCGTAATGCAGGGAATCCACGATCATGTCATGCCCTGGTCTGCCGGGCCGGAAAAAGACCGGGACGGGCTTTCCGATGCAGAGGACGGGGATGAAGACGATCCGCAGGATACTGTTTTATCCGACAGCCCGCAGGCTATGGCCGCAGACGGTGAGGCGGAAAAAGGCGAGGCTTCTCCTGCGGTGACAGACAGTCAAAAGACCGGTGAAGCTGCTCCTGCGGTGACAGACGGCCAGAAGACCGGTGATGCTGCTCCCGCAGTGACAGAAAGTAAGGATACCGGAGAGGCGGGAAAAGACAGTACCCCGGATAAGAGCGGGGACAGCAGCCCCAAAACGGATAAGGAGACGGCTGCAAAAGCAGAGGCTGACGCAAAATCCGGCAAAGAAGGGAATAATGCGGAGGCTGAAAAAAAGGATGCCTCAGCCGCTTCTTCAAAAAAAGCAGAAGGGACCGGGACGGACGACAGAGGTATCCCCGCATCCTCGGGGAGCCGTGTCGTATCCGCCAAAGATTACGGAGTCGCGAAGAAGGAATATCTTTCCCCGGAGGGCACGGTATATAATACGGACCAGGAAGGGCTTTTTGCCCCGAACGGGGTTTTTTATCCCCTGCAGGAGGTGAAGGACAGTTATTTTTCCGATGCCCTGTTTGTTGGAGATTCCCGGACGGTCGGCCTGTATGAATACGGAAACATGCAGTCGGTGACATCCTTCCTGGCACGGGAGTCTACGACGATCTATGCTCTTTTTAACGACAATGAGTATATGGATTACAGTCCGAAGGGAAAGCCGACCTTACAGCAGCGCACCCTGAAGGATCTGCTTTCCAAGGCGAAATTCAAAAAGATCTATCTGTCTGTGGGTGTCAATGAACTGGGAGTCCCCGATACGCAAGACTTTTATGAAGAATACCGGAAGGTGATAAAAAAGATCCACAAGCTTCAGCCCGGGGCGATCATCTACATCCAGGGAATCATGCATGTTTCGAAGGCCATGAGCAGCAGGGATCCTGTATTCAACAATACTGCCATCGTGCAGAGAAACCGGGCGATCGCCACTCTGGCCAACGGGCGCAGCATATTCTATATCGATATCAACAGCGAGCTGTGTGATAAAGACGGTAACCTCATTGACGATCTGACAGCTGACGGGATCCATCTGAAAGCATCTTCCTGTGAGCTGTGGCACAGCTTCCTGAAAAAAAACGCTGCTGTGATCCCGGATTGATCGATACCGGACCAACAGCAGCGTCATGACTGAACATATGCCGCAGGAGTTAATGAAGAACACCTCAAAGAGGTCAAAACAGCATGCGAGAGATGGAATTTAAAATGGAGCGGGAGGGACTTCTGAAGGAAGGCCAGAGGGTCACGGTCACAGAGGGACTTCTGCCGAGCAACTATTATTATACGATCGATCCCTCTCTTGCCATGAGCGGGAATTATCCTTTTTCTGACAGGCTTCTGGAAAGAGAAGGTGTCGTGACCGCGATCCGTGAGCTTGAGAGAGGTTTTTATGTGACAGTGAGGTTTGACCAGGAATCGTAACTGTTCAGGAGCCTTAGGGGCCCTGACGGCCGCCGGTAATTATTATCATGAAAATGCCATTGAAAAACTGCCTGATCCTTTTGGCTGCAGCCATGATCTGGGGGACGGCTTTTGTAGCGCAGAGCGTCGGTATGGAGTATATGGGTCCTTTTACCTTTAATGGGATCCGGTATTTTCCGGGAGCCGCCGTTCTGCTTCCTTTTGTTTTAATGAACCGAAAGAATCCGGGGGAAAAACGCACGGGACCTGCAGGTGAGGGAAAGCTCTTTTCACGCCGTGCACTGGCAGGCGGTTTTCTCTGCGGAGTGTTTCTGTGCGTCGCGTCGAACCTGCAGCAGTACGCGATGATCTCTGCGGATGTGGGCAAGGCGGGATTTCTGACAGCGATGTATATCGTAATCGTCCCTGTCCTTTCTTTTTTCATAACAAAAAAGACCACTCTGCGGCTGTGGATTTCGGTCGCCCTTGCCTGTGCCGGCCTGTATTTTCTCAGTATCAGCGGAAGCATGCGGCTGGAGAGGGAGGATCTGGCGCTCATTGCCTGCGCCTTTGTGTTTTCCCTCCACATTATGTGCATCTCCCGCTTTCCGGATGTGGACGGTGTTGTGCTGTCCTTTATCCAGTTTATCGTTGCGGGGGCCCTGTCTTTGTCCGCCGCACTTTTAACTGAGGATATCTCTTTTTCGGCGGTTAAATCGGGCTGGTTCCCTCTCCTCTATGCAGGTGTCTTTTCATGCGGAATCGCCTATACCTTCCAGATCATCGGCCAGAAGGGTGTCGACCCCGCCATAGCTTCGCTTATCCTCTCGCTGGAATCGGTCGTCTCCGTCCTGGCGGGATTCCTGATCCTGGGCCAGGCGCTCTCCGTGAGGGAGCTTGCAGGCTGTGCCCTTATGTTCCTGGCGATCATCCTCGTCCAGCTGCCGGAAAAAATCCTCAATACCGGTCAGCTGCCTGCAAAAGCAGGGCACTTTCACGATTTATCCGGGCGAAGATCAGGTGTCGGCATAAGGTCGGGAGAGAAGGTAGTTATGAAGCTGAACCGTACGACCGGTTATCTGGTCGTGATATGTCTGTTTCTTTTCGCGGTCAATAGTTTTCTCGGATTTATCCTCACGAAGCAGTCCGATGCCGCCATGAGGACGCTGATCGAGAACAGAATGCTGGATATTTCCAATACCGCTGCGGCGATGCTGGACGGGGACAGCCTTGAAGTGATCGAAGCGCAGGATAAGGAAACACCGCAGTACCAGAGTGTTCTCAAAACACTGTCGTATTTTCAGGAGAATATCGATCTTGAGTATATTTACTGTATACGGGATCTGGGCAGCGGAAATTTTGTTTTCACGATCGATCCTTCTGAAGACCCCGGAGAATTCGGAGAACCTGTCGTATATACCGATGCTCTATACAGGGCGAGCCTTGGTGAGCCGTCGGTGGATAAGGAACCATACGGCGACAGATGGGGGCGTTTCTACAGCGCCTATACTCCTGTATTCAATTCCGATCACCGGATCACCGGAATCGTAGCTGTGGATTTCAGCGCTGAATGGTATGAGAAACAGATCAAAAAACAGTTCTGGACAACGATAGTGGTAAGCGGGATATCCCTTTTCATTGCGTGTATGATCATTTTTCTGTCTGCCGCGAACTTTGACAGGAAATTCCAGAAGATGCTCAATGAAATGAATGAGATTTCAGGGGGCATCGAAACACTGGTAAATGAAGTTGCTCCCGGCTCGGACTCAGGTATGCCGGGGGATGATATCACGCAGTCAGCCGGCAGTCCGGACATAAACAGGGAGGATCCTTCCGCGAAAGGGGGCAGCAAAGCTTCCCGGGACGGGTTCACAGAACTTGGAAACAGGATCCGTTCTCTTGAAGAACAGCTGGGCAGAAGGATCTCCTTTGTTCGCTCCCAGGCGTTTGTCGACGGTCTGACCGGGCTTGGCAACAGGGCTGCTTATGAAGACCATGTACTGAGGCTCAATGAAGCCATTAAAAAGAAGGAGGCGCGGTTTTCGATCGCTGTCTTTGACTTAAACGGACTTAAGGAGCTCAATGACCGTTACGGTCATGAAAAAGGTGACCAGGCGATCCGGCAGGCTGCTTTGGTTTTAAAAAAGGTATATGAAGACGGTAAAGTTTACCGGATCGGCGGAGACGAATTTATTGTGGTTATAGAAGATCCGGATTATGACGTCTCCTTACGGTATCAGGAAATTGACAGGTTGCTCGGAGAAATGGGTGAGGTGTCGCTTGCCAAAGGGGCTGCCGAGTTTGATCCGGTATATGATGTCGGATACCGCGTGGTCTTCAACCGGGCAGATTATGCCATGTACAACGATAAAAGAGAATACTATTTGACACACGCGGACAGAAGAAGAAGGGGTTAAAAAATCTGCCGGGCGGCAGAGCTTTAAACCGCTTTTGTTCCGCATCACAAAGTCTTCAGGAGGCCCTGTAAGAATGCGTTTTTTCAGAAATCTGATCTTTACGCTGATTTGTATTGCCGCGCTCGGCGCCGCAGTGGTGTTCGGTTATTACCAGTACCGGGGAAATAAAGAAAAGGAGCTCCTTTCCCAGGGACTTTCGCTCATGGAGCAGGGAAATTACAGGACGGCTCTGGAAAAGTTCGCCCAGGCCCAGCAGTATGAAAACCAGGTCACGAGATATCTGTCGGGCGATTTACTTGAGGAGGATCTCTATAAATATTCCGCCGTCTGTGATTTCCACATCGGGAATTACGAAGAGGCCGCCTCGATCTACGACAAAATGCTGAGGATCCATCCCACCGACCCCTCCCTTATGGAGTCGCGGGCAACTGTTTATGCTGCACAGGGACAGATGGAAGAGGCAGTCGCCCTCTTTGACGAGGCAATCGCGATCGACCACAGAAACTATGCAAGGATCTATGCGGCAGCCCTCACACTGAGAGAATACGGCGACACAGAGACCGGCGCCAGCTACCTCAACAACCTTTTAGAGGAATACGGTGAGGAGATCGACGATCTGACCCGGGGGCAGGCTCTTTGCTTTCTTGGCCGCTATGCCGAAGCGGTGGAGGTTCTTGGGAGAATTGAGAATCCTGATGCAGAGACGACTTTTCTATACGCCTGCGCCAAGGAGTACACCGGAGCGCACGAGGAGGCGCTCGCACTTCTTTCGGCATTTGAGGAACAGGCTGCGGCTTATCCTGAGCTGCTGGATCTGAAGGGGACGGCCCTGTGTGCCCTCGAGCGCTATGAAGAGGCTTTATCCTGTTTTGAGCAGGCTCTGCCTCTTTCCCGGGAAGGCACGGCAACAAGGCGAAGTATCGAATTCAACAGGATCGCGGCGCTCGAAAACCTGCACAGGTTTGAGGAGGCGAAAGAGCTGGCGGCCCAGTACACGGAACGCTATCCAAAGGATGAGAAAATGAAGCGGGAGAACCTTTTTCTTCAGACCAGATGATCCCTACGGACATCTCACTGTG
>DEPS01000020.1:53108-81479 GCA_002358875.1 Lachnospiraceae bacterium UBA3386 | reverse complement strand
AAAAAAATTCACTTGACGAAACAGCAGTTTATACGTATTTTAAAAAAGGCTAAAAACAGAGGGACCAAAAAGGCTGTTTCTTGTGCAGGTTGACGGATGTCCGGCCGACGGTCACAGTCAGGCTGCGAATAGCATAAATAGGATATTTTGGACAGGAGATTCTGCTCTATGATTCAGAAACTGATCAGCGAAATAGAAAAAAAGAAGGCACCCGTTGTAGTGGGGCTCGATCCCAATCTTTCCTTCGTTCCGGAGCACCTGCAGGAGGCATCGCGCGAGGAGATTATTGCAAAAGGGACGTTTACGGATGATGAGCTTGAGCTTGAAGCGGCCGCGGAGGCTGTCTGGAGGTTCAACAGGGCGATCGTCGACGAGATCTTTGATATCGTGCCGGCGGTCAAGCCGCAGATCGCGATGTATGAGCAGTTCGGTCTTCTGGGGCTTGCCGCTTACGACCGGACCGTAAAATACTGCAGACAAAAAGGGCTCATTATCATCGGCGACGTAAAGAGGGGCGATATCGGATCCACCTCCGCCTCCTATGCGAAGGCTCATATCGGACGTATAGAAGCCGGCGGAAGGAAGATACCTGTTTTCGATGTTGACTTTGCCACCGTAAACCCCTATCTGGGGACAGACGGCGTAAAGCCCTTCGTGGATGTGTGCAATGCCTGCGACAAGGGAATTTTCGTGCTGGTCAAGACCTCGAATCCTTCAAGCGGCGAGTTTCAGGACGTGCTCACCGGTGACGGAAGGCCTGTCTACGAGCTGGTCGGGCAGAAGGTGCGCGAATGGGGGCGTGAGTCCATGGACGGCAGATATTCCAATGTCGGGGCTGTCGTTGGGGCGACCTATCCCGAGCAGGGAAAGCGGCTGCGGGAGCTGATGCCGGAGACATTCATCCTGGCTCCGGGTTACGGGGCACAGGGAGCTTCTGCAGAGGACCTCTCCTCCTTCTTTGACAAAGAAGGCTCCGGGGCGATCGTCAATTCCTCCAGAGGCATCATCGCTGCTTACAAAAAGGATGCGTACAGGGATTTCGGCCCCGAGGGCTTTGCCCGGGCTTCCCGGGCGGCTGCGATGGATATGATCGAGGATCTGCGCAGGGTCGTTTACGCCTGATTTATTGTCACAGGTTGGTTTTTCGCCCATGTCATCTTAAAATCGGACATGGACGGCTTTTGAAGGGTTTTACTAAGCAGTTTATCATTCGGAGGGCAGTCTGATGGAAGAGTATAAGAAAGAATTTATCGAGTTTATGGTTGATTCCCATGTTCTGAAATTCGGGGAATTTACTCTTAAGAGCGGAAGAAAATCTCCCTTTTTCATGAACGCGGGCGCCTATAAAAGCGGATCACAGCTGATCAAACTCGGTGAATTCTATGCAAGGGCGATTCATGACCGCTACGGGCTTGATTTTGATATTCTGTTCGGTCCCGCTTACAAGGGGATCCCTCTTGCTGTTGCCACAGTCATGGGAATCAGCAGGCTTTACGGACGCGACATCCGCTACTGCGCCAACCGTAAGGAGGTCAAGGATCATGGCGACAAGGGGATCCTTCTGGGCTCCAGGATCAGGGAGGATGACCGCGTGATGATCATTGAGGATGTCACCACTTCCGGCGCTTCCATCGCGGAGACGGTCCCGATCATCAAGGCGCAGGCGGACTGTGATGTCGTGGGACTCATGGTTTCCCTTGACCGCATGGAGGTCGGGCAGGAGGGTACGATCAGTGCTCTCCAGGAGATTAAGCGCAAATACGGGTTCCCGACGCACGCGATCGTTTCCATGAAGGAAGTGACAGAATACCTCTATAACCGTCCCGTCGACGGAAAGATCGTCATCAACGACAAGATTAAGGGTGCCCTTGACAAATACTACAGCGAATACGGCGTGAAGCAGGCGTAAAAAGCCGGACAAGATACCGCAGGCTGTATCCAAAAGACTCGGATGAGAGCTTTGCCGGGGGACGGCAGATATGCGTTCGTGGTGACGCGGATCATTTCAGAAGACTGAATAAAAGCCGGATGACCGGGGACTAAGTCAGGCGTTTTGTGGCAGGAGCCCAGAGCGTCTGGCTTTTTTACTGAAAATGTTCAGCTAAGGAGAAATACCTGATGAATTTTTTTGTTGATGACGGGAGCGGCGCCCTTTACGGTCGTGACACGCTGGAGGGGGAGCGGTTTACCCTCTCTCTGGAGAGGATCGGACAGATCGGTGAAGAGGAAGCTGTCCACCCCTCCTTTATCCCTTTTTTCAGGGCGGGGGCAGAATGGATCCTCTTTCTGCTGTCTGTGCGCAGGAGCCTGGAGGACGGGGGTTTTGAGAGCGCGACTTATGAGGAGCTTTCGCAGACCAACCGCGCTCTTTATAAGGATGTGCTGGCTGAAAACTACGAAAACAGCTGGGCTAATCCCGGATACTGCATCCGGATGTTTGGGAAAAAACACGGGCAGATCCTGTCCGCCTTTGTTTATGAGCTAAGGAGCATGATCCCTCTTGTCTACGAAGGGGACGCCGGGAGGTTCCTCATCCGTATGGAGCTGTTCCTGGAGATCTATTTTGCTTTTGTGGTTGCTTTTAATGAAGAAATAGAAGAGCAGCGCGCAAGGGGGGAAAAGGGATCCGAAGCCCCGGACCCCGGTCTCTGCGGGGAAGATGGGGCCGGAAAAACCGGAAAAAAGGCAGTTTCCGGGATCCCTGCAGCGAAGGATCTGCGCGAAAAGATCCGCCGTTATCTCGAAGACTATGCGGAAGAAGAGACACTGGTCCGTGTCAGGAGGTGCCTGGTCGGAGGCAGCCTTCCGGAGCGTATCCTGGGGGTCGGAGAGCCCGGATCACGGGGAACGGATGCAGCTTATTATTCACCTGGAGATCACAGGTGCCTGTTCCGGTACGGTGCCTATGTCTCGGAAAATGAGACGGAGATATTTTCCTATCTGGAGAGCCTGACAGAGGATGAGATCGCGAAGATGGCGGACACCTGGACGGAGGGGTTTCGGATCGGATTCGAAGTGACAGGAAAGGATCTGTCCATCCGCCGCAGGGCAGGGCTGTTTTACTCTGTCGGCTTTGAGCGGGTCGCCAGGCGGGCGGCGGACAATCTGAAAAAGATGGGACTATGCCCCGTTGTCCCGGGTCAGCAGACGGGTCTTTTTGTCCAGCATCTGGGAAGAGGCGGGGGCGGGATCGAATCCACTTCTCCAAATCCCCAGTACGACTATGACCATCAGGAGGATCTGGCGCTCTTTTACAGTGATATCCTTCAGTCAAAGAGGATCAGTGCACTTAAGAACGCCTACCGTGAGCTGGAAGTGGAGACTGTGCTCTATGCCGGCCCTCTGGTACTGGAAACCTTCGGAGAGAAGCCCTTTTCTCCGGTAATGAACAGGGATTATCCCCGTTTTTCATCCTCTTTGCAGAAAAAGATCGCGAAATTCAGGCAGGAGGCTGATCTTCTTTACGACAAGGCGGTGATAGGCAGGGAGAGAAGCTTTACCATCATTGCCTTCCCGGTCCCTGAGATCACAAAGGGATATGAAGCCGGGGCGCCGCAGGCGTCTTTCGAGGAGATCTTCCGCGCTGTGGTCCGGATCAACACGCTGGACTATATGACCTGGCGCAGGGTGCAGGCACGGATCATAGAAGTGCTTGATACAGCCTGCAGCATCAGGGTTTTAGGGCGGGGAGAGAACCGGACTGATCTCACAGTCTGCCTTCAGAAGCTGCAAGATCATACAAAGCAGACGATTTTTGAAAACTGTGTCGCGGATGTCAACATCCCTGTCGGGGAGGTATTTACGACCCCTGCCCTGTCCGGAACAAATGGCGTCCTTCATGTGACGAAAGTCTATCTGGAAGGACTTCTTTTTGAAGACCTCTTTATGAGGTTTGAAAACGGGCGCGTTTCGGATTACGGCTGCGGCGGTTTCCCGACTCCGGAGGAAGGAAAAAAATATATCGAAGAAAATATACTCTTCCATCATGAGACCCTTCCCATGAGCGAATGCGCGATCGGAACGAATACGACGGCGGCCGCCATGGCGGCCCGGCTTGGTATCCTGGAAAGACTTCCCATCCTCATTGCGGAAAAGACCGGTCCTCATTTTGCGGTCGGCGACACCTGCTACTCCCACGAGGAGGAAAACCGCGTGTTCAATCCGGACGGAAAGGAGATCATAGCCAAGGACAACGAGTATTCGCTTCTTAGGGATACTGAACCCGACAAGGCGTATTTCGGATGCCATACGGATATAACGATCCCCTATGAAGAAGTGGGGCTCTTGGCTGCTGTCCTTGAGGACGGCAGGGAAATTCCGGTCATCAGGGACGGACTGTTCGTTCTGCCCGGGACTCAGAGCCTGAACGAGCCGTTTTTGAGTAAGTAACTGCTTGCGCGTCGGATGCTTTTCCTATAAACTGTAAAAATGTAACCGGGGTTATTTTTTGTAAAGAATCTTAACTGTTCGGAGGCCGGGAGGACTCCGGACTGTTATAAGGTCATAGAAAGGAACAGGGACAATGGCACAGGTAAGTATCGTAATGGGAAGTGATTCGGATATGTCCGTCATGAAAAAGGCGGCAGAGATTCTCGACGAGCTTGAAGTAAGCTTTGAAATGCGCATCATCTCCGCACACCGTGAACCCGATGTGTTTTTTGATTATGCGAAGAGTGCCGAGGAGGCAGGAACGAAGGTAATTATAGCCGGAGCAGGCATGGCCGCTCATCTGCCGGGCATGTGCGCGGCGCTCTTTCCCCTGCCTGTGATCGGCGTACCTATGCACACCAAATCGCTTGGAGGCCGCGATTCCCTCTATTCGATCGTACAGATGCCCAGCGGTATCCCGGTGGCGACTGTCGCGATCGACGGAGCGAAAAATGCCGGAATCCTTGCCGCAAAGATCCTTGCGGTCTCGGACGCTGAGCTTCTTGAGAGGCTGAAGATCTTTTCGAAGAAACAGCTGGCTGAAGTGCAGAAAAAGGATACCCGCCTTCAGAATGTGGGTTATAAAGATTATTGAGTGTTTCAGAAGGAGTTACGGGGACCTGCCCTGTCAAACCTTCTGTGCAGAGCCGTATATTTACTTTACATTTTGATCAGGGAGGAATATTGATGGACTATAAGAGCGCCGGTGTTGATATCGAAGCCGGATATCGCAGTGTAGAGCTGATGAAGGAGTATGTCGCCAGGACCATGCGGCCCGAGGTCATGGGCGGACTGGGCGGTTTTTCGGGAGCTTTTTCCCTGAAAAAAATAAAGGAAATGGACGACCCGGTCCTGCTTTCCGGAACGGACGGCGTGGGTACCAAGCTCAGGCTGGCATTTTTGATGGACCGCCATGATACTGTCGGGATAGACTGCGTCGCCATGTGCGTCAACGATGTGGCCTGCGCGGGCGGCGAGCCCCTGTTTTTCCTTGATTACATTGCCTGCGGCAAAAACGTGCCGGAGAAGATCGCCCAGATCGTCAAGGGTGTCTGCGACGGCTGTGAACAGGCCGGTGCCGCCCTGATCGGAGGAGAGACGGCGGAGATGCCCGGTTTTTATCCTGTTGACGAATATGACCTGGCGGGATTTGCCGTCGGGGCCGCGGACCGGAAGGACCTGGTCACCGGGGAGACGATCGCGCCCGGAGACGCCCTGGTGGGAATTGCTTCCTCCGGCGTCCACTCAAACGGTTTTTCGCTGGTCCGCAAGGTGTTTGATGTTAATGAAGAGAATCTGCGCGAGTTCGTACCGGAGCTTGGCGAGACCCTGGGCGATGCCCTGCTTCGTCCCACAAAGATCTATGTCCGGGCGCTCAGGAGCGTCCGCGAGGCAGGCGTGAAGATCAAGGGCTGCAGCCATATCACGGGCGGCGGATTCTATGAAAATATTCCCCGTATGCTTCCTGAGGGCGTGCGCGCGCAGGTGAAAAAGGACAGCTATGAGGTGCCTGCCATCTTTGGCCTGATCCGGAAGAGGGGACAGATCGAAGAGAAGATGATGTACAATACCTTCAATATGGGCATCGGCATGGTGCTTGCAGTGGATGCCGCAGAGGCGGATACCGCTGTCCGCGCTTTAAAGGATGCGGGCGAAAAGGCTTATCTGATCGGAAGTGTCATGGCAGGTGAAAAAGGAGTGGATGTATGCTGAGAGTGACTGTCTGCGTCTCCGGCGGAGGGACCAATCTCCAGGCCATCATAGACCGCATGGCCGACGGGACGATCCGGAACGCGAAGATCGTCCAGGTCGTCTGCAACAATCCCGGAGCCTTTGCCCTTGAACGGGCCAAAAACGCGGGTATAGACGCATGCTGCGTTTCCCCAAAGGACTATCCGGACCGGGAAGCCTTTAACGAAGCGCTTTTTGAAAAAATAAATGAGGCAAAGCCCGATCTCATTGTCCTTGCCGGTTTCATGGTCGCAGTCCCCCACAAAATCTGCGCCGCTTATCAGGGGAGGATCATAAACATCCACCCGGCTCTGATCCCGTCCTTTTGCGGAAAGGGCTATTACGGGCTCCGCGTCCATGAGAAGGCGCTGGAGCGGGGCGTAAAGGTGACCGGAGCGACCGTTCATTTCGTGGATGAGGATCTGGACACCGGGCCGATCATCCTTCAGAAGGCAGTCGAGATAAAGGAGGGCGATACCCCCCAGACCCTGCAGAGGCGGGTCATGGAAGAGGCCGAGTGGATCATCCTGCCCCGCGCCATCGACCTCATCGCTGCGGGAAAGGTCCGGATAGAGGGAAGAAGAACGCATCTTGAAGAGTGAGGGAGGAAATCATGGAAAATAAGAAAACGAATATGAAGGTGCTTCTGGTCGGCGGCGGCGGAAGAGAGCATGCCATCGCGGACGCGATCCTGAGGAGTCCCCGCGTGGCAAAGCTCTACTGTGCGCCCGGAAATGCCGGCATTGCAAGGATAGCCCGGTGCGTGAAGATCGGGACTATGGATTTCCCGGCTCTGGTTCAGTTCGCAAAGGAAGAGGAGATCGATCTCACTGTCTGCAGCATGGACGACCCGCTCTGCGCAGGTATTGTGGATGCTTTTGAGGCGGCGGGCCTGAGAATCTTCGGTACGCCTGCCAATGCGGCCATCATCGAGGGCAGCAAGGCTTTTTCCAAGGATCTGATGAAAAAATACGGGATCCCGACGGCGGCTTATGAGACCTTTGACGACGCGGACAGGGCTCTTTCCTATCTGGAGACCGCTTCCTTCCCCATCGTCTTAAAGGCCTCGGGGCTGGCTCTTGGAAAGGGCGTCCTCATCTGCGAAGATCTCGCTGCCGCGAAAGACGGGATCAGGGAGCTCATGACGGACAAAAAGTTCGGCGATGCCGGCTCAAGCGTCGTGATCGAGCAGTTCATGACAGGCCGCGAAGTGTCTGTCCTGGCCTTTGTCGACGGGACGCATTATCAGCTGATGACCTCCTCCCAGGATCACAAGCGTCAGGGCGACGGCGATACAGGCCTCAACACCGGAGGAATGGGAACCTTCTCGCCCAGTCCCTTCTACACGCCTGAAATCGATGCCTGGTGCAGGGAGAACATCTACGACAAAACAGTCGCGGCCATGGCCGCCGAGGGAAGGCCCTTCAGGGGCGTCCTCTATTTCGGCCTGATGCTGACGCCGGACGGCCCCCGTGTCCTTGAGTATAACACCCGCTTCGGCGATCCCGAGACCCAGGTCGTCCTGCCCAGGATGAAGACGGATATCATTGACGTCATGGAGGCCTGCATAGACGGAACCCTCGACCAGGTGAAGCTGGAATTTGCAGATAACGCGGCGGTCTGCGTCGTCATTGCCTCCGGCGGCTATCCGGAGAGCTACGAAAAAGGAAAGGTCATCACCGGCCTGGAAAAGTTTGACGGACAGGATGACTATCGCTGTTATCATGCCGGCACTGCCTTCGACGAAAAAGGGAACACTGTGACCAGCGGCGGAAGGGTCCTGGGCGTCGTCGCCATCGGCGGCAGCTTGAAGGAAGCGCGCGCAAAAGCCTATGAGGCGGCGGGATGGATCCGTTTCGACAAGATGTATATGCGCAGCGATATCGGCAATGCGATCCTTTGACGAATTGTTAAGAAAATATTGGATTTTTTCTTTTGAAACAGGCACAGCAGGTGTTATAATGAAGCCTGATACATGCAGGAAGCAATTAACCGGAGAACGGACAAAGTCAGTCTGTACTTTCCGGTTCAGGAGGTACATGATGGGAAACAGGAAACAGGGACGAAGAGGAACCGGTAGAATGACGGCGCTCATCGTTGCACTGACAGCAGCTCTGATGCTGGCCGTACCCGCGGCAGCGGCTACAGTTACGGCGTCGGATGTCATGATCCGTAATACCGGGCAGGAAAAGGATGACAATATTATCGGTGTCCTGAATAAGGGGGATAAGGTTACAGTCATTTCCAGATCTGTGGATGCTTCCGGGATAGAGTGGTATTACATAGAGCTTCCAAATAAGAACACCGGCTATGTCAAGGCCCAGTGGGTCGATAACGGCGGCCGGGAGGTCGATCTGGTCGAGGCTCCTGTCCAGGAGGAACAGACACAGACCGAAGAAAAAAAAGAGGAAGAAGAGGCTCCCCGGCAGGAAGAAGCAAATAATGAAGAGTCAGAACAGGGAGACGAAGACGACCTCGAAGGAATCGATGACTGGACCGGGGAGGACGCCGAAAAGCTCGCCGGGGCACCGGTGACGGACGGCGGTGAAGATGCTGCCGCCTCCCAGGACGGGGAACAGGACGGGGGAATAGCGGATTCCCAGTCCGCTCTTCCGGAGCAGGAAGACAACTCCTATAGTCCCTACACGGATCCCAATGCCCAGTACAGCCTCAATTTTGTCACGGAAAACGACGGAACCGGAAGCTGGTATGTTTACAGCTATGATACGGACAGGCGGATCAGCCTTGGCGATCTCGAAAAAATGGACATGCTGGAAAAGCAGGCCCAGAAGAGTGCAGCTTCTGCAGGAATCTGGAGAACAGCTGCCTGTATCCTTCTGGTCCTTCTCATCGCGCTTCTGATCTTCCTTTACATCGTGTTAAAAAGAAATACCAGAACACCTTCCAACCGTCCCGGGCGTTCCCGCAGTCAGTATGGCGCCGGAAGCAGGTATTCTGAAAGGGAGACCTATTCCTACGGAGATAATGAGGACAAAGAGGGCGGTCAGCTGACGGCTTCGGACGAGGAGGATGAATTTTCTCCCGAAAAAGATGAAAACGAAGCAGAAAAGGTCCGCACTGAGAAAAAAGCCTCGAAGAAAGCCGATTCGGGAAAGGCCAGGACAGAAAAGGCCGTTTCAGAAGAAGCCGTAACAGAGAAAGCTCCCGCACAGGAGCCTTTGGAGAAGCCCGACCCGGGTGAAATTGCGGAAGCGGATCCCTATTCCGCAGAGGATGAAGAACAGCCCCAAGAGGAGGAGGACGAGGAAAAGCCTGCTCCCCGCAGAAAACTCGCCGGGCTCTTTGGAGGCGCCGGAAAAAAGAAGGCCTCCCGCATCGTTGACAGTGAGGACGATGAGGACGACGGAGTCTTCGGTGAAGACGAGGATGACTACGATGACGACGACTCGTACGAAGACGATGATGAGGAAGAGGGGGATGCTCCCCGCAGAGGCGGCTTTTTCGGAATCCTGAAGAACATCTTCCATTCCGACAGCGAAGAAGACGATGACGACGCCTACGAAGATGATGACGAGGACGAAGACGACGAGGAGGATGATCCGGACAGGGACGAAGATGTAGATGACTCTGACGTGGAAGATCCTTACCAGGAAGAAGATGACTTCGAAGAAGAGGAAATCAGACCGGCCAGGGGACGCGGCAGAGGCCGCAATAAAAATTCCCGCAGCAGCGGGGAGGGCAGCAAAAACCGCGCAAGACGTCAGCGCACGGCGGAACGTGTTTTTGACGAGGCTCTCGACTATCCCGAAGATGCGGATCTGATCCCGGATCCCGCCAGTGTCCCCGAAAAAAAGGAAGCGGCGGCGGAGCCGGAAAAGCCTGAAAAAGAAAGCTTCTATGCGGATGATGATGACGATATGGAATACTCCTTCCTGAACAGCCGCACAAAAAGAGGCTCCCGCAGATGATCACCTGACATTGTTACTGTACGCGCATTGTTGAGGACGTACACAGCAGCCTGACATTTAGTGTAAATTCTGAAGACAAACATTGCATCTTGACAGAGCATGATACATGTTATATTCTAAATATAACAGTATCATGCTCCTTGTATATCAGGCTTCAAAAGTGTATCGGGATCCTGCTGCTTTTTAATCCTTTGGTTGGCGGAGGGTACCTGTCTGTGGAGCCCGGCGCAGTTGGTCGGAGGAATTTATCATGTTTATCAAGATTGACTTCAGCAGTGAAGAAGCAATATATCAGCAGCTGTGCAACCAGATTATCCTCGGGATAGCGACAGCCAGTCTCGAGGAGGGGCAGGCACTTCCTTCTGTCAGGCAGATGGCCGACGAGATCGGCATCAATATGCATACCGTAAACAAAGCCTACTCGATTCTGAAGCAGGAGGGATTTGTCAAGGTTGACAGGAGGCGGGGAGCTATAATCTCTGTCGATGTAGATGTCCTGCGTGCCCGCGCACAGCTGGAAAAAGATCTGAAGAAGCTCCTGGCTCAGGCCAGATGCCGGAACATGAGCAGAGAGGAGCTCCACAATATGATCGACCAGATCTACGACGATTATGAGCTGACTTAAGACTTTGGAAAAAGGACGGTTCAATGCCGGGCAGCTGTACGGGATCCTCCGGATCCTGAACAGCTGTCATGTCCCAATGAACATAATGGCCGGAACCTGCCAGGGACCGGGAGGAGAAAGATAACGGATCATATGAAAGATAATTATACATCGAGCGGACTGGCGTCGCTTCGAGCCGCAAAAAACGCATCCAGAAAAGCAAATCAGAACTATACCGGTACAGAACATCTTCTGCTTGGCCTCGCGACCGAGCCTGACGGCGTTGCGTCCAGGATCCTGGCGGAGAACGGCGTCACGGGAAAGCGCCTGGAGGAGATGATCTCCCAGCTCAATATTCATCCCGGAAATCTGGCCCTGCTTGACCATGAGGGTTTTTCCCCCAGGTGTCAGAAGGTGCTCCATATGGCCCGCGCCCAGGCGGACAGGTACCGCTCCGACAAGACAGGTACCGAGCATATGCTGCTTGCCATTATTCTGGAGAAGGAAAATGTCGCGGTCAAGATTCTGGAAGCTATGGGCATTAATCTCTCGAAGATGTATTTTGAACTGCTTGCCGCAATGGGAGAGGATACTGCAGCCCACAAGGATGACCTGAACGCGGCGGGGCGGGGAGAAGGAAAAAGAGGAATCCTTGAGCAGTACAGCCGCGACCTGACGCAGATGGCTGCCGACGGAAAGCTCGATCCGGTGATCGGGCGGGAGGATGAGATCCGGCGCGTCATCCAGATCCTGAGCAGAAGGACAAAGAACAACCCCTGCCTGATCGGCGAACCCGGCGTGGGAAAGACCGCGGTCGTGGAAGGGCTGGCAAGAAGGATCATCTCGGGCAATGTCCCTGCCTCCATGCGGGATAAACGTCTTCTGACGCTCGATCTGTCCGGAATGGTAGCCGGTACAAAATACAGGGGTGAGTTCGAAGAGCGAATCAAGAGGGTGGTAGAGGAGGTCGTCGCGGACAAAAACATCATTCTCTTTGTTGATGAGCTCCATACGCTGATCGGCGCAGGCGGAGCGGAAGGCTCACTGGACGCCTCGAATATCCTCAAGCCCTCTCTTTCAAGGGGCGAGGTTCAGCTGATCGGCGCTACGACCATTACAGAATACAGAAAATATGTCGAAAAGGATGCGGCTCTGGAGAGGCGTTTTCAGCCTGTGCAGATCGAAGAACCGACCCCGGAACAGGCCTTGGAGATCCTTCGCGGGATCGTCCATATTTATGAGGACCACCACGGCGTAAAGGTGGAGGAAGAGGCACTGCGGATGGCGGTGGATCTTTCGGTCCGGTATATTAATGACCGTAATTTGCCGGACAAGGCCATTGACGTCATCGACGAGGCCTGCGCATCCGTTCGCCTTGGAAAGGATGACGGGGGAACAGACAGGACCGCTTTTCTTGAGAAAGAGATCCGTGATACGGATGACCGTCTTGCCAGAGCCTTTATGGAGGGGGATCTTTCTGCGGCGAGAGAGCTGCGGCGCGAACAGGATGCCCTTGTCAAAAAACTGGACAGGATCCGGGACCTAGCGGAGAAAAAGCAGGACGGGGGAAAGAAGACAGTCACACAGGAGGATATCGCTTCCGTCATCTCCATATGGGCAAAGGTCCCGGTCAACAGACTTACGGAAAAGGAAAGCGAGAGGCTCCTGCGTCTGGAGGACGAGCTTCATAAGCGTGTGATCGGGCAGGAGGACGCGGTACGCGCGGTCTCAAGGGCGATCCGCCGCGGGCGCGTGGGCCTGCAGAATCCGGACAGGCCGATCGGTTCCTTCCTCTTCCTGGGTCCCACCGGCGTGGGAAAGACAGAGCTCTCCAAAGCGCTTGCGGAGGTGATGTTCGGATCGGATAAGGATCTGATCCGGATCGATATGTCCGAGTATATGGAGCAGTACGCCGTCTCCAAGATCATCGGCTCTGCCCCCGGCTACGTGGGCTACGAGGAGGGCGGCCAGCTCTCAGAAAAGGTCAGGCGCCATCCCTATTCCGTGGTCCTTTTTGACGAGATAGAGAAGGCGCACCCGGATGTATTCAACATCCTGCTCCAGATCCTGGACGAAGGACATATCACGGACTCCCAGGGACACAGGGTGAACTTTAAGAATACAGTGATCATTATGACTTCAAACGTCGGTGCCCAGAAGATCATTGCGCCCAAGACCCTGGGCTTTGCGGACAAACCAACTAAGGAGCAGGATTACGAGCGGATGAAGAAGGGTGTCATGGAGGAGGTCAAAAAGATCTTCCGCCCCGAGTTCATCAACCGCATCGACGAGATCCAGGTCTTCCACGCCCTGTCGGCGGAGGAGATGGGACGGATCACCGCGCTTCTTGCTTCCGACCTCGTAAGCCGCGCCAAAGCGCAGCTGGGGATCGACCTGCGGATCACGCCCGCCCTTCGAAACCACATTGTCGATAAATATTCAGATGATAAAATGGGAGCCCGGCCGCTCAAAAGAGCGATCCAGTCTGTCATTGAGGATCCGCTCTCGGAGAAGCTCCTTGCAGATGAGTTCAAAAGGGGAGATCTTGTCACCGCGGGCTTTCGGGGCGGCGAAGTCGTTTTTTCTGTTACAAAGGCAGCCGGAGCGGAAAAACCCCTCCCGCTTACGGAAAAGGTTGTCACGGATAATTAAGAAGTTTTCAAATGGCAAAAAAGATCAGAACACTGTTTTTCTGCAGCAGCTGCGGGTATGAGTCATCTAAATGGCTGGGCCAGTGTCCTGCCTGCAAAGAATGGAATACGATGGTGGAAGCTCCGGCAGAGACTGCGGGGGCTTTTTCCTCTGCTCAGGGCGGCAGTGTCCGGCCCGGTACGGGAAGAAAGCCGCTGCCTCTCTCAGCTGTCGAGGAGACGGAGGAGGAGCGTTTTTCCACCGGTTTTGAGGAACTGGACAGGGTGCTGGGCGGAGGCGTCGTTCCCGGCTCCATGATCCTTCTGGGAGGCGATCCCGGTATCGGCAAATCGACGATCCTTCTTCAGACAGCACGCAATATGGCGGGTTCCGGCCTTAATATTCTCTATATCTCGGGAGAGGAGTCTCTTCGTCAGATCAAGATGCGGGGCAGGCGGATCGGTGATATTTCGGACAGGCTGACTTTTCTGTGCGAGACGGATCTCGACGCTGTCACGTCGGTCATCCGGACCGAAAAACCCCGCGCTGTCATCATTGATTCTATCCAGACCATGTACAGCTCGCAGATCCAGACCTCGCCCGGGAGTGTCGCCCAGATCCGTGAGGCGACGGGGATCCTCCTGCGCCTGGCCAAGGAGACCGGCATCACGTTTTTCCTTGTCGGCCATGTTACCAAGGAGGGAAGTGTGGCAGGGCCCCGCGTCCTTGAGCACATGGTGGACGCCGTACTCTATTTCGAGGGCGACCGCTATGCGTCCTACCGTGTCCTTAGGAGCGTCAAAAACCGTTTCGGGTCCACAAACGAGATCGGCATTTTTGAGATGAGAAGCGGAGGGCTTTCCCAGGTGCCCAACCCCTCGGAATTTCTGCTGAGCGGACGACCTCATGACGTGGGGGGGAGTGTCGTGACCTGTTCCATGGAGGGTACGAGGCCCCTGCTTCTCGAGGTACAGGCCCTGGTATGCCGCACCAGTTACGGCTATCCCAAACGCCAGTCCACGGGCACGGACTTCAACCGCGTCAGCCTCCTGATGGCGGTCATCGAAAAGCGCCTGGGCATCCCCATGTCCCAGTTCGATGCCTATATCAATCTGGCCGGGGGCATACGCCAGACCGAGCCTGCCCTCGATCTGGGTATAGTACTCGCGATCCTTTCCAGCTTTCGGAATGTGCCCGTTGATGACCACCTGGTCGTCTTCGGGGAAGTAGGCCTCTCCGGGGAAGTAAGAGCTGTCTCCATGGCCCAGCTCAGGATCCAGGAGGCTGCAAAGATGGGCTTTACTGCCTGCGTCCTGCCAAAGAGCTCCATGAGGCGCCTCGAAGTGCCGGAGGGAATGCGCATCATACCTGTCGCTTCCCTGGCAGAGCTGGGGGAAGTGCTGCGTACCGGCTGACCGGCCTGCTTTTTTAATGACAAAAATAAAGAATATTATGAGAGGAAAATATTATGGCATTTAACCCATTACAGCTCCTGAAACTGAAGGACTCCCTTAGCGCTTTCAGAAAGCGTCATCCCGGCTTTACCGGTTTTATGAGTGCTGTCCGTAACGGCGGTGTTCCGGAGGGGTCTGTCCTGGATCTTCGGATCACTGATCCTGACGGAAAGACGACTGCAACGAATTTCCGTGTATCCCAGGAGGATATTGAGCTCATCCGTATGCTGGGAGAGCTCCGGAACGGCTGACCGGCATGCATCCGGCCGCATAAAAAACCCCGTGCCTGAAGGGTAAATACGATCAGGCACGGGGTTTATCTTTTTAGTAGTTGTCGGCGTGAATTTCGAAATATGCCTGAGGGTGGTTGCAGACAGGACATGCATCGGGGGCAGAGGGGCCGACGACGATGTGGCCGCAGTTGCCGCATTCCCAGATGCGGTCACCGTCTTTGGAGAAGACCAGGCCGCCCTTTACATTTTCGAGAAGCTTGCGATAGCGGGCTTCATGCTCCTTTTCGATCGCAGCGACCATATCAAAAAGATCCGCGATCTCATTGAAACCTTCTGCGCGGGCATCCTCGGCGAAGCCGGGATACATCTCTGTCCACTCATCGTGCTCGCCTTCGGCAGCGATCTCGAGGTTTTCCGCTGTGCTGTGGACGCCCTCAAGGATCTTGTACCAGATTTTGGCGTGCTCCTTTTCGTTGGCAGCCGTCTGCAGGAAGATCTTTGCGATCTGCTCATAGCCGTCTTTCTTTGCCTTGGATGCGAAATAGGTATATTTGTTTCTGGCCTGGGATTCGCCGGCAAAGGCTTCCATCAGGTTGTCAAAGGTCTTCGTCCCGATCAGGTTTTTGCCGAGCTTTGCATAATAATCAGTTGACATAAATAGAAACCTCCTTTTTAGAAAAAAATCAGTGATATTTATTGAGTAAAAATGAAAAAGTAAATCTGTCATGTAAAAGTATAACACAGGTAAAGAGTCTTTGGGCGGAAGAGATAATAAAATTTTCCGGGTGTAAGGTTGGATCGTTTTCGCGCTTCGACCGGTAATCTTAAATAAAAAAGGCCGGCAAAGAATGAAAAGGTTTTGCCATATGAGCCGGAGCAGAGTATAATAAATAGCGCCGCACTCGAATGCGGTTAATGGGTATGCTGTCATATACGGCCTGTAGTGTCCGGCCGGGACAGATATTCCTTTGCTGTTTCCTGACAGGAAGAGATATATACTGCCGGATCTTTTTCAGGCAGATTAATGATTCAGGCTCAGAAGGCATGCGCCTGAAGGGAGATAAGCATATGCTGAAAGAAAAAAAAGAAAGACCCGGGCAGGATCGTCTGCCGGGGCAGGGTCCTGCGGCAGCCGGACCTGACGGGTCCGCTTACGGAATGCAGGGCAATAACCGCCGCGCTATCGCGGAGCAGGGAAAGCTGGTTTTTAAAGAAAAGAAAAGGCTGGCTTTTCTGGGGCTTCCCTTTACATTCACGACTTATCTGATCTACGAAAATGATATACAGATCAAATCCGGCTTTTTGTCCTCTGTGGAAAATGACTGCTATATGTACCGGGTGATAGACGTCCAGCTGCGGATCAGTTTTCTGCAGAGGCTTTTCGGACTTGGAACGGTGATCTGCGTGACATCCGATGCGACCAACAGGAAGATCGAGTTTAAGAATATCCGGAAGGCCAGGCAGATCAAGGATTATATCTATCAGGCTTCCGAGGAGGCAAAGCTTCGCAGACGTACTGTGAGCATGCAGTATATCGATTCCTTTGAGGATCTGGATGGCGACGGAGTACCGGATTAACGGTTAAACCGGATTGACAGTTATACTGATACTGTTGCGGTTTTACAAATGGTGTTGTGATGTTTTTTTATAAAAACCTGTATGTGAGTCCCCGGATCAAGAATCCAAAACGGATCAAACGTGATCTTGTCCGCGGAAAAGGGCATTTTATGCTCTATATCCTGACTCTTTCCCGGGCTGTCGGAAAAACCAGGAGGCCGGTCCTGGAGATCATGCACTGCGCAAACCTGCAGCAGCCCTATTACCGTGCCAATCCTCCTTTTATTGTGGGGATGGCCTGGGGGAAGGAGGATGCCTTTGAACTGGTCAGGTCGATCACGCAGGAGGCTTTTCACCTGAGCGGGCAGTGGGATGCGGCGGTCTGGCTCCTCTCGAAAGTGGAGCGGGAGCACGGATCTCGGGGCAGCAGACTTAAGATGCTCATGCGCGCATTCTGGCACAAAAGCCCGGGTTGAACAGGCAGCCTGATTTTAGTAGGGATATGAACGTTTCATTAACAATAGTGGGCAGGGAGGCTGAATTCGTATGATGCTTTTTCTGACCGCGCTGAAGATCCTGGGAACCATTCTTCTGATACTGCTTCTGGCGCTTCTGATCATTGCGCTGGCCATCGGGCTGTCTGTACTGTTCGTACCCTTTCGGTACTCCTTTTCGGGAAACATGAACGACCCGCAGGGAAGCAGCGAGCTTGTGCACATTGACTTCAAAAAGGATCTGTCCTTTGAGGGAGAGGTGCGCTGGTTTCTTGGAGCCGTCCGCGCGGCTTTGTCCTATGACGGGACGATGGACATGAGCATAAAACTTTTCGGATCTTCCGATGCGGCTCTCCTTCTTTTTGGACTTTTGATGATGATAAAAGGGGATAAGGAAGAACCGGAGGAGAAAGAGGAGAAGCCTCCGGCCGCAAAGGAGGAGAAGAGCATTGAGGACAGGATCGACGCTGCCCTGTCCCGGGCCGGCCGCCTCTATGACCGGGTGGATGACGCCTTGTATGTTCTCGGAACGGAGCGCGGGAGCCGGGCAATCGAGGCAATTAAAAAACGCCTTCTGCCCGCGCTTGCAAGCCTTCTCCCCGAAAAATGGGGGCTGACCGGAGTGATCGGGCTGGGAGATCCTGCTGCAAGCGCAAAGGTCTTTGCGGTTCAGGGCTTTTTATATCCGGTCACAGCGGGCCATGTCGCTCTGGATACGGATTATGAGCTTTACCGCTATGACCTGCACGGATCAGCGGCGGGCAGCATCAGGCTCTCAAAGCTCGTTTTCGGAGCGGGCGTCCGTCTTCTTATAAACAAAGATGTACGGTATTTCCTGAAAAGGCTCCGAAGAGGACCTTCGGCGGCAAACCGCTCATAGCGGTCAGCTGCTGTTTCAAAAAATGTCCGGATCGTTACTGCGGACAGGGCGAAAAGATAATCATAAAGGAAAAGCGCAAGGAGATCATCATGGAAGAGAAAAAGAACGGAAACGGGAACGGCACCGTGAACGGAAACGGAAATGGCAATGGTAACGGCAAGGGGGGCTGTAAGAAAAACAGCTTTAACAAGGTCCTGGAATCCCTGATGGAGGGGGCGAACGGCGTCCTGACGTCAAAAACAGTTGTCGGGGAGCCGATCACGATCGGAGACACGATCATCATCCCTCTTTCGGATGTCAGTATCGGTGTCGGCGCGGGCTCCAACGGCGCGGAGCGCAAGGACAGCGGGATGGGGGGGTTTTCTGCCAAAATGACACCTTCAGCGGTTCTGGTTGTCAAAGACGACATGACAAAGGTCGTAAATGTAAAGGATCAGACCACCCTGACCCATATCATGGATATGGTTCCCGAAATTATTGACAGGATCCGCAACAGAAACAGAGAGATGATCCCCGATGACAAGGCTGTCAGCGCAGCTTTCCCTGAAAAGGACCAGGACAAGCCTCAGGAGTGACCCGGATTACAAGTAACACTGCCGCCAGCACGTTATTGGTCACCTTGTGACCAGTAACGTGACCCGGATCTGCATGACCGATTTCTTTGGATCTGTCACCGGACCTTTGCGCTTTTGAGATCATAGAGCAGGATAATAAAAACAGATAAAAAAAGATTCCGATTCGTGACCGAACCGGAATCTATTTTTTCTGCAAAGTCCTGAAACTCATGAATATCCTATTCATTAATTCCAAATTACTCAATGCCATCACGTACCGCCCCTTATGCACGCTCGATCTTGCCGGAACGCATGCATCTGGTGCAGACATGGATCTTTTTGCTGCCGCCATCAGTCTTGACTGCAATTCTCTGAACGTTAGCATGCCAGACTTTATTAGATCTTCTATGTGAATGGCTGACCTGATTTCCAAAGAAAGCGCCTCTGCCGCAGATATCGCACTTGGCCATCTTAACACCTCCAATCCCTTTTAGACTCGGAAAAACAACATTAGTATATTAACAGAAAGAATTGTAGAACGCAAGCAAAATTTTTTAAAAGGTTTTACGATTGTGTGTTTTCTTTTTCTCTCTGTTCAGGTATAATTTAAGCGAGAGTCTGCCGCCCTGGACGGGCGGTTCCGTTTAAAACATGAGAGAGGAGTCAGTAATGAAATCTTCTTATATGAATACGCATATGGGAAATATCTCCATCGATAATGATGTGATCGCCCAGTATGCCGGAAGCGTTGCCAATGAGTGCTTCGGAATCGTCGGCATGGCCGGAGTGAATATGAAGGAAGGGATCGTCAACCTTCTGAAAAAGGACACGATGACAAAGGGAATTGATGTCACGCTTACTTCCAAGAAAAAGCTGGTGATCGATTTTCACGTGATCGTTTCTTATGGCGTAAATATTACGACCGTAGCGGACAATCTGATCGAGAGCGTGCGGTACAAGGTAGAGGAGTTTACCGGCCTCGAAATCGAGAAGATCAATATTTACGTGGAAGGAGTCAGGCTGATCGACTGATCAGGCGGAATATAGGATTTACGGCTGTTTCGTGCTGTGATCACAGATCGGAGGGAGTAAGCGGTGAGCATGAACGAGAATAATCAGGAGAATATTCAGGACCGGAACAATCGGTCAATTGACGCGGCGCGTCTGGTTGACCTCTTTTTGGCGGGCGCGGCCAATCTCGAAGCGGGAAAAGAATGGATCAATGAGCTCAATGTTTTCCCTGTCCCGGACGGGGATACGGGCACAAATATGACATTGACCATCAAATCGGCGGTGGCGGAGGTCGGGGACCTCGATCAGGGCTCCCGTTCCATGCGGGATGTCTGCAAGGCGATCTCTTCCGGATCGCTTCGCGGAGCCAGAGGCAACTCCGGTGTCATCCTGTCCCAGCTGCTTCGCGGGTTCGGGAAGGTCGCCCGGGATGAAGAAGAGCTGACTGTTCCGGTTATGGCAAAGGCCTTCGAAAGAGCTGTCGTGACAGCCTACAAGGCGGTCATGAAGCCCAAAGAGGGAACTATTCTGACTGTCGCCAAGGGGGTCTCCGAAAAGGCGACAGAGCTTTCAGAAGCCTGTGTCGACAATTTCGACGATTTTATCCCCCAGGTCATCGCTTACGGCGAGGAGGTCCTGGCAAAGACGCCGGACATGCTGCCTGTCCTCAAACAGGCCGGTGTCGTGGACAGCGGCGGGCAGGGCCTGATCCAGTTCCTCAAGGGCTGCTATGACGCATATCTTGGAAAAGAGATCGCCGTCGTACCCCAGAAGGAAGAAGAGACAGGAAAGCAGGAGGCAGAGGCCGCAAAGGAGGAACTGAAATACCTGTATTTCGCTGCCTTTGAGATAGTACCCGGGAAGGATTTCAACAAGGCTTCCTTAAAGAGCCTTCGTAAATATCTGGAGTCCATCGGCGAGATCGCAGTCTGCGAGAACAGGGAAGATATCGTATCCGTGCAGGTCAGGACCAATGACCCGGGACTTGCCATCCAGAAGGGCATCCAGTGCGGCGAGCTGCGCTCTCTCAGGATCGAGAACAGAAGGCTGGAGAAGGAAGGCAGCGCAAAGGCTGCCGAGGAAAAGGCCAAAGCTCCCGGCACGGTGTCTGCCGGTCATGTCCCTGCGGCGGAAAGCGAGCCTGAGCTTCAGATGCCCCATAAGGATTTCGGCTTTATCACTGTCTCAGTCGGAGAGGGCATCGGAGAGATCTTTAAGGGCCTGGGCGTTGACTGTGTGATCTCAGGCGGACAGACCATGAATCCCAGCACGGATGACATTCTCGGAGCGGTCAAAAAGGTCAATGCGGACACAGTCTTTGTGCTCCCTAATAATAAGAACATTGTGATGGCGGCCAATCAGGCTGCGGAACTGTCCAAGGACAAGAAGGTCGTTGTGATCCCTACGACGACGATCCCTCAGGGTATTACCGCCATTATCAATTTCACTCCGGACATGACTGCGGAAGAGAACCGCGAAAACATGCTTGCGGGCATTGAAGCGGTCAAAAGTGCGGAAGTGACCTACGCGGTCCGCGACACCATCCTCAACGACGTCGAGATCCACAAGGACGATATGATGGGTATCGGCGATGCCGGGATCCTCGCGGTCAGCAGAGACAGAGACGAGACCGCTCTCAAATGTCTTGAAAAAATGGTGGGCGAGGAGACCGAGATCATCAGTATTTATTACGGCGAAGATGTCACGGAAGCGGAGGCGGAGGATTTCCGTTCAAAGGTCCTCTCCAGTTTCGAGAGCTGTGAGGTGGAACTGCAGTATGGCGGACAGCCCATCTACTATTACATTCTTTCAGCAGAATGATCCTGTCCCTTTAAAGAAAAGTTGATCTTCCACAAAAAGTTGAGCTTTCACAGATACCGGCCTTTGGGTCCGGTATCTGTTTTTTTACAGGAGGCTGCTTATGAGAATGGACGCATCTGTGAGAGAATTAAAAGGTGTGGGACAAAAGACAGCTGAGATCTTCGCAGGCAGGGGGATAGCGACGCTGGGCGATCTTTTGAGGTTCTACCCTTCGTCCTATATCTTTTTTTCTGATGAAGAACCGGTCAGGAGAGCGGAGGAGGGATGTCTGTGTACGCTGAGGCTGAGGATCCTCCCGGGAGGGGGGATGCTGCGGCGGGAGGGAAGAGCCATAACCCATCTTGAGGGAGAGGATGCGACAGGAAGGATCCGCCTGACTTTTTACAACATGCCCTATGTGCGGCAGACGCTGCAGGCTGGCGCTGTGTTCGTATTCAGGGGGATCTTCAAAAAGGCTAAAAACGGGGCCGGATATATGGAGCAGCCCTGGTTTACGGGTGCGGCAGCTTATGAAAAACTAAGGGGGACCCTGCAGCCGTCCTACCCTGCCATCAAAGGGATCGGGGAGGGCAGGCTGCGCGCCGCCATTTTATCAGCCCTGGATGTGTCCGGGATAAGAGAAGACCTCCCTGCCGGGATTCTTTCCAGGTATCAGCTCATTGGTTTTTGTGAGGCGCTCAGGGGGATCCATTTTCCAAAGGACCATGAAGCCCTTCAAAGAGCCAGAAAAAGACTGATTTTTAACGAGTTCCTCAGTTTTATCACTGATATCCGCAGACAAAAGAGCGCGGAGGGGGCCAGGATCAACCCGCGCCCCATGAGGGATGAAGGGGCCCCTGGATATATTGGACGGGGAGAGGGGTGGTGCAGTATTTTTTTATCAAATCTGCCCTTTAGCCTGACGGCGGAACAGGAGAAGGCCTGGGACCAGATCAGAAGCGATCTGACGGGACCTGTTCTCATGAACCGCCTTCTGCAGGGAGACGTCGGATCCGGAAAGACGGTCCTCGCCTTCCTTGCCCTTATCCTGACAGCGCAGAACGGAAGGCAGGGCGCCCTGATGGCCCCGACGGAAGTGCTGGCCCGCCAGCACATGGAAAGCCTTGAAAAGCTGCTTGAAAAAAGCGGCCTGCCCATGCATGCCGTCCTTCTGACAGGCTCGGTAAAGGGGGCGGAGAGAAAAAGGGTGTTGAAGATGATAGGGGACGGAAGCGCCCTGGTCGTGATCGGGACGCATGCTCTGTTCCAGGAAAAGGTGGAGTTTCTCGACCTTGGCCTTGTGATCACGGACGAGCAGCACCGTTTCGGGGTAAGGCAGCGGACAGATCTTGCGGCCAAGGGAAAGGATGTGCCTGTGCTGGTCATGAGCGCGACGCCCATTCCCCGCACGCTGGCAATCATCCTTTACGGAGAGCTGCAGATCTCCTCGCTCAAAAATCTGCCTCCGGGAAGAAAGCCCGTCAAAAGCCTGGCCATGCAGGATACCATGCGGGGCAGGGCCTATCGCTTCATACTTTCTGAAATAGAAAAAGGCCGTCAGTGCTACGTGATCTGCCCGGCCGTTGAGGAAGGGGAGCTTTCGGAAATTGAGAATGTAAAGGATTATACTGAAAAGCTCCGTCGTTCCCTGCCGGACAGTCTGCGGATCGATTCCCTGAACGGGCGCATGCGGCCGGAGGAAAAACAGCGGGTCATGGATACTTTCGCAAGGGGGGAAACCGATATTCTGGTCTCCACGACGGTCATTGAGGTCGGGATCAATGTGCCCAACGCCACAGTCATCCTGATCGAAAATGCCGAGCGCTTCGGGCTCTCCCAGCTTCATCAGCTGCGGGGGCGCGTCGGCAGGGGGGCGGACCAGTCTTACTGCATTTTTCTCTACTCCGGAAAAGATAAGCCGGAGCGCCTTGAGGTCCTCGAAAAGAATTCAAACGGCTTTTCCATCGCGGAACAGGACCTCAGGGCAAGGGGGCCCGGAGATCTTTTCGGCACGAGGCAGAGCGGCCTGCCCCAGTTTGTCCTGGCGGATTTGTACGAGGATGCGGATATTCTGCGCGATGCCTGCGCCTGTGCGGACGAGCTTCTTAAGGAGGATCCGGAATTTCGGATGTCTGACGGGCGCGTTGTTGACCTCTCAACGATCTGAACTTTTTTTAAGTGGTTGACTTTAGCCATTTCAGATTATATGATAAATGCGGATTAAGCTATTTACCTAAAAAAGGGATTCGTCCTGTACGGAGGGCCGGTCAGGCTGATGCAGTATTAAAAACAGTCGATCAGACACGGAAGTGTCCGTATGTCGGAGATACCGAATTGAGAAACCGCCGGAATAGATGAGAGGTTTTTATAAATTGAAAAGGCGCGCCGGCGCATCGACGTGGAGGTTATTATATGCCCAGAGTTGCAGTGATCACGGACAGCAACAGCGGAATTACTCAGTATGAAGCAAAGGAAATGGGGATCAGTGTCGTGCCCATGCCCTTCAGCGCAGGTGAAAAAACCTATTATGAAGATGTTAATCTGACGAGAGAAGAATTTTTCCAGATGCTTGATGACGGCGTCGATATCGTGACGAGCCAGCCGTCGCCCGGGGATCTTATGGCTCTGTGGGACAAGGCTCTGGAAAAGAATGATCAGGTCGTTTATATCCCCATGAGCAGCGGACTGTCAGGTTCCTGCCAGAGCGCGCGCATGTTGGCAAATGATTACAACCGCCGTGTATTCGTCGTCAATAACCAGCGTATTTCCGTGACTCAGAAGCGCTCCGTCCAGGACGCCCTTGAGCTTGTGAAGAATGGTTATGACGCGGCCAGGGTCCGCGAGATCCTTGAGCGGGAGCGCTTTGACTCCAGCATTTATATCATGGTGGACACCCTCAAATATCTCAAGAAGGGAGGCCGCATCACACCGGCCGCGGCGGCGATCGGTACCCTCATGCGGATCAAGCCTGTGCTGCAGATCAAAGGGGAGAGGCTGGACGCCTTCTCCAAAGCCCGAACCCTTGCGCAGGGCAAGACAACGATGATCAATGCCCTGCACCATGACATTGAGACCCTTTTCGGAGAGATCGACGCGAAAAACGTCTATCTATATGCGGTCCATGCGCAGGTTCCCCAGGAGCTCAAAGTTTTTAAAGCGGAAATGGAAAAGGCCTTCCCCGGATATAATATCGAAGAGGGACAGCTGTCCCTGAGCATCTGCTGCCATATAGGTCCCGGCGCTCTGGCCCTTGCCTGTGTGAAAAAATCCGAAAAAATAAAGTAAACGACAAAATGATCTTTATTTTGTCTTTCACTATAAAAGTCCGGGCATAAGAACTTGAAGAAGAGGGCAAAAGAGACAGCGGAGGGTATCTGAAGCAAAAGAGAGAATCTGAAGCAGAAAGAAAAACAAAAAGCAGCGAAGAAAAACTGAATAACTAAGAGTAAATGAATATAAGAGACAGGGGGGCGGTACGCCGTCTATTGACAGCGCTCCGTTTTTCTGTCTCTTTCCCATGAAATCTGTCCGGGAAAAGAATTTTCCTGATGATCTGTTTACAAAATACTTTTCCAGGGCTATTGAAAGTGTATCTTATGGCAAATAATATAAATAATTTGAACGGCGCGGACAGCGCAAACCAGAAGGAACAGTACGGAGCCTCCAGCATCCGGGTGCTTGAGGGACTTGAGGCGGTGCGGACCAGGCCCGGCATGTACATAGGCAGCGTCTCTACACGCGGCCTCAACCACCTGATCTACGAGATCGTGGACAATGCAGTCGACGAGCATCTGGCAGGGTTTTGTGACACCATACACGTGACGCTTGAAAAGGACGGCTCCTGTACCGTGTCGGACAACGGCAGGGGCATCCCCATCGGCATGCATGAAAAAGGGGTCAGCGCGGAGCGAGTGGTCTTCACGACCCTGCACGCGGGAGGAAAATTTGACAACAGCGCCTATAAGACCAGCGGCGGCCTGCACGGCGTGGGGTCAAGCGTCGTCAACGCCCTCTCGGAGCGCATGACCGTACAGGTCTCCCGGGACGGATATGTTTACGAGGACCGCTACGCCAGGGGCATACCGCAGATGGAATTGAAGGACGGGCTCCTTCCGACCGTCGGCCGCGCCCGGGAAAGCGGGACAAGGATCAATTTTCTGCCTGACCCGGAGATATTTGAAAAGACACGCTTTAAGGAGGAGGACGTAAAGAGCCGCCTCCATGAGACTGCATATTTAAATCCCGGACTGACTATCCTGTATCAGGATCTTCGCGGCGATGAGCCCGAGGAGATCGCCTTCCACGAGCCGGACGGGATCGCAGGGTTTATCCGCGCGCTCAATAAAAAGAAGGAGACTGTCACGGATGTCATCAGCTTCAGCGGAGTTTCCGACGGGATCTCCGTGGAGATCGCTCTGCAGTATGTCAACGAGTTTCACGAAAATGTGCTGGGCTTCTGCAACAATATCTACAATGCAGAGGGAGGAACTCACCTGACGGGCTTTAAATCCGTTTTCACCCAGGTCATCAATACCTATGCCAGGAGTCTGGGGGCCTTAAAGGACAAGGACGCCAATTTCACGGGCGCCGACATCCGCAACGGCATGACTGCGGTCATTTCCATCAAGCATCCCGACCCCCGCTTCGAGGGCCAGACCAAGACAAAGCTTGACAACCAGGACGCCGCCAGGGCTGTCTCCCAGGTGGCCGGCGAGGAGATCGTCCGCTATTTTGACAGGAATCTGGAGACCCTCAAATCCGTGATCGGCTGTGCCGAGAAGGCCGCGAAGATCCGCAGGGCCGAGGAGAAGGCCAAGACCAACATGCTCACAAAGCAGAAATTCTCCTTTGACTCCAACGGCAAGCTGGCCAACTGCACCAGCCGCGACCCGAAAAAATGCGAGATCTTCATCGTAGAGGGCGATTCGGCCGGCGGCAGCGCCAAAATGGCCCGCGACCGCATGTTCCAGGCCATCCTGCCTATCAGGGGCAAGATCCTCAACGTCGAAAAGGCAAGTATTGATAAAATTCTGGCCAACGCGGAGATCAAGACCATGATCAATGCCTTCGGCTGCGGCTTTTCCGAAGGCTACGGCAACGATTTCGATATCACCAGGCTCCGTTACGACAAAATCGTCATCATGGCGGATGCCGACGTCGACGGGGCTCATATTTCGACGCTCCTTCTGACGCTCTTTTACCGTTTCATGCCGGAGCTCATCTATGAAGGACACGTCTATGTGGCCATGCCTCCTCTCTACAAGGTCGTGCCGAAAAGGGGTGAGGGAATCTATCTCTATGACGACTACGCTCTTGCCCGCTACAGAAAGACCCACAAGGGGGACTTTACCCTGCAGCGCTACAAGGGACTTGGTGAAATGGACGCGGACCAGCTCTGGGAGACCACCCTGGATCCAAAGCGCCGTCGCATGAAACAGGTCCGCATCGAGGACGTCATCACTGCCTCCGACATGACGGAGCTCCTCATGGGCTCCGACGTTCCCCCGCGCAGGAATTTCATCTATGAGCATGCCGCGGACGCGGAGCTGGATGTTTAAAAGATTCAGGCGGCAGTAATTAAGAGACAGGAGTCAGAAGATTTTTGAGTCAAGAGTCAGGAATTCTGATAGTTTTTGGAGAAGAGTGATAGTATCTGGAAATGAGTAAAAAAAATAACGATAAAGAATCAAAGCCCGTCAGCGGGCAGGGCGGGAGCATGGACGGGATCTTTGACAATCCCGGAGCGGAAACCGCGATCGACGGCGGCGAACAGATCATCAGCACCGAATATTCAGAGCTCATGCAGAAGGCCTATATCGACTATGCCATGAGCGTCATTATTTCCCGCGCCCTGCCGGATGTGCGCGACGGCTTAAAGCCGGTTCAGCGGCGCACTCTCTATGACATGTACGAGCTGGGCATCCGGTCGGACAGACCCTACAGGAAGAGTGCCCGTATCGTCGGCGATACAATGGGTAAATACCACCCCCACGGTGACAGCTCGATTTATGACGCCCTGGTCGTGATGGCCCAGGAATTTAAAAAAGGGATCCCCCTGATCGACGGCCACGGGAATTTCGGAAATATCGAGGGCGACGGGGCGGCGGCCATGCGTTACACCGAGGCCCGTCTGCAGAAGATCACCGAGGAGGCCTTTCTGGCAGACCTCGACAAGGACGTCACGGACTTCGGCCCCAACTTTGACGAGACGGAAAAGGAGCCTGTGGTCCTGCCGGTCCGCATCCCCAATTTCCTCGTCAACGGCTCCGAAGGCATTGCTGTAGGCATGGCGACCAGTACCCCTCCCCACAACCTGGCGGAAGTCATCGACGCGGAGCTGGCTTTTCTGGACGACCCGCAGATCTCGACGGCGGCCCTCATGCGCCTTCTTCCCGGCCCCGATTTTCCAACAGGGGGCATCATCGTCAACAAGGACGACCTGCCCCAGATCTATGAGACCGGGCAGGGCAGGCTCCGCATCCGGGGCAGGGTGGAGACCGAAAAAGGGAAAAACGGCCGCATAAACCTGGTCATTACGGAGATCCCCTACACCATGGTCGGAGCGGGGATCGGAAAATTTCTGACGGACGTAGCAGCCCTGTCCGAGAACAAGGTCACAGGCGATATCATCGATATCACTAACCAGTCGTCCAAGGAGGGCATCCGTATCGTCATCGAGCTGAAAAAAGACACGGATGTCGAAAATTTCAAAAATCTTCTGTATAAAAAGACCCGCCTGGAGGACACCTTCGGCGTAAATATGCTGGGTATTCTGGACGGCCGTCCCGAGACCATGGGTATCAGGGCCATCCTGGAGGCCAGCGCTGATTTCCAGTACGAGATCGCAGGGCGCAAGTACAGAAATCTCCTTGAAAAGGAACAGAAAAAGCGGGAGATCCAGGAGGGCCTGATCCGGGCCTGCAGCGTGATCGACCTCATTATCGAGATCCTGCGGGGATCCCGGGACCGGGCAATGGCAAAGCGCTGCCTTGTGAGCGGGGATACAAAGGGAATCCGCTTCCGGTCCGATATGTCGCGGGAGATGGCGGCCCAGCTTCAGTTTAC
>DEPS01000020.1:48223-53012 GCA_002358875.1 Lachnospiraceae bacterium UBA3386 | reverse complement strand
ATCGAGGCTCTGATGAAGGAGCACGAGGAGACCGTCGCCAATATCTACCGCTATGAGGATATCCTGGAGAACCGGAGCGCCATGACAAAGGTGATCCGCGCCGATCTTCTTTCCATAAAGAAAAAATACGCTGAACCCAGGAAAACACAGATCATTCAGGGCCAGGAGGCGGTCTTTATCGCTCCCGCCCAGGATGCTGACAGGGAACTGATCTTTGTCATGGACCGCTTCGGCTATGCAAAGACCATGGAGCCCGCCGTATTTTCAAGAAACGAGGAAGCAGTCCGCGAGTCCTGCCGCTTCTGCTTCCCTGTAAGGAGCGGGGGAAGAATCTGTCTCTTTACAAGGGCGGGCCAGCTTCACACTGTCCGCGCCCAGGATCTGCCGGCCGGAAAGATGCGGGACAAGGGAGTTCCCGTCGACAATGTCAGCAATTTCGACTCCGCCAAGGAGGAGATCGTATATGCGGCGGCCCAGGAGGCCCTGCGGCTTGAAAAGGCTGTCTTTGTGACAGAGTCCGGCATGGTAAAGGCTGTGGCCGGAACGGAATTTGATGTCATCAAAAAAACAGTGGCCGCGACAAAGCTTGCAGACGGGGACAGCCTGGTATTCATCTCAGAGATTAAGGACGCCGCCTCGGTCGTCCTGCAGTCCGCAGGCGGATATCTTCTTCGGTTTGCCGCCGGGGAGCTTCCGGAGCTGAAAAAGAATTCGGCAGGCCAGAAGGGGATCAGCCTGTCCGCAAACGACAGAGTTGAAAATGTATGGCTCCTGGCCCAGGGCGAAAAGCCTGTTGTCACCCTGCACGAAACGGAAATTGACCTTTCCAGGCTCAGGATCTCAAAGCGCGGCGGAAAGGGAACGAAGCGGTTCTGATAACAGGCCCAGGATCTCAAAGCGCGGCGGCTCCTGCAGATGTACAGGCTGAACAAGTTACGATTGCTTTTTTCAGATAATTATGTATCATGATAATGTAACTCTTCGGGGACGGTAACAGTAATACAGGGGCATGAAAAATGTGCCTGCAAAAAAGATGAGATCAGGGCTAAGAAGCCGGCTGTCCATACAGGAGAGTATTTCCGGGAGGTGGAAGATGAGAGTGATCGCAGGGAGCGCGCGCAGGCTCCTGCTTACGGCGCCGGACGGGCTTGACACCAGGCCGACGCAGGATAAGATCAAGGAGACACTGTTTAACATTTTGCAGATGCAGGTTCCGGGTTCGGTTTTTCTGGATATCTGCGCAGGCAGCGGCGGGATCGGGATCGAGGCCATCAGCCGCGGGGCTAAACGTGCCTACTTTATTGAAAACAACAGAGCTGCTGTTTCCTGTATCCAGCAGAATCTTCACAGGACGGGCTTCGAGGAACAGGCGGTCATCCTCAAACAGGATGCCGTGGCGGCCTTAAGGCATGTTCACGAAAAGGAAGTGGATCTCGTCTATCTGGATCCGCCCTATCAGTCTGATCTGGCTAAAAGGGTGCTCACTCTTCTGGATGCGCAGCCCTATATCACAGATGATACCTGTATAGTGGTGGAGACATCCCTTGAATCAGATTTTTCCTTTATCGAAGAAACAGGCTTTGAGATATACAGGGAAAAAGACTACCGCAGCCAGCGCCATCTGTTCATCCGGCGCAGACTGTGACCGGAATTCTGTAAAAACTGATAGTTTTCGAGAATAGCTGCATAATGAGAAAGGAAAACCGGCGGTATCATGAAATCAGCAATTTATCCTGGAAGTTTTGACCCTGTGACCCTGGGCCATATCGATATTATTGAGCGGGCTTCGAAGATGTTCGAAGAAGTGACGATCTGCGTCCTCGATAATAAGGCAAAATCTCCATTGTTTTCTGTCGAGGAACGTGTTAAAATGTTGCGGATAGTATGCGAGGACCTGCCTAATGTACGGGTCGATTCTTATTATGGGCTTACAGTTGAATACGCGAAGCAGATCGGCGCGCATGTACTGATCAGAGGCCTGCGCGCTGTCACGGATTTTGAATTTGAGCTCCAGCTCGCGCAGACGAACCGTATGCTGTCAAAGAATAAGGTGGATACGGTTTTCCTGACGACTTCCGCGAAATATTCTTACCTGAGTTCTTCAGGAGTGCGGGAGATCGCTGCGTTTGGCGGTGATATTTCCAGATGCGTCACCCCGTATGTAGAGGAGCAGATCTGGAAAAAACTACATAAAAAACCGCAGACGGACCAGTAATACTTGAGGAGAGGAAAAAGATGAGCAGTAAGATTGAACAGCAGATCGATCAGATCGAGGATTTTATCGACAATTGCAGATATCAGAAATTTTCAAAGACCAATATCATTGTCGACAAGGACGAACTGGACGGCCTTCTTGAGGAGCTTCGTGCCAGGACGCCCGAGGAGATCAAGCATTATCAGAGGATCATCAGCAATAAGGAAGCGATCCTTGAAGACGCAAAGCGCAAAGCTGATGAGCTGATCAACGAGGCTACGGTTCACACGAACGAGCTCGTCAGCGAGCATGAGATCATGCAGCAGGCTTACGCGCAGGCGGATCAGATCGTCCGTCTCGCAACGCAGCAGGCCCAGGAGATCGTCGACCAGGCCGTTGTTGAAGCCAATGCATACAGAGCATCCGCATCCCAGTATATGGACGACATGCTGGGCCAGCTCGAGGACAACACCACGCAGTCCCTGGAGAGCCTGACAGCTATCTTTGCCAATTTCCACAACAGCCTCAGCGGTTATATCGACACGATCCGCCAGAACCGCACTGAGCTTCTGCCTCAGAATGAGGAGATCATGGCGTCCAGAAATGCTGCCGAGGGTGATGCTTCTGCAGAATAAAGACCATATTGTCGATAATAAACGGATCATTTTTCGTCCGTTATGACAGAAAAAAGAAAGCCCGGCATGCTCAGGTTTCTGTATGCATCCTGCCGGGCTTTTGTTCATGCCTGCGATTTTTGAAGAACAAGCTGAAGATATTATGATGAAAAAAGGTGTTTTTGGTTATCTGGCCGGAAAGAGGATCTTCTCCATCTTAAAATCCTTGCTGCTCCTGTCTGCTGTACTGGCGATCTATTTTGCTGCTCTTAGCCATTTCGGGACAAATAAAAATGTCTTTTCGATCCTGGCTGCCGTCGGTGCGCTGCCGGCCGGGCGGAGTATTGTGGAGACCATCATGCTGATACGTGCAAGGGGGGCTTCACAGGAGGTAAAGGATAAAGTCTCATGCATTGAAGGACTCGACGCCGGAAGATCCGGCTTTGACCTGTACCTGACTGCCTATGAGACGGCCTATTCGCTAAGCCACGCCGCGGCAGGTAATGGGAGGGTCGTCGGATATACGGAGGATGCATCCACAGATCCCGTGCAATGTGCACGCTACATCCGGAGCATGCTTTCAAAGGATGGCCTTACAGGATATGAGGTCAGTGTCTATTCGGACCTGGGGGAATACCTGAAAATACTTAAGACAGGCATCTTTTCTTCCGAGGCCGGAGCCGGAAGCAGGCAGGCCTTTGGCGTGCCGGAGAACGCCGGGCAGGAGAAGGACGGCACCCGGGAGCAGGACAAAAAGGTTATGCAGCTTCTGTATGCGATCTCTCTTTGAAAGATAAAAGATTCCTTTATATTGGAGCGTGTTTATGCAGGAAATGATTGTGATCAGTGATGAACAGGGACAGAGGCTCGACAGGTTTTTAAAACGCAGGCTCCCTCTGGCCCCGTCTTCTTTTCTTTATAAAATGCTCCGGAAAAAGAATATTACTCTGAAGGGAAAGAAAGCAGACGGCAGTGAAAAGGTGCAGGAGGGGGACGTAGTGTCCCTGTTTTTATCCGATGAAACGATCAGAAAGTTTTCCCGGCCCGGTTCTGGTGATGAAGGGAATGAAAAGCCTGCGGAAGGTGCTTTCGCATTAAGAATAAATAAAGAAAAAGAAGAAATTCGGGCTTACCGCAGGATCATGCCACTTCTTGGCAGGGATCCGGTTCTGTACGAGGATGATAACATTCTGATCGTTAAAAAGGTCCCGGGGATCCTGTCCCAGAAGGCGGATGCCTCGGATCTGTCCATGAACGAATGGCTGCGCGGCTACCTGAAAATTTCAAATAGAGTATGGGACCAGCCGGAAGCATTTTTAAAAGAAACTGCTGCAGGCTTTGAACCCTCGGTCTGCAACCGTCTGGACCGCAATACGGGAGGAATCCTGCTGTGCGCCAAATCTCTGCAGGGAAGCAGGGCTTTGTCCGCCCTGATCCGGGAAAGAAGGATAAGGAAGACATACCGCATGCTGGTCCATGGACGCATCCTGAAAGCCGGGGCCGTGCAGGGGGAACTGATCAAGGACACCCGCACAAATCATGTCTCTGCCGCCGGGGCGGCGCCGGAGACGGGCGCTCTGCCTCAGACAGGTTCCGTGCCGGTAAAGGATTTGCAATCCCCTGGGCAGGGAATCAGGATCCGACATGCTTCCACGGTTTACCGCCCTGTGAAGACGGGCTCGGCCGTATCTCTTATTGAAGCGGATCTCATCACCGGACGTTCCCATCAGCTGCGCGTGCATATGTCTTCTATAGGACATCCGATCCTGTTTGATCCCCGGTATGGAAACAGACAGCTTGACATGACTGTCAAAGAGGCGGCAAGGGCTTCTTTTTCGGACAGGGAAAAACTGCGGGGCAAAGAAAAACCGGCGGGGAAAAGGAAGCCTGCGGATACGGGACAGCTTCTTTGGTGTACAAAGATCACTTTTCCTGAAGAAAATGACTGTGAGGAGATGAGGGGTGTCCTGGCTCCCCTGGC
>DEPS01000020.1:3697-48088 GCA_002358875.1 Lachnospiraceae bacterium UBA3386 | reverse complement strand
CTTGAGGATCTGATCAACCGCACCAATGAAAAATACAGGAAGCAGGGGCTGGCGCTGATCCAGAAGGTTCCTACCCCTATCACTCCGATGGAGATCGACCGGGAGACAAGGCACATCACTCTGGCTTATTTCAATCAGAAGAGCACGGTCGATTATATCGGTGCGGTACAGGGGGTGCCGGTCTGCTTTGATGCCAAGGAGTGCGCGAAAAGGACCTTCAGCCTTCAGAATGTCCACCCGCATCAGGTGGAGTTTATGCGGGAATTTGAGCAGCAGGACGGAGTCGCCTTTTTCCTGATCTATTTTTCCGGGGAGAATATGTTTTATTATCTCCCGCTGCGGCATTTTCTTTCCTTCTGGGACAGAGCACAGGCGGGAGGACGAAAAAGCTTTCTTCTCGAAGAGCTTGATCTGTCGTATCGGATCAAAGAGGAGCAGGGAATGCTCATACCTTATCTGGAAATGCTTGGAAAGGATCTGAGGGAGCGGTGAGGGGCGCTTGACAAAAAGATACAATTTGTGTAATGATTTATTTTCTGATGTGCGCTTTTCTGTATCAGCGCATTAGCAGGATAAAGAAAAACTGTTCAGTATTATTGCGCTCGGGGCATTTTTGCACATGTCTGCGCGCAAAACCGATTAAGGGTCATAAAAATGGAATTATTAAATAATGAACTGCTTCACACTCCTGACGGAACAAGAGATACCTACGGGATCGAGCTTGCCGCAAAGCAGGCCGTGATCCGGCGTATCAGGGACCGTATCAGGCTGTACGGTTATGAGGATATCCAGACACCGATGCTGGAGTTTTATGAAGTGTTCTCCAGCGAGGTCGGAACGACGCCTGTCAGGGACCTGTACAAGCTTTTGGATAACGAAGGAAATCTTCTGGTCCTGCGCCCTGATTTTACCCCTTCTGTGGCCCGCTGCGCGGCAAAATATTTTTCCCATGAAAAGTCGCCGATCAGGCTGACCTACGCGGGCAGTGTATTTGAAAATACCAGAGGCCTGCAGGGAAAGCTGTGCGAAATGACCCAGATGGGAGCCGAGCTGATCAACGCGCCTTCAGTCTTTGCCGACGCGGAGATACTTGCCCTCCTCATCGATTCCCTTCTTCAGGCAGGCCTTAAAGATTTCCAGATCAGTGTGGGAAATGTGGATTATTTCAAGGGGATCTGCAAGGCAGCCGGTCTTGAAGAAAAGGTCATCATGAAGCTTAGGGACGCCCTGTCCGGAAAGAATTATTATTTCGCGGAAGAGATCCTCAAGGGGCTCAACATTGATAAGAAAACGCGCGATCTGTTCCTGAAGGCGACTCGTTTTGTCACCACAAGGGAGGAACTCAGGGACTTTATCACAAATGATATGCATCCCCAGGCCAGGGCCGCGATCGAACGCCTGATGGAGCTCGACCGGGTCATCGGCGCCTACGGTTTCCATTCGTATATCAGCTACGATCTGTCTCTTCTGAGCAAATACCGCTATTACACGGGGATCGTGTTTAAGGGCTATACCTATGGGGCGGGCGATGCGATCGCGTCCGGAGGGCGCTATGACGGCCTTTTGTCCCACTATGGAAAGGATGCTGCCGCGATCGGCGTGATGATCCAGATCGACCTTCTGATGGAGGCGGTCCGGCGCCAGAATGTTGAGACGGCTTCTCCAAGGGAAATGAAGACCATCCATCTGGGAGCGGGTGATTTTGAAAGAGGGATCCGTGAGGCGGTGGAGGAACGAAAAGCGGGAAGGGCTGTTGTCATAAACGGTTGAGGCGGCAGTGCTGATGCTCAGGAACTGTACCGGAATAACATAATCAGATCGTTACTGTTCAGACAGCCGCGATGATCTGGTTATTTCGTGACAGGTCCTTAGATCTGGAGAGAATAAATGGAAAAATTACAGTATCTGACGATCGCCCTTACAAAGGGCCGTCTGGCCTCACAGACCATGGAGCTGTTTGAAGAAGCCGGATATTTCTGTGAAGAATTAAAGGATAAAAAATCCAGAAAACTGATCTTTACCAATGAGGCGCAGAAGCTGCGCTTTTTCCTCTCGAAGGGGCCGGATGTTCCGACCTATGTGGAATACGGGGCGGCCGACATCGGCATCACCGGTTCGGATATCATTATGGAGGAGCAGCGCAGATGCCATGAGGTCCTCGATCTGGGCTTTGGACGCTGCCGCATGTGTGTCTGCGGTCCGGCTGAGGCAGGAGAGCTTTTAAAACACCATGAGATGATAAGGGTCGCTTCCAAGTACCCCAACATAGCCCGGGATTATTTTTATAACCGCAAGAATCAGACAGTGGATATTATCAAGCTCAACGGTTCTGTGGAGCTGGGTCCCATTGTGGAGCTTGCAGACGTGATCGTGGATATTGTCGAGACCGGCTCGACGCTTGCCGCCAACAGGCTGCAGGTCCTCGAGGAGGTCTGTCCGATCTCAGCGCGGATGATCGTAAACCCTGTTTCCATGCAGATGAAGACCGACCGTGTCCGGGAGATGATCGACCGCATTCGGGATGTGCTGATGTGAGAAAAACGGCATGAGTGATTTCCTGATACGGAAGGTGAGGAGAGAAATCCTGAAGGGATGACGTCCATAAAACGGAAGGTGAGCAGAGGGATAAGGCAGGAATGAGACCCGCGAAACGGAAGGTGAGGAGAAAATATGGCGCGGATGAGAATAATGAAACTGACGGAGGATTCCCAAAAGGGAGCCCTGGAGGCGCTCCTTGGCAGGAGTCCGTCCGGATATTCGGAATATGAAGAGACGGTGCGGGGCATTATTGAGGATGTCCGCTCCAGAGGTGACCAGGCGGTCTTTGAACTGGAAGAAAAATTTGACCACTGCCTTCTGACAGAGGATACCATCCGTGTAAGCCGGCAGGAGATCGAGGAAGCGTACAGGGAGCTTTCCCCTGATTTCGTTGAAGTGATCCGGCGGGCTGCTGAAAATATCCGTGCCTATCATGAAAAACAGGTCACACAGAGCTGGATCACGACTTCTGACGACGGAACGATCCTGGGGCAGAAGGTGACGCCCATCCAGTCCAGCGGCTGTTATGTTCCGGGAGGAAGGGCTGTCTATCCCTCCAGCGTGCTGATGAACGTGATCCCCGCCAAAGTCGCGGGTGTGGAAAAGATCGTGATCGCCACGCCGCCCGGCGCTTCGGGAAAGGCCGCAGCGGGAACCATCGTCGCGGCGGATATAGCCGGAGCTGATGAAATCTATAAAGTGGGCGGAGCGCAGGCCATCGCCGCTCTGGCTTATGGCACTAAGAGCATTCCCCGCGTGGACAAGATCACAGGGCCCGGCAATATTTTTGTCGCCCTCGCCAAAAAGGCCTGTTTTGGCGTGACCGGCATCGATTCCGTGGCCGGCCCCAGTGAGATCCTTGTCATCGCTGACAGGACGGCGGATCCCAGGTTCGTCGCGGCGGACCTGCTCTCCCAGGCGGAGCATGACCCCATGGCCAGCGCCATCCTTCTCACCACAGACCAGGATCTGGCCCAGGCTGTTGCAGAGGAGATCGACCGCTTTATCGAGGTCCTTCCCCGCACGGAGATCATCGTACAGTCCATTGAAAACTACGGCTATATTTTTGTCGGGGAGACCATGGATGACCTGGTCGGCGCAGCCAACATTATCGCCTCCGAGCACCTGGAGATCATCACCGAAAATCCTTTCGAAGTGATGACCAAAATAAAAAATGCGGGCGCTATTTTCCTGGGCAGCTATTCCTCTGAACCTCTGGGAGATTACTACGCGGGACCCAACCACATCCTGCCTACAAACGGCACGGCCCGCTTTTTCTCCCCGCTGGGGGTGGATGCCTTCGTCAAAAAGACCAGCATCATTTCCTATTCAAAAGAAGCCCTGGGCCGCGTGCATAAGGACATCGAGCTTTTTGCCGAAAACGAAGGCCTGTACGCCCATGCCAATTCCATCCGCGTGCGGTTTGAACAGGATTGATCTCTTTTTTCAGAATGAGAAGGAGACCGCTGCGAGCCCAATGAGGTGTCAGATACATGGTGCACATACACATTCATAGTTATTCTTTTTGATAAACACCTACTGAAAAGAGGAACTTTAATACAATGTGCATCTTAAATGAGGAGTAAAATAAACATGAGAAACGCGCAGATTTCCCGCAAAACGGGAGAAACAGACATCACGATCCGCCTGGAGCTGGACGGGAAAGGTTCGGCGAGGCTGGAAAACGGCGGGACCGGAATCGGCTTTTTTGACCATATGCTTAACGCCTTTGCCCGGCACGGCCTCTTTGACCTGACAGTCGACGCCAGGGGAGACCTGGAGGTGGACGGCCACCATCTGGTGGAGGACGCGGGCATCGTCCTGGGCGAAGCTATTAAAGGCGCGGTCGGAAACAAGGCCGGGATCCGGCGCTTTGGGCATTTCATCCTTCCAATGGATGAAGCCCTGGTCCTGTGCGCTGTTGATCTGTGCGGACGTCCGTATTTTGTCATGGACGGTTATGATTTTCACACACCGTCAGTGGGCGCCTTCGACACCCAGCTTGTGAAGGAGTTCTTTTATTCCGTCTCCTACGCCGCTGCCATGAATCTGCATTTCAGGATCCTGTCCGGAGAAAATGACCATCACGTCATCGAAGGCATGTTCAAGGCCTTCGGAAAAGCCCTCGACATGGCGACCCAGAAGGATCCGCGCTATGATGATGTGCCCAGCACCAAGGGAAGCCTGTAAAATACAGCAGCTTTTTCTTTGCGATAACGGCAGTCCGTGACTGTATGAGCGTTTTTTTTGTATCGCCTTTACGTATTGCCTTTACGTATCGCCGGAGGCTGCAGGCAGGCTCTGAAATTCTGAGAAGCTAAGCAGATACCCGTTTTGGAGATAAATAATATGAAAAAAGGAATTTTTCCCTGCATCTGGCTCTTAAGAGGAAACGCGGTGAAGGGATTTGATGATAACACAGTCATATCGGAGGACCCGGCAGCCCTGGTCAGGGAGTATGCACAAAAGGGCGCGAACGGCGTTGTCCTCTTTGACCGCAGCCGCGGCGACGCCGAACACGAGGCTTCGATCGACCTCATCCGCAGGATCTGCGAAGAAAATGTCATCACAGTGATCGGAGCCGGCAATATCCGCCGGATGGAGGATGTCAAAAAACTCATCTATGCCGGCTGTGACCTGGCCGCCCTCAACCTGTCCAAAGAGAGCAACAGGATCCTGGCCCGGGAAGTCTGTGAACGTTTCGGCAAGGAGCGGATCGCCGGCTGCTACAGAAGTTCTGAGCTGACGGACATAGACTGGGAAAAGCTTGCCCCCTGGATCTCGATCCGCATTCTTCTGGATGAGAAGGACGAAAGGCCGTCCGGAGAGATGAAAACCGATTCGGAGGATGCATCCATTTCTGATACTAAGGAGCTTTCTCCGGAATCAGATGGTCTTGAAAAAGACATTCCTCTTGTCGCCTGTGTCGGATCGGCATCGCCCAAAGCTTTGGCCGGGCTCCTCTCGGAACAAGAGGTCGCCGCGGTCACCGGCAGCGGGATCAACCGTCTTATGAGCGATTCAGCGGATCCGGAGTCAGGAGATACCCCTTCTGCTTTTGATTCCCTGGTGGACAGCCTCAAGGACTGCGGGATCGAGCTGGAAGAGGACCAGGAAGAGGCTGCTTTTGTATGGGACGACTTCAAAAAGGGTCCGGACGGGCTCCTTCCCGTCGTTGTGCAGGAGGAAGGGACCGGCCAGGTCCTGATGGTCGCCTACATGAACGAAGAAGCCTATGACCTCACCGTCAAAACAGGCAGGATGACCTATTACTCCAGGAGCAGGAAAAGTCTCTGGATCAAGGGAGAGACCAGCGGCCACTATCAGTATGTCCGTTCCCTTTACGGCGACTGTGACATGGACACTCTTCTTGCCACTGTCACCCAGATCGGAGCGGCCTGCCACACCGGCAGCCATTCCTGTTTTTTCAACAGGGTATGGACTGTATCAGACAGGCGCCCTGCAAGGATGAAGTCATACAGAACTTCCGCCATGGATGTGCTTGGTGAGGATTATCGGACAATTCTTGACCGTAAAAAGAATCCCAAAGAGGGATCCTATACCAATTATCTTTTCGATAAGGGCATAGACAAGATGCTGAAAAAACTCGGCGAGGAGAATACGGAAATCATCATCGCCGCAAAAAATCCGGCAGAGAACGAGATCATCTATGAGATCGCCGACTATTTATATCACCTGGAGGTCGTTATGGCCGAAAAAGGCGTGGACTGGGATGATATTACACGGGAGCTGATCCGCAGGCAGAAAAAGGGCTGACTTTAAGAAAAGGGCTGACTTTAAGAAAAGGGCTGACTTTAAGAAAAAGGCTGACTGACAGAAAAAGCACTGAAAGAAAGTCATTGAAAGAAAGTCATTAAAAAAAGCCACTGAAAGAAAGTCGAAAGACACTGATATAAAAGGTGACGTAAAGAAAAAAGGTGATGTATAGAAAAAAGGTGATGTAAAGAAAAACCTCTTGACAAAGGAAAGAGTGTCTGTTATTTTATCTGAGTATGCCGCCTGATGAGGCTTTGTGGCTATGTCCGGAATATGACGGGATGTCTTAAAACACTTATTCCGATATGATCCGGGCGGGAGCTGCCGGTGCAGAGACTGTCTGGTACTGCAGCTTTCTGCAAAGAGCGAAGTCCCCGTCTGCGGGCTGAAAGCCTGAAGCCGTTTCATCCTGAAACGGACAAAAGCAGATGCCCGATTTAGTTACGGGGCGCCGTAATCAGCGAGTTTTTTTAAAAGAAAAGGAGGTACCTGATATGTATGCTATTATTGCAACCGGTGGTAAGCAGTACAAAGTTTCCGAAGGCGATGTGATCGATGTCGAGAAGATCCAGCTGGACGCAGGCAGTGAGGTTACGTTTGATAACGTTCTGGCAGTCGGCGGCGATTCGCTCAAGGTCGCGGGAGATGTCGCAGGCGCGACAGTAACGGGAACTGTCATGGAGCAGGGCAAGGCGAAGAAGGTCATCGTCTACAGATACAAGAGGAAGACCGGCTATCACAAAAAGAACGGCCATCGCCAGCTTTTCACCCGCGTGAAGATCGACAAGATCAACGCATAATTTTTCAGTCGGGTTTATGACAGTTGTAGACATTTTCAGGGATAAAGAGGGACGCTGCTGCCGGTTTCAGATGCATGGGCATGCCGATGACGACGCGGTGGAGGGAGAGGACATTGTCTGTGCCGCGATCTCCATGCTGACCATCAATACCATCAACAGTCTCGAAAAGCTCGCGAAAGCGGATATCGAGTATAAAGCGGCAAAGGAAGGCGGCGCGCTGTGCTGCCGTTTCAAAAGTCCCCCTGATGAAAAAGCTGTACTTCTTGTAGAGAGCATGATCCTTGGCTTTCAATCTGTGAGGAAACAGTATGGGAAGAAATATCTGACCATCCGGTCCCACAGGGCAAAAGGGACAGCGCCCGTTATTGATCTTTAGGAGGAAAGAATCATGATGAAATTAAATCTTCAGTTCTTCGCGCATAAAAAGGGAATGGGCTCCACCAAGAACGGCCGTGATTCCAATTCCAAGCGCCTCGGAGCAAAGAGGGCGGACGGACAGTTCGTCAAGGCCGGCAATATCCTTTACAGACAGCGCGGCACGCATATCCATCCCGGTCTTAACGTCGGGATCGGCGGGGATGATACCCTGTACGCCAAGGTCGACGGCATCCTGCGCTTTGAGCGTTTCGGCAAGTTCCGCAAGAGAGCTTCCGTACATCCTGTAGAGGCGGAGCAGGAAGCTTAATGCCAAATATTATGATGCCGGTACTGTCTTTTTCGGATCTGTCACTGTAAACAGATGCCTGCTGAGCGCTCATTGTTCCGCAGACGTGTTTTACTGCGCGCAGGCCGGGAGAGTGCCGGGACCAGAACGACATGTTGGGGCTCCAGGCAGAAGAAAAATGTTTTTCTGCCCGGAGCTCTTGTTGTATTTTCGACCTGTACGGCTGCATCCTGCATTCATGCAGGCGCGCTAAAGCACTCAAACCGTACAGACAGTATATTTTGCAGACGGGAGAGCAGATAATACATGTTTACAGATAAAGCCAGAATCATCGTTTCAAGCGGCAAGGGAGGAGACGGACATGTTTCCTTCCGAAGAGAGAAGTATGTCCCTGCCGGAGGCCCCGACGGGGGAGACGGCGGGAAAGGCGGAGATGTCGTCTTTGTGGTGGACGAGGGCCTGAATACTCTTACAGATTTCAGACATGTCCGCAAATACGCAGCCCAGAACGGAGAGGACGGAAAGAAAAAAAGGATGGCGGGAAAAAGCGGCCAGGACATAGAGATCAGGGTCCCCGAGGGAACCGTGATCAGGGAGGCTGTCTCAGGGAAGGTCATCGTGGACATGTCCGGAGATCTGCGCAGGTATGTCATGCTGCAGGGAGGGCGCGGAGGAAACGGCAATATGCACTATGCAACCTCCACCATGCAGGCGCCCAAATATGCCCAGCCGGGGCAGCCCTCGAGGACCCTGGAGCTGCTCCTTGAACTCAAAATGATCGCGGATGTCGGGCTTGTGGGCTTTCCCAACGTCGGAAAATCCACCCTCTTGTCCGTTTCGAGCAACGCAAAGCCCCGCATCGCAAATTACCATTTCACGACCCTTCAGCCCATCCTGGGCGTTGTCGATCTGGAGGACGCGCCGGGCTTTGTCATGGCGGATATCCCGGGACTTATCGAGGGAGCTGCGGACGGCGCAGGCCTGGGCCATGAATTTCTTGCCCACCTGGAGCGCACCAAGGTCCTGATCCATGTCGTGGACGCCGCCGGCACGGAGGGGCGCGATCCGATCGAGGATATCATGGCCATAAACCGTGAGCTCGCCAGGTACAGGATCGATCTCTCCTCCAGAAAGCAGATCATTGCCGCAAATAAGTGCGACCTGATCCCCGGCTATAACGGGATGCCGGGGCCGGCCGGGGAAGCCGGTCATGATCCGGGATCAGACCTGGAAAATGATCCTGAAGAAGCTGTGCAGGAGGGGGAAGCGGCAGATCGCCTTGATGATCCTGTTAAGGAGATCCGGGCCTACTGCGGTCCGCTTGGCATAGAGGTCTTTCCCATCTCCGCGGCGACAGGAAAGGGAGTGAAAGAACTCCTCTACCACGTCAGCGGTATACTCTCGCAGATGCCGGAGAACACGGTCACCTACGAACAGGAGTATGATCCGGAGACAGAGCTTGCCGTAGACAACGTACCTTATACAGTTACCTATGATCCCAAAACGAAGGAATATCTCGTGGAAGGCCCCCGCATCGAGCGCATGCTGGGCTATACCAACCTCGAGACGGAAAAGGGTTTTGTCTTTTTTCAGAAATTCCTTGTGGACAACGGCATTATTGACGAGCTTAAGAGGATCGGCTGTAAGGAAGGTGATACCGTGCGCCTGTATGGACACGGATTTGAATTCTTTGATTAACAGATAACAAAGCCCGCACCGGGGAAGGGCCAATGCCTTTTTGGCAATATGCCTCTTAAAGTGCGGGCCTATGAAATAATAAAATTCAGACAGGAGCTGAAAAATATATGATCACAAGCAAACAAAGGGCCTATCTGACCAGTCTCTCCAATTCCCTTGACCCCATCATTTTAGTGGGAATGCAGGGAGTTACCCCGGAGGTTGTCAAGTCTGCTGAAGAAGCCTTCAATACACATGAGCTGGTAAAAGGCGCCGTGCAGAAAAATGTTCTTGAGGATGTGCGTGCCTGCGCGGAAATGATCGCGGAGCGCTCCCGCTCAGAGCTGGTGACGGTGATCGGAAGAAAATTCATTCTCTATAAACCCTTTTCCGATAAACCGGTCATTAAGCTTCCTCAGAAAAAGGCTTAAGAGACGTTAATGCACGCAGTAAGGAGAGGGTGAGATCCATGGATTTTGAAAACAGCTGTGTACAGAAAAATGAGAACGCAGATGACGTTTGGTCTGATACAAAAGGCAGTAAAAGCGATCAGGGCCTTAAGCGCGTAGGCATCCTGGGAGGAACCTTCGATCCGATCCACACAGCGCACCTGATCATTGCGGAGGCGGCTTACGATGCCTTCAGTCTGGATGAGGTCCTGCTCATGCCTTCGGGACATTCCTACCTCAAGGATGACCGCGCCCAGAAGGTCCTTCCCCCTCAGATCCGCTATGAGATGGTCTGCGAGGCTGCGGCGGAGAATCCCCATTTTACCGCCTCTGATTTTGAGATCAAAAGGCCGGGAAATACTTATACCTGTGACACCCTGCGCGAACTTAAGGAGCTACATCCGGAAAACCATTATTATTTTATCGTCGGAGCGGATTCCGTCGTCAGTATCCTGACCTGGAGAAATCCGGAGGAAATCTTTAAAAACTGTACCCTCCTCGCCGCCCTGAGGGAGGACGGAGTGCCGACGGAGAAATTCCTGCAGGAGATCGAGCATCTTAAAAGAGATTTCGGGGCGGACATTCACACGCTGGAGATCCCTGCTATCGGCATTTCATCGACAGATATCCGAAATCGTGTGAAAAATGGAAAAACCATACATTATCTGGTGCCGGATCGCGTCGAAAGGTATATAATAGAAACAGGGATCTACCGGTAAAAATATCTGACGGTAAGAAATCTGACAACAAGGGATCTGTCGGAAGATCAGACAGGGGGCAGCAGGGTGAAATCATACTCAAGGATCGATCTGATCAAAGAGCTGGAGCAGGAACTGAATTATAAAAGATTTATCCATACTCTTTCCGTGGCCGGAACAGCCACTTCACTCGCCATGTGCTACGGGGCGGATCTGGAAAAGGCGGAGACGGCGGGGCTTTTGCACGACTGCGCGAAATGCCTTGATCTAAAGAAGATGCAAAAGCTCTGCGAAAAAGCGGGCCTGGAGGTCTCGTCTTTTGAATTCAACAGCGGCGCGCTTTTGCACTCCAAGGCAGGAAGAGCGCTTGCATCGGAAAAGTATCAGATCACGGATCAGGATGTACTTAACGCGATCTGCTCCCACACCACAGGCCGGCCGGGGATGTCTCTTCTCGAAAAGATCATCTTTGTTTCAGACTATATTGAACCGGGACGTTTTACAGCCCCGAATCTGCAGTTGATCAGAAAAATGGCATTTTATGATATTGATGAATGCCTGACAAAGATATTGTACGATACTCTCGTATATCTTAATTCGACCGGCAATCCTGTAGATCCCATGACGCAGAAGACCTATAACTACTACAAACGGGTTTATGAGGAGAAAACGATTTATGACTGAAAAGAATAATGGAGAAGCCATGATCAATGCTCTGGGCACCGGGACGCAGGCTCCTGCAGGCGAGGGCTCGAAAGAACGCTCCGCCAGGCTGGCTCGGCTTGCCCTCTCTGCCCTGGAGGACAAAAAGGGAGAAGATGTTCGCGTCATAGATATCGGGGATGTCTCTGTTCTGGCAGATTACTTCATCATTGCCACCGGAAAGAACCGCACGCAGGTTCAGGCCATGGCGGACGAGGTGGAGCAGCGCCTGGGACGGGCCGGCGCAGTCCCCAGACAGATCGAAGGATATCAGGCGGCAAACTGGATCCTGCTCGATTTCGGCGATGTGATCATTCACATTTTTGATGCGCAGAACCGCCTTTTCTATGATCTTGAACGCATCTGGAAGGACGGAAGGCAGATCGAGCCGGATACTCTGTGAGATAATTTGAACTGTTAATTTTAAACCGGGCAGTACCTGTTTATAAAAGAAGAAAGAGCCGGGAGATCTGTGGATCTCCCGGCTCCTTTATTTGATCGGAGATTTTCAGTCCGGCCGGTAAAGGCAGGACAGGCGCAAATGGCCGGTAAAGGCGGGACAGGCGCAAATGGCCGGTAAAAGAGAGACAGCTGCAAAACTGCTACATAAGCCGGAAGACGCCGAAAACCCTGCCGAGAATGGAACACTCATCGACAATGATCGGTTCCATGGAATCATTCTCAGGCTGGAGGCGGAAGTGACCGTCCTCCTTGAAAAAGGTTTTTACTGTTGCGGAGTCGTCAACGAGTGCCACAACGATATCACCGTTTCTTGCCGTATTGCAGGAATTGACGAAGATCCTGTCGCCGTTAAAGATACCGGCGTTGATCATCGAATCTCCCCGTACGCGAAGAACAAAGGACTCTCCGGAAGGGACGATCTCGGAGGGAACGGGGAAGTAATTCACGATGTTTTCCTGAGCCAGGATGGGTATTCCGGCAGCGACATCGCCGATCTCGGGAATGGAGACCATTTCAGTGCGGACGATCTGAAAGCTGTCGTCGCAGATCTCGATGGCGCGGGGTTTTGTGGGATCCCGGCGGATATAGCCGTTCTTTTCGAGGGTGGCGAGATGCGCGTGTACAGAGGAAGTGGAGCGCAGACCGACCGTCGAGCAGATCTCCCGCACCGTAGGCGGATAACCCTTTTTTAAGATTTCTTCTTTAATATATTCCAGTATCTGTGACTGTTTAACGGAAAGTCCTCTGCCTCTCCCTGATGTATCTGTATTCATTCTCTTTCCTCCCGGATAGCGGTGTTTTCTGCCTGCACGTCAAAAATCATTCTTCGCAATCTGCATGGTTGATTTTGTGACAGATCCAAAGATTTTTCTGCATTTGTGAAAATGATTATACACTGAAAGTATCACAAAAGCAAACAGATATTCCGAAAATCTGTTCCGAAAATATGTTCTGAAACGGTTGACATGCAAATGAATGTTCGATATAATCTCTTATACAGCAAACAAATGTTTGTGCTTTCAAGGGAATTTCGGAGGTTGATATCATGAACGGAATCAAAGTTATGACCTGTGCACGGGCAGGCAGGGGTATCACCAGCATGCAGGGGAAATATGTGGTACTGAGCGGAAGCGGATATGGAACAGGGACAGGACGGGAAAAAAACACCCGCACCAGGAATGAAAACAGGCTTGAAGAAAATGCCGCAGACGGTTCCGTTAAAAGGGCTGCAGGCCGGGCAGGCTGCAGATCCCTTCATAACAGGCGCAGACGCAGCGGATCAGGGAATGATCGACCGGTACGCAGGAGCGGCGAAAGTAAGCGGGCCCGCGTTTCGGCCGCATTTCCTCTTATAAGGGGGATCGTGTTCTGCATGGTATTTGTCTGCATGGTGACGGGCTTCGGGATGATGATCCGTGCTTCCAGCCGTCCCAAAGAGCGGCTCTGGAAATACTATACGACTGTTCAGACCTCTTATGAACATGATCTGGACGACATTGTGCGTGAAAAGATGAATGTCACGGCATATTCCTCGGTCGATGAATATGTCCGGGAGGTATGCGAGATCAACAGTCTTCCATATAAGAAAGGGACCATGCCTGAATTAAAACCGGGCTCAATGATCGTGGTGCCTTATCATTCACCTGAACTGAAATAATCAATGGTTATATTGCCGGGCGGCACCGGCTGAAGCCGGTATTTTCAGACATACAACAGGCGTTTTCCATTTCCTGTAAAGTGATGCCAAAAGGGCGGTCCGGAGTGGAAAACGCCTTTTTGTTTCTGCTGCCAAAGCGCAGTTTTCTGCAGTTTTGACAAATAAGAGCCTGGAACAGGCTTATTATTCGGTTCTCTTTTTCTTGACAATTTCCGCTTTTCTTTGTAATAATAAGAACCAATGTTTTCAGGGAAAGGAGGTTTTCATACAGAATATGAAGCCATATATTGAAATGTCAAAGGAAGAGCTCTCGTCTGAGCTTGAGATCCTCCGCAAAGAATACCGGAGATTCCAGGGGATGGATCTGAACCTGAATATGGCCCGCGGCAAACCCTGTCGGGAACAGCTTGATTTGTCCATGGGTTTGATGGATGCACTCACGTCTGACGCTGATCTGATCTGTGATGACGGGACGGACTGCAGGAACTACGGCGTCCTTGACGGGATCGAGGAATGCAAGGAGCTTCTTGGAGATATGATGGAGAACCGCCCTGACAACATCATAATTTTCGGGAATTCGTCTCTGAACGTGATGTATGATACGGTTTCACGCGCTATGACCCACGGTATCATGGGAAATACGCCCTGGTGCAAGCTTGATAAAGTTAAGTTTTTGTGCCCTTCACCCGGATATGACCGGCATTTTGCGATCACAGAGCATTTCGGGATCGATATGATCCCTGTTCCGATGTCTACGACCGGCCCGGATATGGACATGGTGGAAGAGCTTGTCCAGACGGATCAGACTGTAAAAGGTATCTGGTGCGTTCCCAAGTATTCAAATCCGCTCGGGTATTCCTACAGTGACGAGACGGTCCTTCGTCTGTCCAGAATGACCCCTGCGGCTCCTGATTTCAGAATTTTCTGGGACAATGCCTACGGAATGCATCATCTGTATGACATGGACAGGGACAACGTTCTGGAGATCCTGGCGTCGTGCAAGAGGGCGGGTCATCCTGATATGGTCTATAAATTTGCTTCGACCTCCAAGATCACTTTCCCGGGAAGCGGCATTTCGGCGCTCGCGGCTTCTCCCAACAACCTCGAGGATATCCGCAGGCAGCTCACCATACAGACGATCGGATATGACAAGGTGAACCAGCTCCGTCACGTGAGATTTTTCGGGAATATCCACGGAATGGTGAAGCACATGCAGAAGCATGCCGACATACTTCGTCCCAAGTTTGAGGCTGTAGAGGATATCCTTGATAAGAATCTTTCCGGCCTTGGGATCGGAACATGGACAAAGCCCAAGGGCGGTTACTTTATCAGCTTTGACACACTGCCCGGCTGCGCAAAGAATGTTGTTGCGGCTGCCAAAAAGGCGGGAGTTGTCATGACGAAAGCCGGAGCGACCTGGCCCTATGGAAAGGATCCCCAGGATACCAATATCCGCATAGCTCCCAGTTATCCTCCGCTTGAAGATCTCAAGACTGCAGCAGAGCTGTTTACCATATGCGTGAGACTGGTAAGTGTTAAAAAGATTCTTTCTGAAAAAAGCGGTCAGGAGTAAGCAATATCATCCGGACCGGGTATCTGACTGAGGAAATGTTTTGATGAAACAGTACTTAATACCGTTTTTTGTATCCATGGTTCCCCTGATCGAGCTCCGAGGAGCGATTCCGATCGCACAGGGTATGGGACTTCCTGTTCTTCCCTCCTATATTGTTTGTATTATCGGAAATATGATCCCGGTGCCCTTTATTTATCTTTTTGCCAGGAGGATCCTCGAATGGGGGGCCGATAAACCGGTGATCGGAGGCTTTTTCAGGTTCTGCCTTGAAAAAGGCAGAAGAGCAGGAAGAAAGCTGACGGAAAAAGCCGGGCGCGGAACCTTTCTGGCCCTGCTTTTATTCGTCGGGATCCCCCTTCCGGGTACCGGCGCCTGGACAGGGACGCTTGCCGCAAGCATCCTTGATATGGAGTTTAAACCTACGATCATAGCCGTCATGCTTGGCGTCCTTCTTGCCGGGGTCATCATGATGACCGGAAGCGGCATTGTTTTCAGCCTGATTTAAGAGCAGAGGATCAGGGCTCAGCCGGGCCTTTTTGCTCTGTTCAGACAACACTGTAATAAGAGACGGCTGAACAGTTACCAGTAAATCAGTTTTTTGTAGTCGTTATTGAAAGGAAGTGAATGTTAATGAGTTCCGGTCAGCCAATCTATGATGCTTCAAAGCTTGGTTTACCTGAAATGGCCATTCTGGGACTGCAGCATCTTTTCGCTATGTTTGGTGCAACGATCCTTGTACCGATCCTGATCAACAGTTATTTTCAGGGGGAGGGACTGTCCGTACAGGTGACGCTGTTTTTTGCCGGAGTGGGCACTCTTTTATTCCATGTGCTCTCCAAATTCAAGGTCCCGGCCTTTCTGGGCTCCTCCTTCGCTTTTCTGGGAGGTTTTGAGACAGTTGCCAACCTGGACACCGGAATATTTGAGAATATGTCCTACGGGGAAAAGCTGCCCTATGCCTGCGGCGGCATCGTTGCGGCAGGCCTTTTATATCTTGTGCTTGCTTTGATCATCAAGGTGGCAGGAGTCCACAAGGTCATGCGGCTGCTTCCTCCCATTGTGACAGGTCCCATCATTATCTGCATCGGTCTGAGCCTTGCGCCATCCGCGATCAGCAACGCATCTACCTGCTGGCCGCTTGCCATGATAGCCCTTTTTTCTGTCATTGTCTTCAATATCTGGGGAAAAGGAATGTTTGGGATCATTCCTATCCTCATGGGCGTAGTGATTTCCTATAGTGCAGCCATTATCATGAATGTCATGGGAATGACAAATGCCGACGGAAGCGCCATCCTGGATTACGCTTCCGTATCCAGTGCGGGATTTGTGGGGCTTCCTCCCTTTATTCTTGCAAAGTTTGACCTGACAGCAATTTTTGTCATGGCGCCCATTGCCATTGCGTCCATGATGGAGCACATCGGCGATATTTCCGCCATTTCGGCGACGACGGAACAGAATTTCCTTGAAGATCCGGGTCTTGACAGGACACTGGTCGGTGACGGTCTTGCGACTGCCCTGGCCGGCCTGTTCGGGGGTCCCGCAAATACGACATATGGTGAAAATACCGGTGTCCTTGAGCTCAGCAGGGTATATGATCCCAGGGTCATCCGTCTTGCGGCTGTCTATGCGATCTTTTTAAGCTTTATCCCCAAGATGGCCCAGGTCATCGGGACCATGCCTTCCGCTATTATCGGAGGCATCAGCTTTATCCTGTACGGAATGATCTCGGCGATCGGTATTCGCAATATGGTGGAAAATCAGGTGGATTTTACCAAATCCAGAAATCTTATTATTGCGGCTGTCATCATGGTCTGCGGTCTTGGTCTTAATGAGGGAATCACCTTTTCAATCGGCAGGGCGACGGTCACGCTCACTTCGCTCGCGATCGCTTCCATCGTGGGCATAATCCTCAATGCCGTCCTTCCCGGAAATGATTATGAATTCGGGCTCAACCAGAAGGGTGATGAGAACCGTGGAATTCATGTATGACCGTTACCGGACACACGGTGACCAGAAACGTGCTGGCATAAGTGTGATTTGTAACGACTGATCTATATTGTTTGTAACCGCGCCTGGTCAGGCTGCGTGTATCTTAGTAAACGCGGCGTTTTTGCCGCGTTTGCTTTTTCCTGCAGTGTTTAATGTTTTTATTAAGGTCGGAGGTTTCGCTATGGCTGGTTTCAAGAAAAGGCAAATACTTTCTGTTTTCCTGTCCGGTATTATCCTGCTGTCTGTCATTGCGGGATACAGTAAAACTGTGTCTGCAAAAGATACAGGAGGCAAAAATGCTGAAAAGGGGTATGATGTCGATACTGTCTTTCAGGAGCTCTCCTCGCCTCTGGATGGTCTCTTTGAAAAAGCGGCCGGTCCTTCCAATGACGATGATTTCATCGAAAACATGGCTTATAGTGCCGCTTTTGCTTTGAACGGAAGATATTATGTCACGTGCTCCTCTAAAACCGAAGGAGAAACGAAAACCCTTTATTCCTTTGACGAAAACGGCTCCGACCTGAAGGAAATCAGTCTTCCTTCTCATGGGGAGAATGAATGGGTTTCTACTCTGAGCGTCTCCGGAGACGGAAAGATCTTCCTTGTGATGAGTGAGTTTTCAGAAGATGGCTTAAGCAGCGATTCGTCTTTGAAAATGTCCTGTGTCGACGCAGGGGGCAGGGAGGTCTGGTCCAAAAAGATTGAGGGAGGAGAGGATCTGTATGCCGCCGGAATGGTGTCTGCAGGAGATGTCACAGTGCTTTTGACCGGAACAGATGTGAGGATCATCCAGAACAAAGACGGGAAAGAAAAGAAGATTCCGCTTCCTGCAGATGACTTTTACGGAAATGTTTGTATAGGAAAAGACGGATCCGTCCTTCTGTCAGCGGGAATGGATGACGGCATAAGAGTCTGGAAGCTTGATACAAAGAAAGGCACATACGACAAACAGGCCGCCGCTTACAAGAATTTCTATTCTGATATAAACGCTGTCTCCGGGGCGGGAAGCTATGACTTTTTCTGTGCAAAGGAAAACGGGATCTACGGTTTTACGCTGGATTCTTCCGAACCGACCCTCTTTCTTGATTATGTTGCATCCGATCTTCTGATCAGCAGTGCAGGCAGTTTTGCGGTGATGTCGGATAAAAGCGTCCTGCTTACATGCTATGATGAGGACGATGGGACATCTCTGAAGCTCCTTAAGAAGGTGGATTCTGCCAAGGTCGCTGAAAAAAAGATCATTACTCTCGGATGCACCAATCCCGATATGGAGCTGAGAAAGGCTGTGGTGGATTTCAACAGGAACAGCAAAAAATACCGGATCAGCATTCTTGAATATCCCTATGTGGAGGAGGAGGACGGTATCTGGGCAAGCCAGCTCAATACACAGATCGCGACAGGAAATATCCCCGACATGATCTGCGTAAACGAGGAAATGCCCCTGCAGAGCTATGCGGCAAAAGGTCTTTTTGAAGACATCGGGGAAAGGTTCGCAAAGGATTCCGAGCTGTCAAAAAATGAATACATGATGAATGTTCTGGATGCTTTTAAAATCGGCGGAAAGATGTATTTTACGGTACCCAGCTTTGCCGTGATCGGTTTAATGGGCAAACAGTCGGATTTTCAGAATACAAAAGGGGTGACGATCGCCCAGCTGGACAAGCTGATCAGTGAAAAAGGAGTCGGATACGACACCGCGATGGGGATCGCTACGCGTGACAGCGTTCTTTCCTGGGTGATGTATTATGCCATGAACCAGTATGTCGACTGGAATGCGGGCACCTGCAGCTTTGACTCGGATTCCTTCGTGAAACTTCTGGAGTTCGCAGCCAGGTTCCCCAAAAAGAGCGACGATGATGACAGTCTGTGGGAGCTGTCAGACGGCTGGGTTCGTGAAGGGAAACAGATCGTAAGGGACGTCAATCTCTATGACTTCAGCAGCTATATGCTGGAACGATACGGGTATTTTGGCGAGGAGACTGTACTCATGGGGTATCCCGGCGACGGGAAAACAGGTCCGACTGTCCGGGCGGGGAGTCCTTCGATCGCCATGAGCAGCACGGCGTCAGACAAGGATGCCTGCTGGAGCTTTATGAGAGAGTTTTATCTTGACGCTTATCAGCTGAACATAGACTTTCAGTTCCCTGTCAGCAAAAAGATCCTGGAGGCGAAGGCCAAAAAGGCTCTGGAACCGACTACATATACTTATACGGATGAAAACGGCAAGGAAGTCACAGAAGTCTCCCACGACAGTCTTTTCCTGGGAGGAAAAGAGATCGAGATCCCGAATACTACCCAGGCTGATATCGATAAAGTCCTGAAGATTCTGGAGAGCGTTGATTCGAGCTCCGTTGTAGACGAGAATATTACGAAAATCGTCACGGAGGAAACAGGGGCTTTCTTTGAGGGACAGAAAAGCGCTCTCGAAACGGCTCAGATCATCCAGAACCGTGTAAAGGTCTATATTGCAGAGACAAAATAAAGAAAAGAGGCGGGCACAATGAGTTTTTCTTTTTGCTTTGGGCCGTCCGGAGCGGGAAAGAGCGCTTTTCTCAGAAAAATGATCATCGGAAAAGCCGAAGTGTCAATGCGTGATCCCCTAAGCGGCAGAAAACAGTATATCTTCATTGTGCCCGAGCAGTATTCGATGCAGACCCAGCGGGAGCTTGTGCTCGATCACCCTGCCCATGTTCTGATGAATATTGATGTATTGAGCTTTGGCAGGCTTGCCCACCGCGTCTTTGAGGAGACGGGCGTGGACCAGAGGATCGTCCTGGACGACATCGGAAAGAGCCTGCTTCTGAGGCGGGTCTGTTCCCGCTGTGAAAAGAAGCTTCAGGTACTGAGCCGGGGAATCCATAAACCGGGCATGATCGATGAGATAAAATCGGTCCTGTCCGAGTTTATGCAGTACGGGATCGGCGAAGAACAGATCTTTGAAATGGCAGATTATGCGTCCGGCCACGGTCAGAATGCCCTGTCTGCAAGACTTCGGGACATGCAGCTTCTGCTTAAGGAATTCAAAGCAGAGGAGAGAGACCGCTATGTGACAGGAGAAGAGACACTGGATCTGCTGGCGGCCTCGATCTGCAGGGCAGAAAGCCTTCAAAACAGTGTCATCGTTTTTGACGGGTTTACAGGTTTTACTCCTTCACAGTACCGCGTGGTGCTGGAGCTGCTTCGCTGCGCAGAAGAAGCATATTTCTCCTTTACCATTTCGAATGATACGGGACCGGACATTGAAGAAGCGATGGCTCTGGGTTTGACCGGAAGCGAAAAGGATCTGTTTTATCTGACCCGGCGTACAGTCAGGGACATTCTGAAAATGGCAAAGGAAAAGGGCATCCGGCACGGAGAGGATATCTATTTGCCTTCCGGTCCGGATGGCTGTTTGCTTTTAAACCGCCCGGTATCTGATAGTCCGGGGGAGAAAGCTTCAGGCTCTGAAGGCAGGATGACATCAGAGACTCTGGAAGAGGGCTTAGAACAGGAAAACTATCGGTTGTTCCGGTTTCGGAACAGCAGGGTGCTTGCACATCTTGAAAAAAGTATTTTCAGACATCCTATGATCCCCTTTTCCACCGGAAAGAGGGAGGGGAAGGGTGATTCTTACTGTGGAATAAGGCTGCTTGCGGACTCCTCACCCAGGGAGGAGGTAGGGCAGATCTTTTCCAGGATCAGGGATATCATTCGCGGTACGGGATGTGCCTATCGTGATTTTGCGATCGTGACAGCAGATCTTGAAACCTACGGGGATCTGTTTGAGCTTGAAGCCGGAAGGTGCCGGATCCCTGTCTATATAGACCGCACGAGCGGTGTCTTTCATAACATTCTCATCGAAGGGATCCGCGGTGTACTGCAGATCAGCGCGGAAAGTTTTTCGTATGCATCGGTTTTCAGGTATCTCAGGAGCGGGCTGAGCCGTCTGACGAACACAGAGGTGGATCTTCTTGAAAATTACTGCCTGGCGCACGGCGTGCGGGGAAAGAAGAGATGGAGCATGCCCTTTGACGCTTCCTGCGAAGAGGCAAGGCTGCGCTTTTTAAAAGAGGTGGAGCCTGTCACAGGGGAGACCAGGGGATCCGGGGCAAGGACGGCAGGCGTCCGCACCAGAGAGCTTTATGACTTTCTGGTTCAATGCAAAGCTCAGGAGCGGGCACAGTCGCTTGCGGATGAATTTGGAAAAAACGGGGATGTGGTCCGCGAAAAACAGTACCGGCAGATCTACCGGGCTGTCATAGATCTGCTCGACCAGATATACGGCCTTGCGGGTCAGGACCGGATGAGCAACCGTGATTATCTGGAGCTTCTGGAAGCCGGTTTTTCCCAGATCCGCCTTGGAACTCTGCCGCAGCGGGCAGACCGTGTGCTGGTCGGTGACATGGAACGCACAAGGCTCACCCAGATCAGGTATCTGTTTTTTGCGGGAGCAAATGAAGGGAATATCCCCCGCAGCGCATCCAGGGGAGGGATCCTGTCGGATATGGACAGGGAGTTTCTGGCCCGTTCAGGAGCTGTCCTGGCTCCCACTCCGCGTCAGCAGATCTTTACACAGAGGCTGTACCTCTATCTGAATATGACAAAGCCGTCAGAGCTTCTGACAGTTTCCTATTCTAAGAGCACCCAGGACAAAAAGAGCCTTCGTCCGTCCTATCTTGTGACTATGCTCCGCAATCTTTTTCCGGACCTGAAGACTGAGGTCCCCCCGGAGGGGCATCCCGGGGAAATAGTATTGGACAGAACAGGCGGGCAGAGCCTTCTTGCGGAAAAGCTGCGCTGTTTTGTCGAAGGACAGTATCCGGAAGGGACTAAAGGGTTTGAATCCTTCCGTCTCCTCTACGGCTTTTACACAAGTCCGGAGGTTATGGCGGATCAGGAAGTTGGTAAAATGGTCCTGAGGCTTAGAAATGCGGCCCTGTACCGCTACAGGCCCCGGAAGCTTAAAAGGGAGATCGCCGCCGCCCTGTACGGAAGCAGTATTACCGGCGGGATCAGCCGGATGGAAACGGCCGCCAACTGTCTTTTGCGGCATCATCTGCGATACGGACTGGCTTTAAAGGAGCGGGATCTGTATGAATACGCGCCGGTGGATGAAGGCACCATCCTGCATGAAGCCCTCAGGCGCTTTGATCTGGCACTTGGCAGGGAGGGCCTCTCCTGGCGGAGTTTTTCCATGAAGGATGCCGGGCGTCTTGGCGGGGAGGTTTTGAGAAAAGAGGCGGCTCTTTACAGAGATCTTCTTTTATTTAAATCCTGCCGGGATGAGAGGCGCCTTGACCGTCTTGAACGCCGCCTGCTGCGAACCGTGGGAACGCTGCAGTACCAGATCTGCAGAGGGGATCTGGATCCGGTCGCTTCAGAGCTGTCTTTTGGCGGAGACGGATCTGTGGAAAACAGTATGCCCGCGATCCGCTTTGACCTCGGCAGAGGACGCAGGCTCTTTCTTGTCGGACGGATAGACCGTGTGGATATGTATGTGGAGGAGGGACGGCGTTTTATCCGGATCATGGACTATAAGACAGGAAAAAACGATCTGGATGAAGACATGATCAGGCGGGGGCTCAGGATTCAGCTGATCACATACATGGAAGCTCTCAGGAATGCAGATCCCGCCATTCTTAATACTCTGGCCGGAGCACCGGGTGAGAGCGAAAACATTCCTTCCGCCCTCCTTTACTATCAGATGACGGAGCCTGTTGTCAGCCTTTCCGCCCAGGAGGCTGTAAAAGTCCTCCGTACAGACAGAAAATTTGTCGGGGAAACCGAAAGCGGGCCTGCCGGGGAGGAAGCTTCTCCCGGATTGGATATGATCAGGAAAAAACTGCGGCCCACCGGGCTGGTCTATGAGATGGCAGAGAGCATCGCTCATCTGGACAGGTTTTTTGAAAAGAATTCAGATGTCATTCCTGTGGGCAGAACAGGTAAAGGGTATTCGGCAGCATCGAGGATCATTGACCCCGACAAGTATCAGGAGCTGGCACAGGCCGCGCGCGACGCTGTCTGTGTGATCGCGGACCGGATCCTGGACGGGAGAGTCGATGCCTCACCGGCGGTCCTGGACAAAAAGAAGACGTCCTGTACATACTGCCCCTATATCGGGGCGTGCGGGTTTGATATGCGCATACACGGATATACGCTGCGCAGAGAACTTTAACGGATTCAGACAATAAAGGGTTTCAACATGGCTTTTTCATTTACACCCGCGCAGCAGAAGGTACTGGATGCGCGCGGCCACAATGTCCTGGTTTCGGCAGCTGCAGGAAGCGGCAAAACAGCTGTTTTGGTGGAGCGGATCGTAAGGCTGGTGAGCGATGGGGAGAATCCTGTAGATATTGACAGGCTTCTGGTCGTGACCTTCACGAGGGCTGCAGCTGCTCAGATGAGAGAGCGGATCGGGCAGGCTCTGGCACAGAGGCTTTCCAGAGAGCCCAAAAATCAGCACCTGCAGAATCAGCAGGTGCTTCTTCATAATGCCCAGATCACGACCATGGACAGCTTTTTCACCTTCCTTCTGCGCAATTATTTCTGCGACATTGATCTGGATCCGGGATTCCGCCAGATAGAGCAGACGGAGAGCAGCCTGATCGCAAAGGAAGTGATGGATACCTTCCTTGAAGAAAAATACGCAGCAGAGGATGCCGGGTTTCTGCGCTGTGTGGAGTATTTCTGCACCGGGACGGGGGACCGGGAGATCGAAGAACTGATCATGAATCTGTGCAATCGGGCAGGGAGCCATCCTTCCTGGCAGGCATGGCTTAGGGAGAGGGCATATGATTATGATGTCCCGGATGAGGAGGCACTGTTCAGGACACCCTGGATGCAGTCTGCAGTCCATCGTCTTTCATCTCTGCTAATGGAGATGGATGCCCAGTATGCTGCCATGGAAAATATCTGTCTTGAGACAGACGGAATGGAAGCTGTGCTGGTTTTTCTGAGGGAAGAGAGGGAGAGTCTGTTTGGGGGGATCCGGGCGTTGATGGCGGATGGCCTGTCCGGAGGTGAAAAAGAATCCGAAGGGTGCAGGGCGGCAGAGGATAACTTTAAAGACGAATGCCAGAAACAAAAATGTCTGTGGGAAGAGATCCGGCGGAGCCTTTCTTATCAGTTTCCGCGCTATCCTTCGCCGCGCGGAAAAAAGGCGGCTGAAATAGATCCTGGAGCCAAAAATGCTGTAAAAGCCATGCGCGACGCCCAAAAAAAACAGATCACAGGATTAAGCAATTCAGTCGGGGGAAGCAGCCCGGAGGCTATTTTGGAAATGATGAGGTCCGCCAGGGAGCCGATGCAGACCTTATCATCGCTCGCTCTGGAGTTTTACGGGCGTTTCCAGCAGGCAAAACAGGAAAGGCATGTGATCGATTTCGTCGACCTGGAGCATTTTGCCCTGAATATCCTTGCAGAGCGCCGGGAGGACGGTACTTATGTCCCCCGCCGTGCCGCAAAGGCCTTAAGGAGCTATTACGCGGAAATACTGATCGATGAATACCAGGACAGCAACGAGGTGCAGGAGCTTATGCTCCGGATCATTTCGGGAGAAGAGGACGGTATAAACAACCGGTTTATGGTTGGAGATATCAAGCAGAGCATCTACCGCTTTCGTCTTGCTCGTCCTGAGATATTCATGGAAAAATATGATTCCTACCGGACGGATGATAAGGAAAAGGAGAAGATCGAACTGGATCAGAATTTCCGCAGCCGCAGGGAGGTACTGGACTGTGTCAACTCCCTGTTCATGCGGATCATGCGCAGAGAGATCGGGGGTGTGGAATATAACGGGAACGTGTCCTTAAAGCAGGGGGCGGATTATCCGGCTGCGGGATCCGGTGAGTCTCTTTCTTACAGGGCCGAACTGCTGCTTCTTGACACAGGCAGCAGCTCTGCAGGCGATGGAGACGATCCGGCGGATAATGATGCATTATCGGGCGTCCGGGCTGATTCCGGATCACCGGATGGATATGGATCGGGGGATGTTTTTAGAGAAAATCCGGAGGATCTGCCGGAGGAGGAAGTGCAGATCGGGGACGATCCGGGTTCTCTTACGGAAAAACAAAAGGAAGCCCTGCTGATCGCAGGGAGGATCTCGCAGATCGTCGGCCATTTACCTGTTCGTGATGAGGAAAGCGGACAGATGCGTCCCGCCCGCTACAAGGATATCGTGGTCCTTTTGCGCAGCACGGTGGGATGGAATGAGGATCTTCGGGCTGTTTTCGACAGAGAGGGGATCCCGTCCTATGCGGAATCAAGGACCGGCTACTTTGCGGCGAGGGAGATCCGGGAGGTGATCGGGCTTTTGCGGATCCTGGATAATCCCCGCCAGGATATCCCGCTCTATGGAACACTTGGCAGCTATTTTGGAGGCTTTTCACAGGATGAGATCGCCTCGATCCGTCTGACGGATCCTGACGGACAGCTCTATGACGCTCTGGTCAAAACCGCGCAGCTGCCTTCTGCCAAAAGTATGGAGTCTGCACATTCCGCTTCTGGTGACATCGGCAATAAAGAGTTTAAGAGGCCGGAACCGAATAAAAATGATCACAGTCCCGGACCGGACGGGGAGCTTGCGTCCCGGTGCAGGGAATTTCTTGGTTTTTTGGAGACCTGGCGCAGAAGGGCGCAGTACCTGTCAGTCTCTGAGGTCGTCGAAGGACTTCTGGAGCAGACAGGATTTCTGGATTACTGCACGGCGCTTCCCGCGGGAGGGCAGCGCGCGGCGAATCTGGCTTTTCTCAGGAGTCAGGCGGACGCGTTTACGAAAACGGATTTTACGGGACTTTTCCAGTTCCTGCGGTTTATTGACGGTATACGCAGACAGGAGATCGACTACGGAGAGGCGAATATCCTGGATGAAAATGCGGATGTGGTCCGCATTATGAGTATCCATAAGAGTAAAGGACTGGAGTTCCCGGTCTGTTTTGTCGCGGGACTTTCCAGTGACTTTTCTTTCAGAAGATTCGATGCCTCCGGGACAATGCTGTTTGACTCGGACTGGGGTACCGGGATCTATTACTATGACCCTGTATCCAGGATCCGGGCATCGACGCTAAGGCGTGAGGAGCTCGCGGAAAAGATCCGCCGGGATTGTCTGGGGGAGGAGCTTCGTGTCCTCTATGTGGCTCTCACAAGGGCAAAGGAAAAGCTGATCATGACTGCCTCCGCGAAAGACTGGGGGAAAAAGCTCGATTCCTGGAAGTCAAAGATGGCAGGATTTTTTATGATGCCGGGAAACGGAAAGCTTTACCCGTCGATGATCGGGGGCGCCTCCTCTTTTGCCGAGTTGATCTGTGAGGCGGTCATGGCTAAGGCCGGTCCGGACCCTGACAGGGTGTTTTTCGGAGAGGATCAGGGAGAAAGCTTTCCCATACAGGTCCGGATCATGTCGGATGATGATCTGATCCTGCACGCCGGCCGGGAGCAGCTGGAGCTTTCATGCATCGACGAGATCTGGCGCGGGATGGAGGGAAGACCTCTTGACAGGCAGCCGGACCCGGAAGCGGCAGGAAAGATCGCAGACCGCTATTTTTATACTTATCCCCATGAGGAGCTGCGCGATCTCTACGCACATACTTCTGTTTCCGAAATAAAACACAGGGCCATGCAGTCTGCGTCAGGGACCGCGGGGGGAGATGCTTCCGGGACCATGGTCTATGAGGGACTGCAGGGCGCAGGGACAGGCTCTGTGCTCTCGGGAGAGGGAGCCGCGGAAATGTTTCCGGAGATCACCCCCGTTCCATACCTTCCTTCATTTGTCAGGGACGGATCAGGTGATGATGTCGGAGGTTCTTCTGCAGAAGGAAGCGGAGCGCGCAGGGGAACTGTTTTTCACCGGATCCTGGAGCTTATCGACTACGGAAGGCGGGATGAGTTTCTGCAGGATTATCCTGAAGAAAAAGGGGATGATCCGGAGCGAAAGGGTACAGCGCTCGATATCTGGATGGGATCTCTTTCTGAAAGGGGACTGGTATCCGGCGAAGACGCGGCATTGGTAAAAACCTGGGCGGTTGTTCATTTTTTGCGGTCAGACCTTGCCGCAAGGATGGCACGGGCTGCAGAACAGGGGAAGCTTTACAGAGAGCGGTCCTTCCTCATGGGCTGCCCCGCAGACGAGGTTGAATGGTACGCGTCGGGAGGGAAACAAGATCCCGACAGACCCGGGTTTCCCCATGATGAAGTGATCACGCTGCAGGGTGTCATCGATGCCTTTTTTGTTGAAAACGGCAGGATCATCCTTGTCGATTACAAAACCGACCGCGTCAGAATGCCCCGGGAGCTGATAATGCGCTATCAGACCCAGCTTGAGATCTATGCAAGAGCCCTGCAGCAGGCTTATTCCATGCCGGTCGCCGAAAAGATCATTTATTCCAGTCATCTGGGAAAGGAAATCCGCATCTGACCGGACTTGTTTTTGACATCAGCAGCCGTCAGGCAGGACAGGCAGGATGGCCAGGGTGTTTCGTGACAGGTCCCTGCTGTTTCCTTATTGCTAACACGCTTTTGCAGGGAGTTACAGAACCGCAATCTCCTCACAGAACTATAACAGGAGTAGCACTATCTCACAAAAATATTTTGTTCTGCTTCAAATACACTGTGGAATTGGCACAACACTTGTGCTATAATTCCTTTTAAGCATGTGGTTATTATTTCATGCCGGTCTGTTTTCGAATTCGTTATTATCCATACGAAAAAAGGAGGTTGTTTTTATGAATTTCTTTAATGACGAGATCCATCAGGATATGGTAGACATGTATCGTGACTTTGCGCAGAATTCCTGTCTGCCGATCGCTGCGGAACTCGATGAGCAGGAGAGGTTCCCTGAGGAGAATATTCCGATCATGGCAGAGATGGGACTTCTGGGAATTCCCTTCCCCGAGGAGTACGGCGGAGCTGGTCTTGATGAAGTGTCTTATGCTCAGTGTGTTGAGGAAATCTCCAAGGTCTGTGCTTCCACAGGCGTTACGATCTCCGCTCATACTTCCCTGGGCACATGGCCTATCTACAAATTCGGCACAGAAGCCCAGAAGCAGAAATATCTCCCTGACCTTTGCTCCGGCAAGAAGCTGGGCGCCTTCGGTCTGACTGAGCCCGATGCAGGTACTGATGCAGCCGGCCAGAAGACTGTTTTTGAAGACAAGGGCGACTACTACCTGGTCAACGGCTCCAAGATCTTCATCACCAACGCGGCCTATGCGGATGTCTTTATCGTTTTCGGTATGACTGACAAGTCCCAGGGCACCAAGGGCATCTCCTGCCTGATCCTGGAAAAGGGCATGGAAGGCTTCACGATCGGCAAGCATGAGAAGAAGATGGGTATCCGCGGTTCCAGCACCTGCGAGCTCGTTTTCGAGAACGTCAAGGTTCCGAAGGAGAACCTGCTGGGCGAAGTCGGCAAGGGCTTCAAGATCGCCATGATGACCCTGGACGGCGGCCGTATCGGTATCGCTGCACAGGCGCTCGGCATCGCTGAGGGCGCGATTGATGTCACAAAGGAATATGTCAAGCAGAGAGCTCAGTTCGGCAAGCCTATTGCCAAGTTCCAGAACACCCAGTTCGAGCTGGCCAAGATGCAGGCCCAGACCGATGCCGCAAGGCTTCTGGTCTACCAGGCAGCCAATGCTGTTGATCAGGGCAAGCCTTACACTGTCCTGGCAGCTGAGGCGAAGCTGGTTGCGGCTTCCACGGCAAGCGATGTCACCCGCCGCTGCCTGCAGCTCTACGGCGGTTATGGTTACACCCGTGACTATCCGATCGAGCGCATGATGCGTGATGCCAAGATCACAGAGATCTACGAAGGAACCTCCGAGGTCCAGATGATGGTTATCGGCGGCGCAATGCTCAGATAAGAGTGTCTGAAGTTTTCGGATGATCTGGTCTATAAAACTTACGGCTCCGGTGCAGAAATGTACCGGAGCCGTTTTTGAAATATGCCGGACAGTAAGCATATGGATAATCATATCAGTGAACGATGCTATAAGAAATTTCTATACGCCTTTGGGCCGCTCGTTGTTTTTTATATAGCAGCCGGTCTTGCGGGCGGATGCATGGAAATGATTGAGCTGTTTGTCCGTGAGAGAAGGCCGCATGTGTCTTTTACAGCAGCTGAACTTTATGCCCTGCGCTCTCTGTGGACAGCCCTGCGTCTGGTGATCCCGGCGGGGACGGGAGGCCTTGCCGTAAGGCCGCAGTATCTGGTGGAAAGGGCTTATGTCTGCCGTGTGGTTTTAAGAGAAAAAACAGCATTCGCGGGAAGAATGCCTGCGGGACAAGGGCCTTTGGAGGTAAAAGCCGCACGCGCTCTGGCCGTACTGATGGCGGGGACAGCCGCGCTTTCTCTGGGGATCAATGTGCTTTTTTCCAGTCTTGGGCTGACAGGGGAAGGCTCCGCGTTTATCGCCGATCATCTGCCGGGAATGGCAGGCATTTTGCTGCAGTCGTCTGTATACGGACTGTACATGCCTTTTATTGAGGAGATGCTGTTCAGGGGGACGCTGTTCCCCAGGCTCTGCAGGATTTACGGGCGTAAAAAAGCGGTAATTTTGTCCTCATTGATTTTTGGCCTGTATCATTGGAATCCTGCACAGGGAGTATACGCTTTTATCATGGGGATCGTGTTTGCCCTGTCCTACATAAAGACGGGGAGGATCACAGTTCCCTGGGCCCTGCACGGCACATGCAATATGATGGTCCTAGTCCTTACGTGGACGGATATCTATAACGTGATCTGTACACCTGCATGGGGATTGACTTTTCTGGGGATTTCTGCCGGGGGATTCTATGCCCTGGACCGCATGGGGGTCATCAGGGAGCGAAAAGAAAAATGTTAAGGTACTTGTTCAATATATACGTTATCTGTGACGCAAATCATGGAGTTTAAATATGAATACATGTATGAGCTCTGAAAACAGAACAGCTTCGAAAAACCTGGGCCTGCGCAGGAAGGGCCTGTATAAACTGCCGGTCATCCTTCTTCTGATGGCGGTGATGCTCATCGGCGGATGCCGGAATCGGGATGTGAATTTGTCCGGCAAAGAAAGCACTGCATCATCAGAGCAGTCAAAGGATTCCGGAAATCTCGAAACGGTCTTCTTTAATGTCGGGAAGGGAGACTGCATCCTCTTTTCAAATTCGGCGGGTCATGTCCTCGTGGACACAGGATATGAGGAGACTTCGGAAAAGATCATCAGGAAGCTTAAAAAAAGAGGGATCACCTCGCTGAACGCCATGATCATCACGCATTATGATAAAGATCATGTGGGAGGGGCGGCCGAAATCGCCAGCGAGATCCCTCCTGCCGTGTTTTACCTGCCGGATTATACCGGGGAAGAGGATAAAAGCGGAGATCTGCTCGAATTGATCGACAGGGAGGGGCTGAACGCCGTCCGTGTTTCCTCTGATGAAAGCTTTTCCCTGGGAGATGTCAGGTTTATAATTGATGCGGCCCTTGTTAAGTATGATCCGGAGGAGGAAAACGATAATGATGCCTCCCTGATCGTCGAGGTCTTTAACGGGCAGGATGAGTGGCTTTTTCCCGGAGATATCGAGGAGGATGCAATAGAAGTGTGGCTCGATAAGCGTGAAGGGGAGACCTATGATATTTTAAAGATGCCCCATCATGGCCGCAAAGAGGGAAATACATCTGATTTCATCGAAAGTATTTCCCCAAAGCTGTCAGTGATCACTGACAGCTCCGAGAATGAAGCATCTTCCAAGGTCCTGAAAAAACTGGAAAAAGAGGAAGTCAAAGTATACCGGAGCTCCACGGACGGCACGATAACCATCACTTCTGACGGAAAAGAGAATTACAGCGTCAGTACACAGAAATAAAAAACGCTGTGATGTAACTCCTTATACAGCATTTACGTTTTTTTATATATAACGGATGAAATGAGGACATATGGACGACAACAGGATTATTGATTTGTTCTGGAAAAGGGATGAATCGGCCATCGAAGAGGCGGCTGCCGTATATGGAAGATATTGTCGCAAGATTGCCTTCAATATCCTTGGAAACGAAGAGGATACACAGGAGTGCCTCAACGATACATGGCTGGGCGCATGGAACAGTATTCCTCCTGCCAGGCCCTCGTGCCTGAGCGCCTTCCTGGGGAAGATCGCGAGAAATATGGCGATCTCGAAGTACCGGGCAGGGCATGCGCTCAAGAGGACCGGTGACCGTGTCGCCGAATCTCTTGACGAGCTCGGGGAGTGCGCCGCCAGTGTTTCGAACAATGTAGAGGAATCTGTTGACAAAAAGGCACTTGAAACGGCAATCAACAGGTATCTCGATTCCGTGTCGGAGAAACAGCGCAGGCTGTTTGTCAGGCGCTATTTCTATATGGACTCTGTTGCGGAGATCGCCGGAATGTACGGACTGGGTCAGAGTGATGTTAAGGTCACGCTGATGAGAATGAGGCGTTCTCTGAAAAAGGTGCTGGAAGATGAGGGGCTGATGGTATGAATTCTTTTGACCTGTTGGAAGTGATGAGCGGGATCCGCGATCAATATATCGAAGAGGCTGCAGTCGGGGAGGCTGCGGAAGAAAAGGTCAGTGCGGATACGGATGGAGGTGTAAAGAAGCGAAGATCTTTCAGAAAGAGGATCCTGAGATTACAGAATTGGGCTGCAGGCGCGGCTGCACTTGTGTGTCTGAGCATTCTGGTTCCCAATGTAAGTCCCGGGGCAGCCGAGGCGTTTCAGAATCTGCCTGTCCTGGGAGAGTATTTCCGTATTGTGACCTTCCGCTCCTATGAATACAGGGATGCGGTGTCGGATGCAGTTGTAGAGGAAGCACAGGTCACGGCTATGTCCGCAGACGACAGTGCCGCAGGAGATGAGGATAATTCCGGGGAAGTGCTTGCTGAGGGCAGTTTTATAGTGGAAGAAAAAGGCTCAGAGGACAGCACTGAGCTGAACAGTGAGACAGTAAGATATGCTGCGAAGAGCTCAGCTGCAGCCGGTACGGCCGGGGAGGCCGCCGCAGAGGAATCGGAAACAGAGAGCTCTGTGTCCTCCACAGAAGAATCAGAAACAGAGAGCTCCTCTTCTTCGGCAGAGGCGGCGCTTGCCGCAGCCCAGGTCACGGAAGAAATCCGGGCGATGGCCAGGGAGAGCATTGAAAACTTTGAAAAGAGCATTGCGGAAGAGACCGGTTATCACGCCATGCGTTTTCTCTGCGACAAGGTCACAGACTCTGAGGAATGGCTGTGCCTGAGCGTTCTCTCCTATACCTCCTCAGCGGACGGATTTGAACAGGTGACGCATTTTGTCATTAATAAAAAGACGGGCCGCCGGGTTTTTCTGGCAGACTGTTTCCGGGAAGGGACGGATTATGTCACACCGGTCAGCAATAACATTAAAGAACAGATGAGAAGCCGTATGAAAAATCCGGATATGGAATACTGGATCGATTCCGAAGAATCTCCGGATGAGGATTTTAGTGAGATCAGTGAAGATCAGGATTTTTACATAAACGATCATGGGGATATTGTGATCTGCTTTAACGAGATGGAGGTGGCGCCCATGTATATGGGGACAGTGGAGTTCGTCATTCCCGGGGAGATTACGGACCATCTTCGTGCGGACATGCCCGGGCTGTGATGAAGTGCATAAGCGACGAAGGAAAATACGACAAAGAAGAGACTATATCCGGACAAAACAGCCGTTCTAAATATTGACGGCTGTTTTGTTTATTGTGTATAGAAAAGCTCAGAAAAAACTACATATTGACATAAATTTTATAAAAATTTATAATTGAAATTGCAATTCATGTATGCTCAGGGGGCTGTTCCCTGCGCGTATAAGAAAATTAAAAAGAAGGGAGTAAACAAATGGTAGGGATTATCCTTGCAAGTCATGGAGACTTTGCGACAGGGATTTATTCTTCCGCCTGCATGGTTTTCGGCGAAGCGGATGATGTAATTCCTGTAACATTCCACAACGGTGAGACGCCGGATGACCTTCGCGCGAAGATCCAGGAAGCGGTCGCAAAGATGGAGGATCCTGAGAATGTGCTGTTCCTGTGCGATCTGTATGCCGGAACGCCCTATAATCAGATCTTCCTGCTGAGTGCCGATCATCCCGGATGGGCGGTCGTGACAGGCATGAACCTGCCCATGATCGCGGAGGCGTATGGGGCAAGAGATGATTATGAGACGGCGGGCGAGGTAGCGACGGCAATCATTTCGGCGGCGAGAAGCGGGATCACGACACATCCTGAGTCTCTTATGCCTGCTGAGGAGGCAGCTCCCGTACAGGCAGCAGCTTCTTCGGAGCCCACGGGAGCCATTCCTCCGGGAACCGTTCTCGGCGACGGTCATATCAAATATGTGCTTGCGCGTATTGATTCCCGTCTGCTCCACGGGCAGGTGGCGACCGCCTGGTCCAAGACGACACAGCCGACCAGGATCATTGTGTGTTCCGACGGCGTCGCCCATGATGACCTTCGCAAGACACTGATCGAGCAGGCCGCGCCTCCCGGCGTCAAGGCCAATGTTGTTCCGATCTCCAAGATCATCCAGGTCGCGAAGGATCCCCGTTTTGGCGCGACCAAGGCACTGCTTCTGTTTGAGACACCTCAGGACGCGCTCCGCGCGATCAAGGGCGGTGTTGACATCAAGGAACTCAACGTCGGTTCCATGGCGCATTCCCTCGGAAAAGTCGCGGTCAACAAGGTCCTCTCCCTCGGCAAAGAGGATGTGGAGACCTTCGACGAGCTCAAGAGCATGGGGATCACATTCGATGTACGCAAGGTTCCCACGGACTCCAAAGAGGATATGAACGCCATCATCGAAAAGGCGCGTACAGAGCTCGCCAATATGTAAAAAGGACAGGAGGAATCTATGAACGCTATATCCATAGTGTTGGTAATTATCGTTGCTTTCCTTGCCGGTATGGAAGGAATCCTGGATGAATTCCAGTTCCATCAGCCGCTGGTAGCCTGTACCCTGATCGGCATCGTGACAGGGCAGCCTATTCCGGGCATCATCCTGGGCGGCACCCTTCAGATGATCGCCATGGGCTGGGCCAATATCGGCGCGGCAGTTGCTCCCGACGCGGCGCTGGCTTCCGTCGCGAGCGCGATCATCCTTGTCAAGGGCGGACAGGGCGCTGACGGCGTTTCCACTGCTATCGCGGTCGCCATTCCGCTTGCAGTCGCAGGTCTGTTCCTCACCATGATCGCCCGTACGCTTGCCGTTCCGATCGTCCACGGCATGGACGCGGCGGCTGAGAAAGCTGATTTCGGTAAAATTGAGATGCTTCAGTGGGGCGCGATTTTCATGCAGGGTCTTCGTATCGCGATCCCTGCGGCGGCCCTCTGCGTCGTCCCCTCTGAGGTCGTTTCCGGACTCCTCAACAGCATGCCCGCATGGCTGACGGACGGTATGTCCATCGGCGGCGGCATGGTCGTGGCCGTCGGTTATGCCCTCGTCATCAACATGATGGCAACGGCTGAAGTCTGGCCCTTCTTCTTCATCGGCTTCGCTCTTGCCGCGATCTCCAATCTGACCCTGATCGGTCTGGGCATCATCGCTGTCGCGATCGCCTTCGTCTACCTGAATCTGAGCGAGAAAGGCGGCGGCGCAGCAGGCGGCGGCGCAGCAGGCGGAAGCGGAGATCCCCTCGGCGATATCCTCAATGACTATTGATCTGTAGGAGGTATGTGAAATGGCTGAAAAGAAAGTCGCTTTGACAAAACAGGACAGAATATCTGTCTGTTTCCGTTCCACTTTCCTTCAGGGATCCTGGAACTACGAGCGTATGCAGAACGGCGGTTACTGCTACGCAATGATCCCCGCGATCAAAAGACTCTATACAACAAAAGAGGAACAGGCGGCGGCATTAAAGCGTCACCTTGAATTCTTCAACACCCAGCCCTATGTCGGCGCCCCCATTCTGGGCGTCACCCTCGCACTCGAGGAGGAGCGCGCAAATGGTGCCCCCATCGATGACGCGACCATCCAGGGCGTTAAAGTCGGTATGATGGGACCTCTGGCAGGTGTCGGCGATCCGATCTTCTGGTTTACAGTACGTCCCATCCTGGGCGCTCTGGCAGCGTCCTTTGCCCTGACCGGCAATATTCTCGGACCCATCCTTTTCTTCGTCCTCTGGAACGTGATCCGTTATGCCTTCCTGTGGTACACACAGGAATTCGGCTACAAGGCAGGTACCGCCATCACCAAGGATCTGTCCGGCGGTCTTCTCCAGAAGGTCACGCAGGGCGCATCCATTCTGGGTATGTTCGTTCTGGGCGCACTGGTACAGCGCTGGGTCTCCGTGGGCTTCCCTGTGAAGGTCTCGGAGGTCACTCTTTCCGAAGGAGCTTACATTGACTGGGCCAGCCTGCCCAACGGCGGAGAGGGCATCAGGGCAGCTCTCTCACAGTACGCAGCCGGTCTGTCTCTTGATCCCACCAAGGTGACCACACTCCAGGACAACCTGGATTCACTGGTCCCCGGACTTGCGGCTCTGCTCCTTACCTTCCTGTGCATGTATCTGCTCAAGAAGAAGGTCTCCCCGATCGTCATCATTCTGGGCCTCTTTGTCGTAGGTATCGTTTTCCACGTCATCGGCATCATGTAAAGAGGTGCTGCAGTCTGAGGCTGCTTGACTACATGCCTGATCTGCAGCGAACGTCAGATGAAATGTGTCGTTTTCTGTAGAGGTTGAGACATTAATGCCCCTGCGAGCGGTAAAACGCCCGGCAGGGGCATTTTTTGGTAAAATGAATGTTTGAAAAAACAGAAGCGGCGTGTTAGGATAGACAGGTATTTTGCGCGCTGTGCCCCGGGGTACAATGAGAACGCGCAGGAAAGGAGGTGAACCGATGGCACAATCGCTCAATACTCAGGTAGAATATGTCTGCAGGGCGACTGCCTTCCACGGGATAGGACAGTATGGAAAAGTAATGGTGGGAGACCGGGCTTTTGAGTTTTATGACGACAGAAATGTGGAGAACTATGTCCAGATCCCCTGGGAGGAGATTGATTATATCGTTGCCGACGTCGTAATGGGAGGAAAATGGATCCCCAGGTTCGAGGTACAGACAAAGCGAAACGGATCATTCCGGTTCTCCGCAGGAAAAGATACAAAGCCTCTTCTGGGGTCATGTAAAAAACACGTTCCCCCGGAGCGTATGGTCAGAGCCCTCTCGGCTGCACAGAAGATTTCAAGAGGAATCAGATCGCGGTTCGGGAAAAAGTAAAAAATGGAAAGGATGAGAAGATGCATATCGTATGTTTGGATCTTGAAGGAGTACTGGTCCCGGAAATCTGGATCGCTTTTTCAGAGGTTACAGGGATTCCGGAGCTTAAGCGTACAACACGTGACGAGCCGGACTACAATAAACTGATGGCTTACAGGAGGGCGATCCTGAAGGAGCACGGGCTGGGTCTGCCGCAGATTCAGGCAACTATTGAGAAGATCGATCCCCTTCCCGGCGCGGTTGAGTTTCTCGATGAACTCAGGAGTATCACCCAGGCAGTTATCATCAGTGACACATTCACGCAGTTTGCAAAGCCCCTCATGAAGAAGCTCGGGTGGCCGACACTGTTCTGCAATTCTCTTATCGTGGCTCCCGACGGGGAGATTACCGGGCATAAAATGCGGGTGGAGAATTCAAAATACTCGACTGTGAAAGCACTGCAGTCGGTCGGTTTTGAGACCATCGGTATCGGGGACAGCTACAATGATCTGGCCATGATAAAGGCCGGAAAGGACGGCTTCCTGTTCAGGACGACAGATCAGATACGCAAAGATCATCCGGAACTGACAGCTTTTGAGGAATATGATGATCTGATGGCGGCGATCAGAAAAGCGATCGGGGAGTAAAAACCTGCATGCTGAAAAGAAACAGTAGAGAAGATTCTGAGAAAAGAGAAATAAATTATGGAGAATCTGGATATTTTAAGTACTGCTGCGGAAAGTGTCGTTGCGGATCAGCTGGAACCGATCGAGCCCTCGGATCTGACGGTTTCAAATCTCAAAAAACTGTTTGAGGACATGCTGCCGGGGATCCGCACCCTTGCCTTCAATATCATCGTCTGCATTGTGATCTATGTGGTCGGAAAAAAGATCATTCATCTCATCCGCATCATGGTGGAGCGGGCGCTGACGAAGGCACAGGCCGATATCGCTCTGGTGCGCTTTCTTTCTTCGGCGGTGGAATCAGCCCTGCGCATATTCCTGCTGTTCATGATCCTTGGCCAGCTCGGGATCAACACTGCCTCGATCGTCACGGTTCTGGGTACGCTGATGCTGGCGATCGGCATGTCCCTGCAGGGAAGCCTGTCCAATGTGGCTGGCGGGATCCTGCTGCTTCTGACCCGTCCTTTCAAGGTGGGAAATTATATCATCACCAGCTATGGAGAGGGGGCAGTCACGATGATCGGGCTCGTCTATACGACCCTGACAACAAAGGACAACTGTGTCCTGACGATCCCAAACAGTCAGATCTCAAACTGCGCGATCACCAACTGCGGAGGAAATCCCCAGCGCCGTCTGGATACAATTGTCGGAATAAGCTACAGTTCGGATATCGCAAAGGCAAAGGAAATTCTTCAAAGGATCAGTGAAGAGAGCGAATATGTCCTGCATGACCGGCCGGTCAGTATTTTTGTCGACAGTCTGGCAGACAGTTCTGTCAATCTCGGAATGAACTGTTATGTTGAGTCCTCCGATTATCTGGCTGCAAAATGGCAGATTACGGAGACGATCAAGAAGAAATTTGACGAGGGCGGCATTGAAATACCTTTCCCTCAGGTCCATGTACATATGGAAAAATAATAATTACCGGCCATGCCCTATCATGAGCATGGCCGGTAATTGTTGCGCATCAGATCTTTTACATGTTATAATGACCCCGTTCCGACCGATCAGGGAATGTGTATGACAGTACAATATTTGATTGACAGCGAAAATGTCGGGGATTTTTGGATCCCCCTTCTTGATCTGCCTGCGGAAAAAATGGAGCTGGTCGTTTTTTATACCAGAAACAGCCCGCATATGAGCTATGACAGCCTGATCAGGCTCAAGGAATCCGACAGGAAGGTCACATTCATAAAATGCTATGAGGGCACGAATGCGCTGGATTTCCAGCTCGTTTCAGAGCTGGGCTACCGCATCTGTGAGAACGAAGACGGAAGATTTGTGATCGTGACAAATGATACCGGCTTCGATGCCGCCGTCAAGTATTGGAGACGCAGGAAAAAGACGGTCAAACGGATCACCGGAAAAGAGTGCAGAAATCTGGAGCGGAGAAACAGGGAAGACTTTTCGCCCGAGCGCGCACAGCTGCAGAATGTGTCCGCTGATGAAGAAGCAGGGTTACCGGAAAAGAAAGATATCGAAACCTCCGGCAGGATGTCCGGGGAAAGCTCTGAGCAGGAAGGAAGGTCTTCACGTCCTAATCTCAGGGATGCGGAGAGGGCGCTTTCGTCTGTTCTGGAAGATGAAAATCTCGAAGAAGGAGTTTACGGGATTTCAGTAACAGATGAGGCAGGCGGGGAGACCGGCCTGCTTTCCCGCAGTCTGGATGAAGAAGACGCTGAAGCTGACCGGGACTATACCGGCTTGGATGAGGGCGGGGATCTGTCCTTTGATTCTTACGCCGGCTTAGCCATGGAAGATGATGACCCTTCTCCTGATCTGTACGCTGACTCCCGTTCAAACGAAGACAGAGATTTTGATTCAGATGCAGATTTTGATTCGGACAGGAATACTTTCCGCGGCGAAGACTCTGATGAAGATGAGGAGTCTATTGCAGAAGCTTATGACAGTTCCGACGAAAAAGAGGATGCGGATTCTTTCGGGAAAGCCGACACGGACGGAGATGTTTTCGCAGATACGGACGAAGAGGACGGTGACATAAGTGACAGATCCTTTAAGGATGAGGACAGGGATCCTGTCGAAGATCTGAACGGAGAAAGCGGCCCGGATACGGAGAAATCTAAAAGGGATGAGGACGTAGACCTCTTAGAGAAAAAGGATGATTCCGAAAGGAATAAGGTCGTAGATCTCTCTGAGGGGAAGGATTACGAAAGTAATGAGGTCGTGGATCTCTCTGGGGAAAAGGGTTCCGAAAGGAATGAGGTCGTAGTTCCCGCTGGAGAAAAGGATTCCGGGAGGACTTCCGATCCTGTCCGATTTACGGACAAAAGCTCAGGTCAGGATGAGAGCGGTCAAAAAGATACGGATCTTCCAGAAGATCGAAAAGAGCTTTCACTGGAAGACGACGGCAAAAAATCCGATACAGGTGACTTGGCTGCCGTAAACAGGGAAGAAAATGCGGAAGAGGGCGTGTCTCTGACCGGAAACGGGTCTGAACAGGCGGACGAGAATACGGACGAAGCTGCTTCCGAGTCAGAACATCATCAGCGTTCACGCAGGTCGAAATCCCGCAGATCAAAATCCGGAACCAGAAAAACCGAACAGGTCCCTGAAAAGGACAAAGAGGAAGAAAAGCCTTCAGTGGAAAATGTTCAGACTGAAACTGCTTTGGAAGCTCCCTCTGAAGAGGAGATCGCCAGGATCGCCGCCTGTATCGGCGCCGACAATCTGGCAGAGCTCCATAATCAGCTGGCTGCTATCTACGGGGAACAGGGAAAGGACATTTATCTTTCCATCAGAAAGAATCCCAGGAGTATTCCGGTGCTCAAAGCCGATCTGAGGCAGAAATATGCATGGTACTGCGAGATCATCTTTTCACGCAGTGATTATTCGGAGGAATATCCCAAAGATCTGCCCGATTTTCTTCTTGGAGTCAGGGAAAAGCTGAACAGCCTGAATTCTCTCCGCTATGCGCTCCTGAAACAGTACGGAAAGGAAAAGGGCCGCAGATTCTATTATCTGCTCAAGCCCTACGCAAAAACAATGTATCAGATGTAGATCAGTCCTGACCCCTTGACGGGGCAGGAAGGTTGTGATGTAAAAAAGCAAAGGAAAGTCGGTCGGAACGACAAAAAGAGATTATAAAGATAATAAAAAGAGCCGTTCACTGTATGCTTTGGTGAACGGCTTTTTTTATGCCATTTTTTATGTGTATATTCCTGAATGAATGATATTCCTTTCTTTCGCTTATTATTTTCTGCACCGTACATTCATATATATATGAATGTAATCCAGATTAAAGGAAAAGCATTTTGCACAGTAGTCATATAAACGTTACTGAACAAAGTACAGGGTTGCAAACCTTCCGACGTAATGGTCGTCATCTTCTATTTCGTCGTCCCGGTCAACCCGGATATAATACGTTCCTTTCGTAAGCGCCTGAACGAGGGAATCTCCACCGACTCCAGGCTGCCCGATCAGTTTGCCTTTTGAGTTGAGCAGCACGAAATTAATAGAATCGGTTCCGTCCTTGCGGTCCATTTTCACGCCAACGATCCTGTCATTTTCCACCGTAAACTTATAGTACCTGCTGGCCTCTCTGCCAATAGCAAATGTTACATTGGCTTTTTTGCCGGAAGTAAGCGTCGAGGCCTTCGTGCGATACACGTTCTTAGGGGCCTGCACTTCATAGAATTTGTAACTAAACTTACAAGGCTTATTGACATGCAGATAGTAAGTTCCTTTGGAAAGCACCTGGAAATACTTTTTGGCACCGGAGTACTCCACAATGGATGTGGATTTGTCTATGTCCTGGCCATTCACGAATGTCTTGTACAGGGACAGACTGTTATCAGCCTTATTGCACGAAATGATGATAAACCCCGGCTTGGAGAGCTTAATACGATACATATAGTAGATATCAGTTCCCGTGTCCGTCTTACTATCATATTTGGAACTTTCGCCTTTCGATGACGCTGTAGCAGACGGTGCAAGATCACACACCCTGTACTCATATTTCTGCGTGTATGCAGCAAAAACATTGAGGGGCAGGAGCATGGCTGCTACCATTATCATAGCGATAAGACATGAAATTTTCTTTTTAAGCATTGTTTTCCCCTTTGTCTTATGATAATTGTTGATTTTTGGTTAATAACCTGAAATAGGGCAGGTTGTCATTAAGGCGGTTTACTGTTCATGGCTTTTTTCATCTCGGTGCTTAGAAAAAATAGCTGAAAGAAATGCCCCTGACCCAAAATTGGCAAAGGCTTAATACAACAGTTGAGGAATACATACAAAATATAGCATAAATCTGTCTTATTTGCCAAATAATTTTTTATAGTATCAATATGTATAGTTGGAGGTTACAGTTCAGACCCTGTTTAAAGGATGCCGAGGGCCCTCAGGACTTCCTGGGCCCGGCTGACAGGTGTGATCTCCAGATTCCGGCGGACTTCCTCAGGGACATCCCGCAGGTCGTCGACATTGTCGGCAGGAATGAAGACACGCTTTACGCCGGCCCGCTGTGCGGCGAGGAGCTTTTCAGGAAGGCCGCCGATGGGTTCGACGCCGCCCTGGAGAGAGACTTCCCCGGTCATGCCGATATTGGGCGGGACAGCCTTTCCTGTGAAAAGGGACGACAGGGCAGTGGTCAGCGTGATGCCTGCAGAGGGGCCGTCCTTGGGCGTCGCGCCGTCCGGTACGTGGATATGCAGGTCGTGCTCCGAGAGCTTTTTGGTCTCTTCCGGGAAGAGGGATTTTACCAGGGTCACGGCGATCATGGCCGATTCCTTCATGACATCGCCCAGCTGACCGGTGATCACGACCTCGCCTTTACCCTTCGTGAGAAGTGTTTCAATGTAGAGGATCTCGCCTCCTGCTGCGGTCCAGGCAAGACCCGTCACGATGCCGGGGCTGGCGCTTTCCTTCACCTGCTTGTGATAGACAGGATGCATGTCCAGGAAATCGCGCAGATTTTCCTTCGTCACTGTGATGCGGACAGGAGAGCCGGACGAGTCTTCAGAGGACACAGAGCCTTTAGCAGGTGAGCTGTCACTTGGCCCGGAGGCAGGAGAGTCTGAAGCAGGAGATTCCTGGCTGAGAGGAGAATCTGCCGAATCTAAATCCGTGGAAGTATCAGAGTTCTTTACCGGTTTTATGGCGGTTTTTGCTTTTTCCCTTACGATCCTGACTGCCGCGGCGCGGCTGAGTGTCTCGAGTCTCTTGCGAAGGCCGCGCACTCCGCCTTCCTGGGTGTAGTCGGAGATGATGACGCGGATGATCTCGTCGGAGAGATCGAGGTTTTCGGGGCTGATGCCGACAGCCTGCAGGGCTTTGGGGAGAAGGTGCCTTCTGGCAATCTGCAGCTTGTCCGTTGCGGTGTAGCCCTGGAACTGGATGACCTCCATGCGGTTGAGCAGGGGCTCCGGGATGGTGTCGAGCGTGTTGGCCGTGCATATGAAGAGAACGTTGGACAGGTCATAGGGGGCGTTCATGTAATGATCCGTGAAGTTGTTGTTCTGCTCCGGGTCAAGAACCTCCAGCAGGGCGCTTGCGGGGTCGCCGTTATAGGAGACGGAGAGCTTGTCGATCTCGTCCAGAACCATGACCGGGTTCGAGACGCCGCTCTTCTGGATGCCGTCCATGATCCTTCCCGGCATGGCGCCGATATAGGTGCGCCTGTGCCCGCGGATGTCGGCTTCGTCGCGCACGCCGCCCAGGCTGACGCGGACATATTTGCGGTGCAGGGCTTTGGCGATGCTCTGGCCGATGCTGGTCTTGCCGGTACCGGGCGCACCGACAAAGCACAGGATAGAGCCGGACTGCTGTTTTTTGAGATTCATGACTGCGATCTGCTGGATAATGCGCTCCTTGACCTTTTTCAGACCGAAATGATCCTCCTCGAGAACGGCTTCCGCTTCGTCGAGGTCGATTTCCTGCGACTCCTCGTTTTTCCAGGACAGACCCGTCACAAAATCAAGGTAATCATACAGCATGCCGGATTCGGGGCTGTTCTGGCCCTCCTGGCGGTAGCGGTTTAAAACCTTGTCCGCCTCCTTGCGGGCGGTCTCATTCATGCCGGATTCCTCGATCTTTACCTCAAAGCGGCGTACATCCGTGATACTTTCGGGATGCATCTCGTCCAGCTCTTTCTGCAGGTATTCGATCTGCTTTTTGATCGCCTGCTCGCGGTAGACCTTCTGATAGCCCTCCTCCTGGGCACTGCGGGCTTCATTGTTGACATGGAACTGCTCCAGGCTCTCATAGAGGACCTTCTCCATGGTCTCGCTCCGCATCTTTCTGGAGTCCTCTGCGAGCAGGGCATAGCGCTCCTCATTGCTGATCGTAAGCCAGGGCGACAGGAGCGACGCGATCTCGCCGATATTGGTCCACTGCTCAGAGTAGGCCTGGGCGAGAGAACCCCACTGGAACATCGATGTGTATTCGATCACCAGATTTTTGAGCTTTTCCAGACGCTGCATCTCGTAAGCGGGATCCAGATCGTCCGTATCGGGTTTTCTTGTGACAGCAAGCTCGATCGTGTGGTCACTGTAGACTGTAATATTGTCAAAATGGACACGACCCTGAGTATGGATGACAAGATACCCCGCCAGATTGACCTCTGTGATGACTCCCGAGACGCCCAGCGGATAAAAACTCTCTTTTTCAATCTCCTCGCGGCTGTTGTTGGCCCGCATCATCATGACGATGACCTTCTCGCCTTCGAAAGGAGCACGGCCGGTCATCTGTTTATACGCTTCGATCCCGAAGAAAATATTGGCGTCCGGGACGACAACGACATTATATACAGGTACGACTGTCATTTCTTGATTTTTCTCCTTTTTCTTATTATCTGATCCTTTTTTTGTCCTTTTACTTTTAACCCTTTGAAGCTGCCCTTTGCGGCAGGTGCCTTACAGGCGAAAACCCGCACCCGCATGAACGGGTATTTTGAAAAATGAATATGTGTATGATCTAAAAACAGAATTTAAATAAACGGTAATAAGGTTATCTAAATTCCTGATGCGATTGTTAGCACTCGGATTACATGAGTGCTAACAATCATGTTTTGGAGATAATAACACCGTATGAAAGGGTTGTCAATACTAAATTAGATTGTACACAATTCTTTTATAAATTGGATTGCACACAATTATTTTAAAAAAACTCAGGAATTGCTTCCGGAGTTTTTTTTGACCTGTACGAAGGGGATGCAGGAACAGCAGCCCCTTCGCACAGGTCTCTTTTCGGAATCGATTTTCAAAAACGAAAATTCGAACCAAATAAACTCCTCTCAACAGAGCTGCCCGTCTGAAGGCAGTCGATGTTTTCGAAAGAAGAGAGGAGGTAAAAAAGATGAATAGCGTCCTGAATATCTGCACATGCAGCTGCGGAAATGGAACAAGGAAAAGCGGCATCCGGCGCGGGCTGACAGCCCTGACGCTTGTTTTCAGCATCGTGTTTTTTACCTGCGGGGTGGATGTATATGCAGCGCTGTCCGTAAATAAAGCGCAGACAGCTGTCCTGTCAGGTTTTACCTGCAAAAAGAGCGGTGACGCGGGCAATGCCGGGGACGTGGCCGGGAGCATG
>DEPS01000020.1:0-3647 GCA_002358875.1 Lachnospiraceae bacterium UBA3386 | reverse complement strand
CGTGGCCGGGAGCATGGCAAAAACCAAAACTGCGGGCAGGGACTGGAGTATGGCAAAAAGCGTGAACAAAAAGGGCCCCAGGAAGTTTGGCAGTTCCTGTGTTACGCTTTCAAGGGAGTCGTTTGCTTACGACGGAAAAGCCAAAAAGCCAACCGTAAAAGTGACCTACGGAGGGAAAAAGCTTAAAAAGGACCGCGATTACAAGGTCTTCTACAAAAACAATGTAAGGCGCGGAAAGGCCAGCGTGATCGTTGAAGGGCGCGGCGATTTCCGGGGAAGCAAGGTCACCAGAAAATTCAGGATCAAATGATCCTGTGCCTGCGGTCTTCTGAAATGCGAGGCCGCAGGCTGTGCAGCTTACGGGTGGCCGTGAAAGAAGATGCACAGGATACAGCTCTTTGTTATAATACATTGCATCAGAGAAAATCTTCTACATCTTCGCACTGGACGAAGATCCGGGTGAAATAAATGAAGCTGATGAGTTCTTTTATTTTTATGAAAGTATGATTTGACAATGGACAAAAGAGAAGTATTGCCGGGCGGGACAAGGCTCCGGTTTCCGGGCATGGAGTGCGTGGTCGAGAAGGACCTGGGGCGGGGCTCGAGTGTGCTCGCCTATACAGGGCACTATCATGACAGTCAGGATCCGCGTATCCTGCACCGCGTATTGATAAGGGAGCTGTTTCCCCATGACCCTCAGGGCGGGATATTCAGATCTGAGGGCGGGGATCTTGTGATCGAAAAGAAGTCAGAGGAGCTTTACCGGGAGTACAGGGAGAAGTTTCTGCGGGCGAACGGGATCCACAGCAGGATGGCGGAGGAGATCCCGGAAGATCTTGACATTCATATCAATACCTTTACCTGCCGCAGCACGCTCTACGGGGTCATGGGCTACAGCGGAGGCCGAAGCCTCAGGGAGGAGATCCTGCGTATGTCAGCGGAAGGGCATTATGATATGCAGTCATCGGTGCCCTTTGAGAACAGGGAGAGCGCGGCAGGACAGACTGGTGAATCCGCCCGCAGGCCGGAGCTTCTTCTGCGGGCGGTACATATCGTGCGCGGAGCCCTGCAGGTGCTTTCCTCTTTTCATGAGACGGATTATCTGCACCTGGATATCAGTCCCGACAATATACTGCTGATCGGAAAAAACGAACGTGAGCGGGCGACCCTGATCGATTTTAACAGTGTTTACACCAGGGAAGAGGCTGCGGGGAATCCCTCCATAGTTTTGAGTATGAAGGAGGGTTATACGGCCCCCGAGGTAAGAATGGGGAGGTTTTCCTTCGTCGGGCCGCACACGGACCTGTTTTCCATGACAGCAGTTTTCTGGAATATCATCTCCGGGAGGAGGCTTTACGAACTGGAGCAGATCGGGGCAGCCCTGCCCGATCCGGAATCTCTGCCCTGGTGCAGGGGGCTGTCCGGACCTGTCCTGTCCATGCTCAGGCGGATCCTCAGAAAAGGGCTTTCTCCATCGCCGGGAAAGCGGTACCGGAATGCAGAAAGTATGCTGGCGGATCTTAAAGAACTGGAGGACCGCATTCTGGGCCTGGGGATTACGCGCTGGGCCCTGTGGGAAAACGGGCGCGGACGTATATCAGGCCTTATGCGGGAAAATGTTTCTCTTCGGTTCGTGCAGGAGGAGGGCAGGATCTATCCTCTCAGCGTCGAGACAGAGGACGGGACAAGGTGGGATCTTCTGGAGCTTGCGGGCGGCTGTAATGCCCCGGGGGATCAGCGCGCACCTGTCTCAGCGGCCCCGGATCTGCCTGGTCCGAAAGCCCTGGATGCGCCTGCTTTACCGGCTCCGGATACGCACGGTCAGAAGGATAAGAAAGCGCCTGGTGAGGAGGCTCTGAATGCTCCTGATCCGGAAAAGCCCCTTCTCATTCTTGGTGGGGGCGGCATGGGAAAGACGACGGCGCTCATGTATCTTGCCTGGGCAGCTTATTGTAAGGACAGGGAATACAGAGAGAACGCGTCGGCTGTTTTTTACATTTCACTGTATGGCTACCGGGACGGCGGGGACCATTTTCTCAGGAATACGCTGCTGGAGGGAATGAGGTTCAAGCCCGGGACGGACAGCATGGAGGGAGCCCGCAGAGAGCTTATGGAGCTTCTGGACAAAAAAGGCGGTCCCAAATGCGGTCCGGTCCTGTATCTTCTTCTTGACGGCTTTAATGAGGCATCCGGGAATACAGGGCCTCTGCTTGATGAGATCATTCTTCTCTCGCAAAAAGAGGGGGTAAGGATCCTCATGACAAGCCGAAGCGATCCCGGCGGCCTTTTGTTTACGAAATTATCCCTCTGCCGGCTGGAGCCGGCCATGATCCGGGAAAAGCTTTCCAGGGAGGGCATCCTTCCGCCCGAGAACCCTGAGGTTTTTGACCTTCTCGGCTTTCCCATCCTTCTTTCCATGTATATACAGGCTGTAGGAGGACAGGGGACGAGCCCGGGCAGGCTGCAGAGCAGAGAAGAGCTCCTGGTTGCGTATTTTTCCGTGCTTCGTCAGAAGAAAAGCAAAGCGGCCGGGCTTGATGCCGTTTTTTCCTATCTGCTTCCGGAAATAGCGGCAAGGATCCATGACAGGGGCTGCGCAATGACAGATGCGGAGCTTATCGGGACTGCGGAGAAGTGCTATAAGGAGCTTTGCGGCAGGGCGATCACTGCTGTTTTCCCTCAGTGGATCGGGAGGACTGCAGAGCTCAGGCTTGAAACGAAAAATGCGGATGAGTGGTACGGACTGGCCGTCCTGGACATTCTTCACAGGCGGACCGGTATTCTTATTAAGGACGAAAAGGGAAGTTACCGCCTCCTCCATCAGCTTATGGAGGAGCATCTGACGGAAAAAAGCAGGCAGTTTCATCGCGGGTTCGACGGCATAAAACGGCGGCAGAAGACTCTGCGCGGCATTGCTGCCGCAGTCCTGCTCTTTCTTTTAACTGCTCTGTTTGGTCTATATAATTACCGGATACGCAGGCAGATGGAACAAAAGAACAGGCAGATCGTGACAGCGGAGACGGAAATGGGCATTATGGACGCGGTGCGAAATTCAGAGGATGCCATGGACTCAGGAGACCGGGATGAGGCTGTCGAATCCGCCCTGGACGCGGTCCTGCTTTCGCTTGCGGATTATTCCCAGGCGGAAACAGTTCTTATTGAAGAAGATGGACTGTCTGTTCTGAGGGAAGATCTCCCTGTCCTAAGGGAGCGTGTCACAGGCGGATCTGTTCTTGTGCAGGACAGCTATTATCTGTCAAAGGCCCAGAAAGCCCTGACGGATGCCCTGGGGGTCTATGATCCCGCAGTTTTCAAGACAGAAATCGGCGAAAATGAAAACAGGACAGAGGATCCTTCGGAAGATGAAAAAGAAAACTCTGAACTGCAGGCCGGGGAGGCAGACGGCGTGGACAACTCTGCCGGCTCGGGCGGCTTTGCTGCCGCGGATGGAGGGGATCTTTCACAGGATAAAAAAGCTGAAGAGACCAGAGAGGATTCAGAGGATTATTCCTCCGGAAAAGAATTTTTCACAAAAAAACATCGTCTTTTGGCAGAGCAGGGCAGGATCATTATTTATGACAGGGAAACCGGAAAAAACCTTGGAGAAATGGAAGATAATGCCATAGTGGAAAACATCACGCAGACAG
>DEPS01000096.1:19317-19875 GCA_002358875.1 Lachnospiraceae bacterium UBA3386 | reverse complement strand
CCCTGACCGTAAAACCGCGGGCAGGAAGCCCCTTTCAGGAACTCCCTGACTGGAAACCCCGGGCGGGAAGCCCCTTTCAGGAATCCCCCGACCGTAAGCCGCGGGCAGGAAGCCCCTTTCAGGAATCCACCGACCGGAAGCCCCTTACAGGAGGTTCCTTACCGGAAACTCCCGGCCGGAGGACGGGTCGGAAGGCGTTTCGGCAGATTGACGAAAAATACAAAAATTATTATACAAAATGACGGCTGTTGAAGCCGTCATTTTTATGTTACGGCATGGGATGTCATGATTTGTCAGCTATTTTTGTTTAGTCATACCATAGTCACGCGGAAGAGTTTTCTGTATACTCTTAGAAACAGCAGACACAGAAGGCAAATGCCGGTTTTTTAAAAAATATTAATACAAAGAAAAAGGTTTTGAGGAGGAAGAAATGGCAAGTTTAACTCTCAGGAATGTCAACAAGAAATATCCCAATGGCTATCATGCCGTTAAAGATTTCAATATGGAAATCGCGGACAAGGAATTCATCATCTTCGTCGGCCCCTCCGGCTGCGGCAA
>DEPS01000096.1:19148-19291 GCA_002358875.1 Lachnospiraceae bacterium UBA3386 | reverse complement strand
GGCTGCGGCAAGTCCACTACCCTTCGTATGATCGCGGGTCTTGAGGACATCAGCTCCGGTGATTTCTTTATTGATGACAAGCGCATGAACGACGTCGAGCCCAAGGACAGGGATATCGCGATGGTCTTCCAGAACTACGCTCT
>DEPS01000096.1:18932-19119 GCA_002358875.1 Lachnospiraceae bacterium UBA3386 | reverse complement strand
ACTACGCTCTGTATCCCCACATGTCCGTGTATGACAACATGGCGTTCGGCCTCAAGCTCCGCAAGGTTCCGAAGGATGAGATCGACAAGGCCGTTAAAGAGGCCGCCAAGATCCTCGACCTTTCCCACCTGCTTGACCGTAAGCCGAAGGCTCTTTCCGGCGGCCAGAGACAGCGTGTCGCCATGGG